>NZ_JBEXHU010000008.1:0-305181 GCF_040608175.1 Micromonospora sp. NPDC005206
GACGCTTGACCGGATCGAACCGGTCCTTCCGTTGAACGGGCTGAGAGCAACGACGAGCGCATGGGGAAGCTGCGGCCAGTTGTCGTACATGGACGCCAGGACCCCGCACCCACTCCCACCCGGCGCCATCACCTGGTTGACGATCACGTTCGACGTGCTCATGCCCTGCCCAGCGCCAATGCCGGTTCTCTTCACCCTCACCTACACACAGGCAGGTGACACCGCCATCTCTGACCTGGGCGGTTTCCCCGATCTAGGCAACGTTCCCTACACCCGATGCACCCCCAGTCCTGGCTAACTCGGCCGCTGTCGGGACGGCCGGATTCGGGCCGATGACCCCTTGACCCCCAGGCAACCAGCACGGAGTTGCGACCTGCTGTTGCACCCGAGCTGAGCCGTCGGATCGGTCCTCCGGGGTCCACGCTCGTCCGTCGGCGTCCGGCCCGATCGTCACCCAGTTAGTCACTCAGTCGGATCAGGACGTCCGAGGTGCTCGTCCGATCAACTCGGTATCGAACCACTGGACCAGCGTGACTGCCACAGACACGGCTACCTGAGCCTCGTCTATCGATACGTTGCCCGGCGCTGAAGGCTGGCCGCCGTGACGGTCATGCTGGCCATGCCACAACATCCGCAGCATGCCAATGACGACCTGTGACGAAAGAGCGGAGTCGTGCTCGCGCTCCATCGGCAGCCTCCAGTCCCCTTGGTCCTCAAGCTGCCTAAGCACTGTTCCGAGCGTCGCTCTTGAGTTACTGGGCGACACCACGGGTACGGCAGCGTCCTCAACGGACAAGATTGCCAACCGATACGCCTCGCTAGCATTGGGGGTGAGACCGTAGAGCTCCTCCCATGCCTTGGCTAGCCGCGTTCCAGCTCGCCCAGCTCTTGCCATCACAGAGTCGGCAGCAACCTGCACGCCCAGGGGGACGCGACGTGTCAGGCCCGGACGACCGGCTCGGACGCCAATCTCGTATGCCGATTTACTGCGTACCAGTACGGCACCAAGGTCCTCCGCACTCGCTTGGCTGTCGTGAGCAAGGAGGTAGTCGGCGATCTGAAGAGGGGCAGCATGCTTCTGCAGCGTTGTGATCGCGGTCAGTAGCTGCCTCTCACCGACTTGTCCGCTGACCCCCGAGGCGCGGAGGTCGGGAATAGGGATCTTGAGAGTCTGGCACATGCGTTCCGCCAAGTCCGTGTCCAGCATCGGCACGGGTCCACTTCCGTCGCGATAACGCCGACGCACAGTCAGGGCATCTCGCACCCATACCCAAAAGGATGAAGTCATCCATTTTGGGACACCATCATGGAGGGCATCGTACTCAGCGATCTGTTCCTCTGTGTCGATGCCGAGAGGTCGCCAGGCTTCTTGGATCACGCGTGGGATTGTCCCACGGCGGCCCCACGCAGTACGACCTCGCGACACTCGTCGTCAATCCCCCCAGCCATCCCAATGCTTCTGGGGGGCGTCAGGCCCTGCTGGCCGCCTGTTGGCCGGCGGACTTGACCTCTTCGTCCCGAAGGAACGATCATGGTGTTCCGACCTGCCGAAATAGCGGTCTTAACCTGCGCCGACAGTCCACCGGCGTCTGTGGTCGTCCGTGATTGCGCACCCTGGTTGTCACCCACTTCGTCACCCACCACCGGCCGTTCGTCCAACTCGCCGACGTTCGGTAATCATCCGCCGGCGGCTCGTCCTGGTCGCCCTCATCTGCTCCGGTTGCTGTCGACCGTGGTTCGCCTGACACTCCGAGCATGCCAAGCAGCGATGGTTGTAGGCACAGACCCCAAGTATCGCCAAACGGTCACTAGCGTGTCAGACCGGTTGTTGCGACGATCGTGGTCTCAAGGATCACGTCGAAGGGGCAACGATGGCTAAACGGGCTAAAGGGTCGAGGCAGACGACGCCGGCTGTTCCGCCCTCGCCCCATCTACCGAAAGGCACCATCTTGCGTGCCAAGATCGGACAGTCTTTCGCCGAGTATGACAAGGCGCTTGAGGACCAAAACGTCTGGGTTCGCACTCCCGCTTTCAACGTGGCGCTCGACGCAGAGAGCGGGAAGTACTTCTTCGTTGGCCGCAGAGGAACCGGTAAGACAGCAACTCGAACATACTGCGATGTACAGGTTGGGCACTCGCGCGTCATCGTTCCCGAAATCTTCTCACCATCATCGTCGGCATTCGACATGGAGGTGTTCGAGAATTCTCGGAAGGGCCCATTTCGCTCTCTGGTCTCTGTGTTCAAACGATCAATGCTGGATGAAGTTCTATTGTTATGGCGTGAGGCTCACTCGACCTACGCGGACCTGCCGCCGATAATCTCCAACGAGCTGAACACTTTCTGCAGGCAAGATTTCGACACACGTACGCTCCAGCTAATCGCCTCAGTCGGCCGGGGGGTTGCGTTCGCTGACGATCAGGTCTTCATCGCCGAGAATAAAGCGACAAAAGCTCTTCTTGAAGAGATGAAGCACCTTCAGAGCGGAGGAAGCTACGCGCTGCTGATCGACAGTATTGACGATTTCTGGGACGGTTCCGATCAGGCTCTCGTCTACCTCACGGCCTTTATGCACGCCTGTTTGGAGATGTCGTCTCAATTGCCGTGGGCGCGCGCTCTGCTATTCCTACGTGAAAACATCTTTGAGCGCGTAAGGGCTAGAGACTCGGAATCATCGAGGATTGAAACGGCCGTTGTAGCCCTGGACTGGAACAGGCGGCAACTCCTAGAACTGGTAGAGCGACGGCTGAATCGGGCTCTCACCGCCAAGCAAGCCCTGGGAGGACCTACGTGGGACGTCTTCTTCGAGCAGCCGGAAGCGGCCAAGGAGAGAGTGTTCGACTACTGCTACAACCGGCCGCGCGACGTACTTATCTATGTGTCGCACGCCATCGACCTTGCGCAGGAACGAGGCCACGAACAAATCTTGGTGGAGGATGTCGATTCTGCAAGACGTCGATTCTCAGATAACCGGTTTAAGGATCTCGGAGATGAGTACGCGGAGAACTATCCACAGATTGCGGTGGTGCTGAGACGTTTCTACGGCCTGGGGCGCTCTTTCACACCTGGGGGGATGGAAGCTTTTATACGCAAGCTCCTTCAAGACTCCGAGGCGAAGAGGGCCTGTGCTTCATGGATTTTCGAGAATCAGGCTTTGGAGAGCTTTGTTCGCTTGCTGTACAACATCGGCTTCATAGGGCTCCGCCGTCCTGGACAACCTGCGAGATTCCGGGCACTTGGCCCTCAAGAGACGAGCTCGCCAGCTATCTCCGATGATGCCGAGATAGTCATTCACAAATGCTACTGGGATGCGCTAGATCTTCAGGATGTCCTCGTACGATCTCTGCCTGAGGATCAAGAATTTGGACGCATCGGCATTATTCTTGACCTCCCTGGGGGCTTGGACCAGACAACTTACATCGACGAACTGGACCTGCTGAGTGCTCGGCTGGACTCGATTCCTCATGGTCCCGCCGGTGCCGATGACTTTGAGCAGGCGGTAGGCGACGTCCTAAAACTCTGTTTCTTTCGTGGTCTCGAAAACCCGGAACATCGGGTTCGCAGCGTCAATGGTGAGGTTATCCGGGATTGGATCGCATCAAATCGTGCTCAGACAGGATTCTGGGCCGCAATGCGACAACGGTACGACGCGTTGCAGGTCGTTTGGGAATGCAAGAATTACGAGCAACTAAAGTCGAGCGACTTCCACCAGGTAAGCTACTACATGGCCAACGCCGTCGGCAGATTCGCTGTTATTGCATACCGAGGCGAGATGCAGAACAGCTACTACCAACATATCCGGCGCATATCGGATCAGAACGGCATGGTGTTGCCACTAGGGATTCGCGATCTGAAGACTTTTGTACGACAGAATCGAAATGGCAAGATCAAAGAGGATCATTTACAAGACCGCTACGACTCCATTGCACGCAAGGTCTCTTAACGTGGCTGGCCATCCCGTCTGCCCTCGACCCGCCTCGTAGGGGAGCGGGCCTCCGCCCGGTGCGCCATGTCAAGCGGACGTTGACGCCCGTTCGGACGCTGGCGCGTCGGGCGGTGGTCTGCTCGGCTTGCCCGGGTCGATGGCTGGCGGGATGGCTCGCGCCACCACCCACGGACCGCGACCCGCCGGCGTAGCCCCGGCCATCCTGGAGCCGGAGCGCCCCCGCCGGAGGCGCAGTAACCGCAACCCCGCGACCACCGCCAGCTCGCCGACGCGGCCCGCGTCCGCTCCCTCACGCCGCGCGGGCTCGTGGCCGCGCGGCCGGCCGGCTGCCGGCCCAACCCCCAACCGGTCAACACCCCTGTCGTCCTCGGCGGCCCACCGGGCTTCCCGCTCTCCGCGCCAGCCGTCGGGCGTGTTGCGTGGCCGGCGTGGAGCGACAGCGGAGCGTCGGACGCGCGCCCAGGCGGCGGCGCGTGCGGCCCGTCTCGGGCCGCCTTGAAGACGTACAGAAAGTTTGCACAACATCGCCGGCAGTCGGCTGTCGTACTCCGCTTGATCCGTTACACGGTGACTCCAGTTGACGGGTTACACCGGCCTTGAGCATGCCGGACACGGCCCGTGACACCGGCCGTCCACCACGCTGGTGCCCCCGGCATCCGCTTCTGCCGAATTGAGCGCGTCGCCGCGCGCAGCACCAAGACGACATTGAGCTTGAAGGTTCAGTGTCGTAAGGTGAACTACATGGTTCACCAACATGTCCTGGACCGGGTGTTCGCCTCGCTGGCCGATCCGACCCGCCGAGGCATTCTGATCCAGCTCGGCGACGGCCCGGCCACCATCGGCGAGCTCGCCGAGCCCACCGGGATGAGCCTGACCGGTATGAAAAAGCACGTCCAGGTGCTCGAAGATGCCGGACTCGTCGTTACGGAGAAGGTCGGCCGGTCACGTCAGTGCCGCCTCGGCGTTGCGCCGCTGGATGAGGCGATGGCCTGGATCGGCTTCTACCAACGGCTCTGGGCCCGCCGCCTCGACGGTCTCGACGCCTACTTCACCCTCCAACCCGGCCCGAAGGGACAGGATTCATGACGCTTGACATGCGGATGACGCGGCAACTGCCCGCGACACCGGAGGAGGTCTTCGACGCGTACACGGACGCCGAGAAGCAGAAGATCTGGTTCACCATCCTCGACGAGCAGCCCGGCATCGTCGAGATCGAGGTCGATCTGCGGGTCGGCGGACAGCAGACTGCGGTGTGGGGGCCCAGCCCCGACATGCTGTTCCGGGAGACGCAGACGTTCGTCGAGATCGACCGCCCGCACCGGCTCGTCACCGAGTCCAGCGGCGCCAGCCCGGATGGCATGACCATGACGACCCGTATCGAGGTCACTTTCGAAGAGAAGGCCGGCGGTACCCTGATGACCGTCGTCCAGAGCGGCTTCCCGGTTCCCGAGGTCCGTGACTTCTTCGTCAGCGAGGTGTGGGCCGGTGCATTCGCCCGCATCGAGGCGTTCCTGGCCCGTCAGCGCGGAACGGAGCCTGCTGATGTCTAGGCTCTCTCGGGTGGCGGTCGTCGCTCTCGGCGGCGTCACCGCCGTGGTGGTCAATCTCGTCTTCTACAGCGTCGGGCGAGCAGCCGGCGGCACGTTTCAATTCACCTCCTCCAGCGGACCGGCCGAGGTCGACGCGGTCACCGTCGCTGGTTTCAGCGCAATACCACTGCTGATCGGCCTTGCCGTCGTCGCTCTGCTGGCACCGCTTGCTGCCTGGGTCATCCGGGCCGCCTTGGTCGTCGGCCCGGTGCTGGCGGTCGGCACGATCGCCCTAATGACCCTGCCCACCGACTTCGACACCGCGAGCAAGGCGACACTGGCCCTCTGCCACCTGACACTCGTCCCGATCACCATCGCCGCCGTGGTCGCCATCGGCCGAGAGGCGGGGGCCACCCGCGCCACAAAAGCCATACCAACCTGAGCCGCACGGCCCGCCGGAAGGAGATCATGTCAGACGGGACGGCTTTCCCTGTGCGTCGAAACGGCTCAACGGTTGCCGCTTGACGGGGCCGCCCTCATCGATGAGATACCTATGGCCTGCGGCTTAGATGGCCCATCCGCCATCTCGGCTGAGTGGAGGAACAAGGATCGCGTCGCCACGCCGGACGACGGCGAGTGCCACGGGTCAGATCTGAAGATCTGTTTTCACGGCACCGCTCTAGGTACGCCGAGTATCCGCTCATGCCGCTGACCGCGCGTCTTGACCGGCATCGAGGACCGCTACCCCGGCGATAGGACGGCACGCCGGTAACGCACTGTGACAGCAGAACAGGAAGATCCGGCCGGCTGTCACCCGTCAAGGGAAGCTGATGTGTAACGGATCAAGTGAAGCCCGACATCGCCGGCAGTCGGCCGGCTCCGCGCTCCGATCTGGGCCGGAGACCTCAGCGACCGGCGCTGAGGCGTTCCCGCAGCTGAGGCCATTCCGAGTCGATCACGCTGTAGAAGACGCTGTCCCGATACCTGCCGGTGCTCAGCAACCGGTGGTTCCGCCACACGCCTTCCCGGACTGCCCCGAGCTTGGCAATTGCCCGCTCCGACCGCTCGTTGCGGAGATCTGTCTTGATGGCCACTCGCCCCGCGGAATGCTCCTCGAACGCGTGCCGCATCAGCATGAACTTGGCTTCGGTATTCGCTCCGGTGCCCCAGTGGCTTGGGGTAATCCAAGTCCAGCCGATCTCTACCGACCGGTCCTGTGGCCGGATATCGATGTAGCTACTGCTACCGACGGCCCTGTTGGTGCCAAGGTCGATGATCGCGAAGGGAATCCGGCTCCCGCGCTCTTGCTCGTTGAGCGCATCGCGAATCAGCGCCTCCACTGCTTGAGTCGAGGAAGGGGTTGGCTCGTCGAGGTAGGTCCAGATTTCGTCGAAAGCGGCAGCGGCAACGAGGTCATCTGTGTGCTCGTAGCCCAATGGCTCCAGACGTACAACGTTCCCTGTCAGGACAACTGGTCTTAGGTTCACTGGGCGTCCACCTCATACAGCAGCACGTGTCTGTCGCCCGGCAGGATCACCTGGTACAGCTCGATCGGCCGGTCGTGCTGGTCGATGCTGGTTCGCAGGAGTCGACCCACAGGAGTTGCTGGTCCGAGGTGCAACTTCGTGGCTTCCTCGACGCTGGGCATCCGCCAAGTGATCTCGTCTTCGTAGCGAGTGGGGGTGTGCCCCAGGTCTTCCAAGACCTGGTCGGTGCCCTCCACGACATCCTCAGGGCTCATGATTTTGCTGCCCTGCACGATGTCGAGCGGGTAGTAGCTATCGCCCAGCTGTAGCGGCTGGTCGTCGGCGTACATGATCCGCCGTCGGACCGCGACCAGCGTTCCGGGCTCTAAGCCGAGGTGTGCGGCTACCTCCGCCGTCGCTGGCAGGGTCTCCACGCTACTCATCTGGTGCGGTGTCTTGCCCTGTGCCTCGATCTGTTGACTGAACGTGTCGCGTCGGCGATCCGCTTCAAGCCGCTTCTTCCGGGAGCCGGTAAGTGAGGCGTAGTAGCGCATCGGCGGGTCGGCGCGAACGAAGCTGCCGCGTCCTCGCTGGGAGGTGATCAGACCCTCGTTGCGGAGCACGTCGAGGGCGAGCCGAACGGTGTTTCGGCTGGTGGCGTACTTCTCGGAGAGATCGCCTTCTGTGGGGAACCGGTCACCCGGTGCCAGCTCGCCCGTCTGAATCTGCTCCCTGAGCAGCGAGGCGAGCTGGTGGTAGAGCGGCCGAGAGTCGGCCGGGTTGAGAGTCATCACGCTTCCTTAGGTGGGTTGTACCTACACGCTAACAACCCCTTGACCCTGCTGCATCATCCTGGTAGACAGGATGTTGTTGGTACAACCCAACAACAGGGCAGTCGCCCACGAGGGGCGCGCTCAGACACAGGAGGTCTGTTGTGAAGCTGTACGTGGACACCACGAGCAAGCAGGTGACGGCGTCGAAGGACCCGGAGCCGAAGAACGACCAGAACGGCAATCAGAAGTCCGAGAAGAACACGGGCCGGCTCATGTGGTCTACCCAGGTCTTCGTGCTCGACGAGAACGGCGGGGAGGTCATCACCATCACCACGGCGGGTGAGAAGCCGAGCGTGAAGGTGGGCGACTTCCTGGCCGTCGAGCAGTTGGAGGCCATTCCGTGGGCGACCAACGGGCGCAACGGCGTCGCGTTCCGGGCGGTCTCGCTGAAGCCGAAGACTGGTTCTCCGGCCGGCAAGTAGGTCTCTCGCACCGCTGTGCTGTGTGAGCCGCTGGTGTCCGTGGCTCGCGAAGCGGCCTGATGGTCCGCTGAACCCATCCACACCATGGGTCCGGGAGTGCTTCTGACTCCTACATTCCCGAACCTGGTCATCACCTGTGGTGGTGGCATCCCCGTAAGAGCTGGCGCGGGGTCGGTCTGACTCCTACATCACCCGACCCCGTGCCTTCCAACTCATCCGACCCAATGTGCTTGGGAGGACTCGTCGTGTCCAAGTCTAGCCCCCGCCGCTTCGGCGGCAGGTCAACCGGAACGGTGACGGTCATCGAGGCCAAGGTCCACCGTTCCTCCGCGCGGAACGCCAAGATGGCGTTCATCCTCACGGCGGTCATCGTCGGCCTTCTGTCGGCCGTGGTGGCCGCTTCTTACTGGCACCCCATCGTGTCCCTGTTCGTCGGCGCGCTGATCGGCGTTCCGACCGGCGGGCTCGTCTGGGTGCTCGTCAGGATCTGGCCGGTTATCCGGCTGCTGTGGTGGTGGACCCCGGAAACCATCCTCGGTGTCCTCCTGCTGACCTGCTGGGTGCAGCTGGCCAACCACACTCCAACCCTGGTGACCCTGCTCGTGGTCGCCCTGGTCGTCGGCGTCCCCGCCGCCGTCCGCCCGATTCGCCGCCAGGTCAAAGCCTGGGGATGGTGCCTGATCGTTCGGCACCGGCTGCGGGTGTGCTTCGCGCAGTTCATCATCGCCAACCAGTCCGGCAGCCTCCCACTGATCCTGTGGGCACGCCCCACCCCGGTCGGTGAGCGGGTCTGGGTCTACCTGCGCCCAGGCCTATCGGCGAAGGACCTGGAAGGCCGCCTCGACAAGATCGCGGTCACCTGCCACGCCTCCACCGTGCTCATCGAGCGCGCTTCGGAGAACAACGCCGCCTACCTGCGGTTCGACATCAAACGCCGTGAGGTGCTGACCGCCCACGTCGGTTCCCCGCTGGTGGACGTGATCGACCCGACCGCCCCCGTCTCGGCATCGCCGCTGACGGTCCCCACCGCCCTGGACCTACCGGACATCGACATGCCGACGGTCACCCTTCCCAGCCAGGGCAAGCCGGCGAAGAAGCCGGCCACCACGGCCAACGGCAGCAAGCCCGCGGCTTCCTCCGCGTCGTCCGCGTCGGACGACGACGACACCTCCGACTGGATCTGACCCACACCCATCCCGGGACGCGAGGAGTCATGGCGGCTCGTTCGTGTGGCTCCTCGCGCCCACAACGCCCAGGAGGGCACCTCATGACCACCACGATTCCCACCACTGCTGAGGCGGTGCCGGTGGGTCCTGGCCTGTCGATGTTCGACCCGATCTTCATTGGGATCGACGAGTTCGGCCAACCCGTCTACCTGGACGTCATCTACCGCAACCTGCTCACCGCAGGGGAACCCGGCGGCGGTAAGTCCGGCCTGATCAACAACATCTGCGGCCACGCCGCCCTGTGCGACAGCACCCGCCTGGTGCTCTTCGACGCCAAACTCGTCGAACTCGGCCCCTGGCGTGACCTCGCCGATGCCTTCATCGGCCCTGACATCGACCAGGGCATTGACGTGTTGCGTCGCCTCCTGGTCGTGGCCACCAACCGCTACGCCTGGCTCTTGGCCAACCGGCGCCGCAAGCTCGCCGACGGCGACGGCATGTCCGTCATCGTCACCATCATCGACGAACTCGCCATGTACTCCACCGTCCTGGGCACCAAAGCCCAGCAGGAAGAGTTCTCCACCCTGCTACGCGGGCTCGTCTCATTGGGCCGTGCCTGCGGCATGCCCGTTGTCGCCGCGACTCAGCGGCCGTCGTGGGACATCATTCCCGCCAGCCTGCGGGACCTGTTCGGCTACCGGGCCGCGTTCCGCTGCACCAGCCTGAACAGCTCGAACATCATTCTCGGTCAGGGCTGGGCCGAGCAGGGCTACACCGCCTCCGACATCTCGCCCACGAACCAGGGCGCGGCCTACCTCCTGGCCGAAGGCGGCGTGCCCCGCCGCATCAAGGCCGCCTACCTCACCGACACCGACATCTACAACATCGCCGACTACGCCGCCTGGACCCGCCGCCCCACCGGCACTGCGGTCCCGGCTGGCTCTCGTATGGATTGGGAGATCGCCGCATGAGCACCCTCGGCTACCGCGACCACACCCTGATCGGCCTGCCTGAGCAGGTCGCCAACGTCATCCGCAACCACCACACCGCCGGAACCCTGGTCTCGATGACCGCACCCCGGCCCGTGTCGCCCACCGACCCGCGTATCCGGGTCGCCCTGCGCCTGGTCGACACCACCACCACCACCACCACCACCACCGCCGCGCCTCGTCCGGTGCGGGTCACCTCCCTGCGCACCCACATCACCGACCGCGCCCGGCCACGTCGCGTCCGTCGTACCCGGCGAGTCATCGCCATCACCACCGCCGCCGGCACCGTGCTGGCCGGTGCCATCGCTGCTGTCGTCTACCTGGTGGCGTTCCTCATCCACCACGCCGCGCTCATCGCCGGCCTCCTGGCCGTCGCCGCGCTCATCCTCGCCGCCCTGCGCGGCTCCACCGGCAGCGGCAAACGCCACTGCCCCGGCTGCTGACCACCAACAAGAACGGCCGACAGGACCAGATTTCGCCTGGCAGCAGAGCTGGTCCTGCCGACCTCCCACCAACAGCCCCGAAAGGACGTGGCTGCCATGAAGGCT
This sequence comes from Micromonospora sp. NPDC005206, assembly GCF_040608175.1. NCBI lineage: Bacteria > Bacillati > Actinomycetota > Actinomycetes > Micromonosporales > Micromonosporaceae > Micromonospora > Micromonospora sp. NPDC005206. The sequence continues at coordinate 10,898 of NZ_JBEXHU010000008.1, forward strand.
ACCCACAACCCACCCACCGCAGCACAGGTCACCCCCGCTGACCTGCTGCGGATGTCTGCCCTCTACCTGCTCCGGCACGGCTGGACCCAGGGCGACTACTACACGATCGTCTTCGACGCCCTCACCCCCCGCGCCTGCGTCTCCGGGGCCATCGCCATGGCCGCGTACGGCACGGCCACCGAGCTGCCGTTCTTCACCGACCGGCCGGAATGCCGCGACTACCGCGCCGCCGTGTGGGCGCTCATCGACTTCCTCGACCTCAACTCGTCCACCGACCTGTTCGGCTGGAACGACGACCGGCGTCGGACCCTCACCGGGGTCATCAACGCCCTCAACTTCGCCGCCGACCAGTGGGACCGCCTCCACAACCAGGGAGGCGAGCGCTGATGTTCACCGTCAAGGCGTCCTTGACGCACACCCCACGACCCAAGCGCCGCGAGGTCGTCGAAAACGACGCCTTCGCCGGCTTCGCCCGCCGCATCATCCGCGCCCACGGCCGCCGCGTCGCCACCGGCGACGTTGAAGCCCTGCGTGACCTGGTCGCCCTGTCGGCCAACCTCGACGAGGCCATCGGCGACGCCGTCGTCGGGCTGCGGGCCTTCGGCTACTCCTGGGCCGAGATCGGCCAACGTCTCGGCATTTCCAAGCAGGCCGCCCAGCAGCGCTGGGGCGGTGAGCGGCCGTGACCGACCTTCGCAGCGTCGACCTCGACGCCCTGGCCGATCGCACCGGTATCCGGGTCGAGTTCTACGACCCGCTCGGCACCCGCTACGGGTTCCCCACCTTCCCCTACCACAGTGCCCCGGTTGGCCTGGCCACCGTGCGGCAGCTCCGCGCCGCCGGCCTTCGCCCCAACGGCCAGGACCCCATCGCGCAGATCTATTGGCGGCACCGCACACAGCGCCGGGTCGCCTACCTCTACCGCCTCGACATGGCCGCACCCAAGCGCACCGCCACGCCCGCTCAGCGGGAGGCGATCGCCAAAGCGCTTCGCGCCCGCCGGACCTGCCGCGTCTGCGCCCAGGTCAAGCCCTACTACATCCCCCGCCGCTACGGCGAATGCCTCGACTGCCACGAAGGGAACCCGTCGTGAGCTTCCACCTGTCTGACCCCTGCCTGTGGTGCATCGAGGGCAGCTCGCCCGCCGGCATTCACGACATCCTCGGCCCGGTCTACAAGCCCTGCCCCGTCTGCCTCGGCCCCTGCGCCCTCTGCGAGGGAGACGGCCTGTTCCCGGCCGACTTCGCCTGCCTGCCCTGCTTCCGCGAGCAGATGGCCGCCCAAGGGCTGGCCCCGATCATGTGCGCCCACTGCTCCGGCGTGGTCGACCTCATCCCCCTCGACACCATCCCGGCCCCGGAGGTGACTCCCCATGTCGAGCACTGACCCGAACGCCGTCACCGAACAGTTCGCCGCCGAATACGCCCGCAACGCGGTGCCGACCATGCTCGCGGCGATCGCATCTATCAAGCGGTACAACCGCTTCGTTCTGCTCGGTGCGCTGCTGACCAGCTACCTGCACCAGGCCCACTACCTGTGGACCCAGAACGCCGGCTACTTCGCCTACCTCGTGCCGCTGATCTTCGACGCCGCCATGGTGTCCATGCTGACCGTCGTCCGCACCTCCGGCATCGCCAAAGACGCCAAACGCGGAGCCATGGTCGTCTTCGCCGCCGCCGCACTGCTGTCGGCCACCATCAACTTCGCCTCCCCGGGCAGCCTCGGCCTACGCCTGGTCTTCGCCCTGGTCGTCGTCCTGGTCATCGGCGTCGAACTCGTCGCCGGACGCATCCGCCCCGACTTCGCCGCCATCCAAGCCGAAGCCGCCGCCCTCCTCGCCGCCGTCAACGACCTCACCCCGGCACCGGCTACCGAGCCGACCGACACACCGGCCGTCGACATCACCCCGGCTCCTGTGCCGGTCGTCGACATCCCGCCGGCACCGACGCCGGCCGTCATCACGGCACCCACCTTCACGCCGATCCCGGTGGCCCGGCCTGAGGTCCCGGCGCACCTGATGCCCACCGCCCGCTTCGTCATCGGACGCCACGAACAGAGCACCGGCCGACCCATCACCGCCGACGAACTCGCCGACCTGCTCTCGGTCACCCCGGACATCGCCCGGGAACTGCTGCACACCATCACCGGCCACCCGGCCGTGAACGGCACCCCGGTCGGCGGTGCCCGATGACCATTCACGTCGTCGACATCGAGCAGGTCACCCACACCTGTCCCGCCTACGTCGAGGCGCACCCCTACGACACCCGACGCACCGTCCTCCACGTCATCCCCGGCGGCCCGTGCCGGACTCCGGTCACCATCCGCTGCGGCGAGACGACCGCCACGATCGCGTGTCACCGGCACGAACCAACGGATCGCCAGTGCGGCGCCTGCCGCATCATCGTCACCCAACACACCATCACCACCCGGCGCCTCGCTGGCGAGGCTGCCTGATGGTTTCGACGCTGGACCTCACACCCCGAGCCACCTCGGCCCGGGGTGTGGGCTCGAACGCCGACACCACCCCGTTCGTCGGCTACACCGCCGCCGGCTCCGCGTTCACCCGCGCCCAGCAGCCCGACTACTTCGGCTGGCTCGAACACGTCCGCGCCGCCGCCGGCTGCACCCGCCCCATCCGCCTCGCCGGCCAACTCCTCACCATCGAACCCGCCACCGGCCGACTCCTCAACGCCCGGCACACCGACCACATGCCCGACGCCGCGATCTACAAGGCGTGTGGCAACCGCCGCGCCACCGTCTGCCCGACGTGCGCCACCGTCTACCAACGCGACGCCTACCAACTGCTGCGCGCCGGCCTCGTCGGTGGCAAAGGCGTCCCGGAGACGGTGTCCCGGCACCCGGCGGTGTTCGCCACCTTCACCGCCCCGTCCTTCGGTCCCGTGCACGTCCGTGCGGTCAAGCGGCACACCTGCGCCAACCGCAAACGCTGCGACTGCCGACCCGACCCCTGCCACGCCCGCCGCAGCACCGACCCCACCGCCGGCCTATGCGCCCACGGCCGCCCGGCCGTCTGTTGGGCCAGGCACGAACCGGCAGACGCCGCCCTCGGTCAGCCGCTGTGTTTGGACTGCTACGACCACGACCACCAGGTCGTCTGGAACGTGTTCGCAGGCGAACTGTGGCGGCGCACCAAGCAAGCCGCGGAGCGGCACCTCACCCAGCTCGCCCGCCGACGCGGCATCCCCCCGGCCCGAACGGTCACGCCCTCCGGCAAGGTCCGCACGGTCGCCCCGGTCCGGCTGTCGCACGGCAAAGCCGCCGAGTTCCAAGCACGCGGAGCAGTCCACTTCCACGCCCTGGTGCGCCTGGACGGCGTCGACCCCACCGACCCCACCGCCGTCGTCCCACCACCGGCCGGGTTCACCGCCGCCGACCTCGACGACGCGATCCGTCACGCCGTAGAGCAGGTCGGCTACATCAGCCCGGCCCATCCCGACCGGCCCGCCGGCTGGCCGGTGGTCTGGGGCACGCAGCTCGACATCCGGCCCATCAGCCTGATCGGAACCGGTGAGGTCACTGACGGCATGGTCGCCGGCTACCTTGCCAAGTACGCCACGAAAAGCACCGAGGTAACCGGGCACCGCTCCGTCAGGCTTACCGCCGACTCGATCGGCGACTACGCCGACCCTGACGGCGACCACACCGCCCGCCTCATCGACGCCTGCTGGCGACTCGGCCGACCCACCACCACACCCGTCCCGCTGTCCGAGCGGCCCCGGGACCACCGGCCCCGGCCCGGCTTCGTCCAGCGCTGGGAATGCACCGACTGCGGCACCCATACCCGCTACGCCGCCTGCCCCGTCTGCATCGCCGAACGTCAAGCCAGCCTTGACGCCGAACCCACGAAACCAGCCATAGGCAACCCGTACGCCCGGCTGCGTCGGTGGGCACACATGCTCGGCTTCGGCGGCCACTTCCTCACCAAAGCCCGCCGCTACTCCGTCACCTTCCAACTCCTGCGCGACACCCGCGTCACCTACCGACGCAACGACGACCAAGACCAGGCCGACGAGCAACCCGGCACCGTCCGGGCCGTCGACCACCCCGACGACACCACCCTCATCGTCGGCACCCTCACCTTCGCCGGCGTCGGCTGGCACACCACCGGAGACGCACTCCTCGCCAACACCGCCGCCGCCATGGCACGCGCCCGACAAGCCGCCGGCCGCGAAGAACTCGCCCACGAACTCGGCACCACCCCCGCCGGCCTGTCGCCGGCCGCCTAGATAGCACCGACAAGGAGGACTGACATTGGCAAGCCGAGCAGCAATGAGCACCGATGATCTGTGGTCGATCGAGGACGTGTCTGCGTTCCTCCGGGTTCCGGTCGGCACGCTTTACCAGTGGCGCTACCGCCGTACCGGTCCCCGTGCCTTCAAGGTCGGCCGGCACCTGCGCTACGACCCGGCCGATGTCCGGTCCTGGCTGTCGGGGCAGGCGGCCTGACGTGGGCAGTGTCGAGAAGCGGGTACGTGACGGCAAGGTGAGCTACCTGGCCCGGTGGCGCGACGACGCCCGCCGCCAGCGGAAGCGTTCGTTCACGCGCAAGACCGACGCTGACCGCTTTCTCGCCCAGGTCGAGGCCGACATTGTGCGCGGCCAGTACGTCGACCCGTCCGACAAGACGACGGTCGTAGAGTATGCCCGCCGCTGGGCCGCCGGCCGTGTTCACCGTCCCACCACTGCCCGGCGCGTCTCCAGCCTGATCGAAACGCACATTGCCGCGACTCCGCTCGGCTCCCGCCGACTGGGGGCCGTCGTGCCCTCTGAGGTGCAGGCGTGGGCGGCCGAGCGTGGCAAAGTGCTGTCGCCGTCGACCCTGCGCAACCTCGTTGGGCTGCTCCGCTCGGTCTACGCGGCGGCGGTGCTGGATAAACTCGTCGGCCGCTCGCCCGTGGTCCGGATCAGCCTGCCATCAACCCACCGGGAACGCGTCGTGCCGCTCACCGTCGACCAGGTGCGCGCGCTCTCTGAGGCGATCCCTGCCCGCAATCGGGCGATGGTCATCACCCAGGCCGGCTTGGGCTTGCGCCTCGGCGAGCTGCTCGCGCTGCGCGTGGAGGATGTCGCCTTCGCCGCGCGAGTGATCCGGATCGAGTGGCAGTTTGCGCCGCAGTCAAAGGTGCGGACGGTGCCCAAAACTCCGCGCTCGCGTCGGACCGTGCCGCTGCCGCAGGTCGTCGCCGACGCTCTCCGGGCGCATATGGCGGAGTTCCCGCCGGCTGATGACGGCACCGTCTTCACCACCCGCTTCGCCGGCCCCTACCGGCACGACTACTACGGCACGCTCATCTTCGGCGCGGCCGTACGGAAGGCGGGCCTGCCGGAGAGCATCACGACCCACGACCTGCGCCACCACTACGCCTCGGTCTTGCTGATGCAGGGCGAGTCGGTCATCACGGTGGCCGAACGGCTGGGGCACGAGAACGCGACCCTGGTCCTGTCGACCTACGGGCACCTGATGCCGGACTCTGAGGAGCGCACCCGCCGGGCGGTCGATGAGGCATGGGGTTGTGCCCCCGATGTGCCCCAGAGCGAAGGCTCACCTTCCTGACCTGCGACAACAGGCCGGATTCAGACGTTGAAGCGGAACTCCACCACGTCGCCGTCCTGCATGACGTACTCCTTGCCCTCGATGCGGACCTTGCCCGCCGCCTTGGCCGCCGCCATCGAACCGGCCGCGACCAGATCGCCGTAGGAGACCACCTCGGCCTTGATGAAGCCGCGCTGGAAGTCGGAGTGGATGACGCCCGCGGCCTCCGGCGCGGTGGCGCCGACCGGAACGGTCCAGGCCCGCGCCTCCTTCGGGCCGGCGGTCAGGTACGTCTGGAGCCCGAGGGTGCGGAAGCCGACCCGGACGAGCTGGTTGAGGCCGGGCTCGTTCTGCCCGATCGACTCCAGCAGCTCGCGGGCCTCGTCCTCGGGCAGGTCCACCAGCTCGGATTCGATCTTGGCGTCCATGAAGACGGCCTCGGCGGGAGCGACCAGCGCGCGCAGTTCGTCGAGGAACGCGGCGTTGGCCAGTTCGGCCTCGTCGACGTTGAAGACGTACAGGAAGGGCTTGGTGGTGAGCAGGTGCAGCTCGCGCAGGTGCTCCAGCTCGATCTTGGCGGCGGCGGCCCCGGAGTACAGGGTGGTGCCGCCGTCGAGCACCTCGATGGCTGCCTTCGCGGCGGCGACCGCTGCCAGGCGGTCCTTGCGGAGCTTGGCCTCCTTCTCCAACCGGGGCAGCGCCTTGTCCAGGGTCTGCAGGTCGGCGAGGATCAGCTCGGTGTTGATCGTCTCGATGTCGTCGGCCGGGGAGATCTTGCCGTCGACGTGCACCACGTTCGGGTCGGAGAAGGCCCGCACCACCTGGCAGATCGCCGAGGCGTCCCGGATGTTGGCCAGGAAGGCGTTGCCCCGGCCCTGCCCCTTCGACGCGCCGCGGACGAGGCCGGCGATGTCGACGAACGACACCGGCGCCGGCAGCACCTTCTGCGAGGAGAAGATCTCGGCCAGCTTGCCCAGCCGCTCGTCGGGCAGCCCGACCACGCCGACGTTGGGCTCGATGGTGGCGAACGGGTAGTTCGCCGCCAGCACGTCGTTCTTGGTCAACGCGTTGAAAAGCGTGCTCTTGCCGACGTTGGGCAGGCCGACGATGCCGATGGTGAGACTCACGACGGGCCAGCTTACGCCGGTGCTGGACGGGCCGGCCCACGCGGCTCGGTTTTCGACTCCAGCCGGCCCGTGCCGGCGGGGGTGAAGGGCGGCCGTCAGCCGAGCAGGCGTGGGGCGATGACCGCCTCCCGGACGCTGCCGTCCGCGCCGCGGCTGACCTCGTACGCCGAAACGCCCTCGCGGTCGGCGACCGCCTCGGCCAGTCGGGTGCCCCGGTAGACGAGCCCGACCCCGTCGTCGGTGCAGTGGCTGGTCGGCAACGTCTCGTCGCCGACCAGCTCGTGCATCAGCGGTCGCCGCTGACCCTCGCTGTCGTAGTGCACCCCGTTGCCGTACGGCAGCCAGCCCAGGCCGTCGGTGAAGCCGCGCAGCCGGGGGCCGAAGCTGTCGGTGGCGCCACCTACATTCCAGCAGATCGAGCCGGCGGAGACGCCGCCCAGCACCACGCCGGCCTGCCAGCACTCGTGCAGGATCTCGTCGAGCCCGTGCACGCGCCACAGCGCGACAAGGTTGGCCACGCTGCCGCCGCCGACCCAGATCACGTCCTGGGCGAGCAGGTGGGCGCGGACGTCCTCGACGTTCGGCATCGGGAACAGGGCGAGGTGCGACAGCCGGAAACGGGTGTCGGCGAAGGCGCCGTAGATGGCCGTCAGCGAGGTGGGCTGGTCCCCGACGGCCTGCCCCAGGTAGCAGATGCGCGGCTGCGGGCCGGCCTCGGCCAGCTCGGCCGCCAGCTCGAACACCGGACCGGGGCGCAGGTCGGTGGGGCCCCGGTCGCCCCGGAAGAAACCCATGCTGGTGGCGAGGATGGTCGGTTCGCTGGCGGGCATGCGGGTCCTTCCGTCGGTGCGGGACGGCCTTCATCCTGCCGCAGCCGACCGCGGGCCAATCACCCCGGCCACGGCGGCGCGAACCGATGCCAGCTCAGCCAGCGCGTCGCTGACGCGGCACCAGGGCCATCGCCCCGGCGGTCCTCCCGATCGGCTCGCTGCCGGCCACACGGCCCGGCGCGGGCTCAGCCGACGGGTCGGACTCGGCCTGCCGGTTCGGCTCCGACCCGGCGGGATGCCCCTCAACCGGTTTGGCGGTGCGCTGGCCCTCGGCCGGCTCGCTCTCCGGCCAGTGACCCGGGGGCAGCTCCCCGAACGGCCGTTCCTCCGGGGGCAGTTGCGCGGCGGCGGCCCGAGGCAGGGTGAACCGTTCGGCGGCGGCCGGGCCGGCCGAGACCGACTCGCGCAGCATCCAGCGCACCTCGTCGGCCGTCCAGCCCAGCCCCGGCCGGACCGCGATCTCCTGGACCAGCCGCCGGCCAACCCGGGTGTCGTCGTCGTAGAAGCGCATGCACCAGTGGTGCGTCCACATTCCGAGCGCACGCAGGCCCGCATCGTCGAGTGAGCGGGCCAGCCTGCCGCAGGCGGTGTCGGCGAAGGCCCGCTCGACGTCGGCCGCCCGGTCCCGCTCGATCGCGCCGACGGCGGCCGGCGCCACGGCCCGCATCCGGCGGTAGAAGGACTGCACCACCGCGCGGGGCAGCGGCGGGAACGCGTCCCGTGTCGATGCCGCCGCCCGACCCGCCACGCTCGCCATCACCGCACCCCTTCTTGAGTTGGTGGCCGGACGTTACCCGCCACGACCGACACTTCCGGGCGGAAAAGCCGCACCGAACGTGGATAGCGAGGATGACCTGGGGCGTCTGTATGGGTGACAACGAAACGGGGTGGTGGGTGGACGAGGACGAGCGCGCCCGGTTGGCCGAGTTCGTCGCCAGCCGGACACCGGCGTTGCTGCGGGTCGCGTACCTGCTGACCGGGGATCGCAACGCCGCCGAGGATCTGTTCCAGTCGGCGCTGGCACGGACCATCCCGAAGTGGGGAACCATCCGGCACGCCGACCCCGAGGGGTACCTGCGCGTGGTGATGTACCGCGAGCAGATCAGCTGGTGGCGGCGACTGCGGCGGTGGCGGGAGACGCCGCTCAACCCGGCGGACGAACCGGTGGGCGCCGACCCGAGCGGCGGGTCGGACGTGCGGCTGGCGATGCGTGCCGCACTGCGCCACCTGCCACCGGCGCAGCGGGCGGTGGTGGTCCTGCGCTACTACGAGGACCTGCCCGAAGCGCGGGTGGCCGAGCTGCTCGGCTGCTCGGTGGGCACGGTGCGCAGCCGCACCCACCGGGCCGTCAGCCGACTGCGGGAGCTGCTGCCGGAGGTCGCAATGCTGGAGGTACGGCGATGACCGATCCCTTCGAGCGCCTCATCCGCTCCACCCTCACCGACCTGGCCGAGGAGGCACCGATCGTGCATGACCAGTTGAGCCGAGCGGAACGGCGGGTGCGCAACCGGCGCCGTGCCACCGTGACCATGGGGGCGGTGGGCACCCTCGTGGCCGTCCTGATCGCCGCCCCGTTCGCCCTCGCCGGGACCGGGTCGGACCAACCCCGGCCGGCCGCGCCCAGCCCGAGCCCTTCGGTCGTGCCCAGCCTGCCCGCGCCCACCCCGTCCGCGCCGGACGCCGTACCCAGCCCGCCCGGCGTACCCGGCGAGCCGACGCCGGCGCGTCCGACCGTCGAGCCGAGTCCGCCCGGCCCGCCCGGGGTACCCGGGTTGCCGACGCCGACGCCGGCGCGTCCGACCGTCGAGCCGAGTCCGCCCGGTCCGCCCGGGGTACCGGGCCGGCCGAGCTGATCAGATCCGGTCAGGTCGGGCATTGCCGCCCGATCTGACCGGCCGGCCGCCATCGCCCACCAGCTCCGTGAGCCGCCGTGCGAGCGGTCAGACCGAGATCCCGGTCACCCTCGCGCGGTTGTTTCCCGAACCGGCGCGCTCCCGCATCCCGGCGAACAGGCTCAATGGCCAACGCGAGTTTGTCGGGGCAGGTGCGACCGCCCACTCTTGGGCCATGACCGATTCAGGACACCGGCCCGCCTCCGGTCTGCGCCGCGCCCTGGCCCGGGTGCCCGACTCGCTCACCGGGCAGATCGTCACACCAGGCGACCGCAGGTACGCGCAGCTGCGCTCGACGTACACCACGACGGCTTCGCCGGCGGGCGTCCTGCTGCCGAAGAACGCCACGCAGGTGGTCGCCGCGATCCGGTACGCGCGGGAGCAGCGGTTGCCGATCGCCGTCCGCAGCGGCGGACACGGCCTCTCCGGCGCCTCCTCCAACAACGGTGGCCTGGTCATCGACCTGTCCATGCTCAACCGGGTGCGGGTTCTCGACGAACGGTCCGGGTTGGTCCGGGTCGAGGCCGGCGCCCGGTGGGCGAACGTCGCGGCGGCGCTGGCCCCGTACGGTCTGGTGATCAGCTCGGGTGACCACGGCAACGTCGGCGTCGGCGGCCTGGCCACCGGCGGTGGCGTCGGCTGGCTGGTCCGCTCCTACGGCCTCACCATCGACCGCGTCCGTGCCGTGGAGGTGGTGCTCGCGGACGGGACGCTGGTGCGCGCGGACGCGGAGCACGAGCCGGAGCTGTTCTGGCTGGTGCGGGGCGCCGGTGCGGGGGCGGGGATCGTGGTGGCGTTCGAGATCGAGGCCACCGAGCAACGCAACGTCGGGGTGGCGCAGCTCGTCATCGAGGCCCACCCGGACGGCCGCACCGTCCGGGAGTGGGCGGGCTATCTGGCGCAGGCCCCCCGGGAGCTGTCCGCGGCCGCCGTGCTGTTCGCGGAGGGGCGGTCGGCCCTCATGTCCGTCACCGCCGTGGTGGCCGCCGAGAGCCTGCGCCGGGCCCGGCCCCTGGTGGAGCCGCTGCTGGCCATCGGGAAGGTGCTCGAACACCGGACCGACCTGCTGCCCTACCCGACCCTGGTGCCGACCGCGCACCTGCACCCGAACGTCGGGCAACAGCGGGGCACGACCACCAACGGTCTGTTCACCGAGCTGGGCGAGGCCGGTGCGCGGGCGGTGATGCGGGCGGTCACCGGGCGGGCGGTGATCCAGCTCCGCTCGGTGGGCGGAGCGGTCAACGACGTCGCCCCGGAAGCGACCGCCTACCCGCATCGGCACCAGAGCACCCTGGTAATCGCCTCGGTGTTCCCTCCGCAGGGTGGCGCGGCGTTGGACGCCGCCTGGCGGGGTGCCGCCGGCCGGGCCGACGGCGCCTACCTCAACTTCGAGAGCCGGCCGGACCCGGCGGCGTTCGCCCGGATCTACCCGGGTGCGACCGGTGCCCGGGTACGCCGGCTGTGGCGGCGGTACGACCCGGACGGCGTGTTCCGGCCGGCCCTGCTGAGCGCCAGGCCCGCCCCAGTCGAGCGGGTGGCCCGGCCCGACCCGGCCGAAGGGGCCGGACGGTCCGGCCGGTCCGGCCGGTCCGGCCAGCCGCATCGGCGCCGCCGCTGAACGCTGGGCGGACCATCGGTTGATGCCGGTGTTCGGGGCCCGCATGGCCACGTCCGATTCCCGCCAGCCGATCGCCCGGGGATCGGGGCATCATCGGTGACGTGGAGATGGACTTCGAGCGGTGCTACCGGGCAGTGGACAGCCGTGACCAGCGGTTCGACGGCTGGTTCTACACCGGCGTGACGTCGACCGGGATCTACTGCCGGCCGTCCTGCCCCGCGACCACCCCCAAGCGGCGGAACGTCAGGTTCTTCCCGTCCGCGGCTGCGGCGCAGGGCGCCGGGCTGCGCGCCTGCCGCCGCTGCCGCCCGGACGCCGCACCCGGCTCGCCCCAGTGGGACGTCCGCGCCGACGTGGTCGGCCGGGCGATGCGACTGATCGCCGACGGGGTGGTCGACCGGGATGGCGTCCCCGGGCTGGCCGCCCGGCTCGGCTACACCGAGCGGCACCTGCACCGGATGCTGCGCGCCGAGATGGGCGCCGGGCCGCTCGCGCTGGCCCGGGCCCAGCGGGCGCAGACCGCCCGGATCCTGATCGAGACGACCGGCCTCGGGATGGCCGAGATCGCGTTCGCCGCGGGCTTCGGCAGTGTGCGGCAGTTCAACGACACGGTCCGCGAGGTGTACGCGACCGCCCCGTCCAAGCTGCGGGCGGCCCGTGGCCGGCACCAGGCGCCGGCCGGCGCGGGGACGATCACGCTCCGACTGGCGTACCGTCCGCCGCTGCACGCCCGGGCGCTGCTGGACTTCCTCTCGGTGCGGGCGCTGCCCGGGGTGGAGGAGGTCCGCGACGGGACGTACCACCGGGGGTTGCGGTTGCCGCACGGTGCCGGCCAGGTGGCGCTGACCCCGGCGGACGGGCACGTGGCGGCGACGCTGCGCCTGGCCGACCTGCGCGACCTGGCACCGGCGGTGGCCCGTTGCCGCCGGCTGCTCGACCTGGACGCGGACCCGGTCGCCATCGACGCCACGCTCGCCGCCGACCCGGCTCTGGCCCCGGCGGTCGCCGCCGAACCCGGCATCCGGGTCCCCCGTGCGGTGGACGGCTTCGAGCTGGCGGTCCGCGCCATCATCGGCCAGCAGGTCTCGGTCACCTCCGCCCGCACCACCCTCACCCGCCTGCTGGCCGCCCGCGACCGCACCGACCATGAGGTCGGCGGGCCGGACGGAGATCGAACCCCCGGCCCGCCTCATGACCAACGCGGTGAGCCTCCGGGGAGTCTCCGCGGCTTTCCCACCGCGGAGGAGCTGCTGGGGGTGCCGGATGCGGGGTTCGGGATGCCGGCCGGGCGGCGGGAGACGGTACGCACCCTGGCGCGGGCCGTGACCGACGGGGAGCTGGACCTCGCGTCGGGCGGCGACCGGGAGGAGACCGCCCGGCGGCTGCTCGCGCTGCCCGGCATCGGCCCGTGGACCGCCGGCTACCTGGCCATGCGCGCCTTCGGCGACCCGGACGTCCTGCTCCCCACCGACCTGGCGGTCCGGCGCGGCGCGACCGCGCTCGGCCTGCCCGACACCTCGAAGACCCTCGACGCGTACGCCGAACGTTGGCGCCCCTGGCGGTCCTACGCCACGATCAGACTCTGGAGAGCGGCATGAGCATCGACAGCACCGTACTGAGCACACCGACCGGCCCGCTGAGCATCATCGCCGGTCCGGACGGTGAGGTCCGGGCAGCCGGCTTCACCCCCGATCCGGCGGCGCTGCTGCCCCTGGTCCACCCCACCCTGCGGGCGCCACTACGAGCGCGGGCCGACCTCGGCCCGGTCAGCGTGGCCGTCCGGTCCTACCTGGACGGTGACCTCACCGCCATCGACGCGGTGCCGGTGCGGCAGAGCACCGGTGGCGAGTTCATGGCCCACGCCTGGCAGGTGCTGCGCGAGGTCCCGCCGGGCACCCCGGTCACCTACACCGGGTACGCCGCGCTGGCCGGCCGGCCGCCGGCGGTGCGGGCCGCCGCGGCCGCCTGCGCCCGTAACGCCGTGGCGCTGTTCGTGCCCTGCCACCGGGTGCTGCGTACCGACGGCACGCTCGGCGGCTACCGCTGGGGGCTGGACGTGAAGAAGTGGCTTCTCGGTCATGAGCGGCGGTTGACAACAACCTGACACAAGCATCGACACCCATTGACGCTACCGTCGGGTAGTGCCTGTGGAGAGCGACGGCGACCCGGCCGCCCGGATCGCCGCGGGCCCCCACCCCGTGCACAACCTCTGGCGGCTGCGCCGCTACCTGCGCCCGTACACCACCGAGTTCGCCTGGCTGTTGGTCGCCGGGCTCGCCGGCACCGCGGCCGGAATCGCCGTACCGCTGGTGGTGCAGCGGGTGGTGGACGGGCCGGTGGCCCGGCACGATCCCGCCGGCCTGCTCCAGCTCGGTGGCCTGGCGCTGCTGCTCGGCGTCGTCGAGGCGGTGCTCATCTTCATCCGCCGCTGGGTGCAGTCCTCCTCGGCGGTGGGCATGGAGGCGGCGCTGCGCGCCGACGTCTACGCACATCTGCAACGGTTGCCGGCCAGCTTCCACGATCGCTGGCAGTCCGGCCAGTTGCTCTCCCGGATCACCAGCGACCTCTCGGTGATCCGGCGATTCCTCTCCTTCGGCGTGTTCTTCCTGGTGCTCAACCTGACCACCTACCTGGTGGTGGTGCTGCTGCTGATCCACCTGCACCCGGCGCTCGGGCTGCTGGTCGCGGCCAGCGCGGTGCCACTGCTGCTGATCAGCCGCCGGTTCGGCCGGCAATACCACGCCGCGTCCCGCCGGATGCAGGACCAGCAGGGCGACGTGGCGACCCTGGTCGAGGAGACCGCGCAGGGCCTGCGCACCATGAAGGCGTACGGCCGGGGGGTCGAGCTGGCCGCCCGCTTCGCCGGCGGCGCCCGGACGCTGCACGACACCGGCGTGGCCAAGGGCCGGTTGCTGGCCAACACCGCGGCGCTGCTCGACCTGGTGCCCAACCTGACCCTCGGCGTGGTGCTGGTGGCCGGGGCGGCCGCCGCCGCGCGGGGCGCGCTCACCATCGGCGAGCTGGTCGCGTTCGTCAGCCTCCAACTGATGCTCATCTGGCCGGTGCAGTCACTGGGTTGGATCATCGCCAACGGCCAGGAGGCCGCCACCGCCGCCGACCGGATCCAGGAGGTGCTGGACACCCCGCCGCAGATCATGGACGCCCCCGGAGCGCTCGCCCTGCCCCGCGACGCGGTCCACGGCCGACTCCGCTTCGAACGGGTCGCGTTCCGCTACCCGGGCTCGACCACGCCGGTGCTGCGCGAGATCGACCTCAGCATCGAGCCGGGCGAGACGCTGGCGCTGGTCGGCGCCACCGGCAGCGGCAAGAGCACGCTGCTCTCCCTGGTGCCCCGGCTGCACGAGGTGACCGGCGGTCGGATCACGCTGGACGGTCACGACCTACGTGAGCTGCGGCTCGACTCGCTGCGCCGACTGGTCGGCGTGGCGTTCGAGGAGCCGACGCTCTTCTCCATGTCGGTGCGGGAGAACCTCACCCTGGGGCGCCCGGACGCCGGCGACGACGAGGTCCGGGCCGCTCTGGCGCTGGCCCAGGCCGACTTCGCGTACGACCTGCCGTGGGGGTTGGCCACCCGGGTGGGTGAGCAGGGGTTGTCCCTCTCCGGGGGCCAGCGCCAGCGGCTGGCGCTGGCACGGGCGGTGCTCGGTCGCCCGGCGCTGCTGGTGCTGGACGACCCGCTGTCCGCCCTCGACGTGCACACCGAGGGGCTGGTCGAGGCGGCGCTGCGGCGGGTGCTGCGGAACAGCACCGCGCTGCTGGTGGTGCACCGGCCGTCGACGATCGCACTGGCCGACCGGGTAGCCCTGCTCGACGGCGGGCGGATCACCGCGATCGGCCGGCACTCCGAGTTGCTGGCCACCGTACCGGCGTACCGTGCCCTGCTGGCTGCCGAGCCGCCGGCCGGGCAGCCGCCGCCAGCCGGAGCCGCCGCGCCCGCGGCGCCCACCGCGGACGGGCGGGGGCTGGTGCGTTCGTGAGCGTGCCGGAGCAGGCCGATCCACCCGGGGAAAAGCCGGAGTTGGCCCGCTGGCGCGGGACGGCCACCGACCCGGAGGCCGACCGCAGCCGGGCCGAGGAGAGCACCCCCGAGGCGGTGGCCCGGCTGCGCCGGCACAGCCGGGCACTGCTGGCCGACCTGCTCCGCCCGCACCGGGGGCGACTCGCCGCCGCGGTCGGCCTGCTGCTGGCCCAGAACGCCGCCGCGATGGCCGGCCCGTACCTGGTCATGATCGGCATCGACCGGGCCATCGCACCGCTGCGGGCCGGCGACCCCGGCCCGCTGGCCGCCGTCGCCGGGGCGTTCGCCGCCGCCGCGGTGACCGAGTACGCGGCCCGGCGCGGCTTCCTCACGCTGTCCGCCCGGATCGGCCAGGCCGTCCTGCTGGACCTGCGGCAGCGGGTGTTCGGGCACTTCCTGCGGCTGTCGGTGGGCTTCCACGAGCGGTACACCTCCGGCCGGATGGTCTCCCGACTCACCAGTGACCTCGACTCGATCGCCGAGCTGGTCGACGGCGGGATCGACAGCCTGGTGCTCGCCGGGCTGTCCATCCTGTCGGTGGCCGCCATCCTGCTCTGGCTGGACCTGCCGCTGGCCGCGGTGACGCTGCTCGCCTTCCCTTTCCTGTTCTGGCTCTCGCGCTGGTTCGCGCGGGCGTCGGCCAGCGCCTACCGGCGGACCCGGGAGGCGGTCGCGCTGGTCATCGTGCATTTCGTCGAGTCGATGCGGGGCATCCGGGCGGTGCAGGCGTTCCGCCGGGAGCCGCGTAACCAGCGGATCTTCGAGGCGCTCGGTGACGACTACCGGTCGAGCAGCCTGCACGCGTTCCGGCTGATCGCCACGTACTCCCCGGCGATCAAGCTGATCGGTAACGTCGCCGTGGCGGTGGTGCTCTGCTACGGCGGCTGGCGGGTGCTCGGCGGACGGACCGAGGTCGGGGTGCTCGCCGCGTTCCTGCTCTACCTGCGTCGCTTCTTCGAGCCGATGCAGGAGCTCAGCCAGTTCTACAACTCGCTCCAGTCGGCCACCGCCGCGCTGGAGAAGCTGGCCGGGGTGCTGGACGAGCGGCCGGCGGTCGCCGAGCCGGCCCGGCCGGTGCCGCTGCCGAACGGCGCCGGCCGCGGCGAGCTGACCTTTCGGGCGGTCTCCTTCGGCTACCGCGCGGACACCCCGATCCTCGCCGGGCTGGAGCTGACCGTGCCGGCCGGGCAGACCGTCGCGCTGATCGGGACGACCGGCGCGGGCAAGTCGACCATCGCCAAGCTGGTGGCCCGGTTCCACGACCCGGACGCCGGCACGGTCCGGCTGGACGGGACCGACCTGCGCGAGGTGAGCGACGCCGACCTCCGGCGGGCGGTGGTGCTGGTGACCCAGGAGAACCACCTGTTCAGCGGCACCGTGGCGGAGAACATCCGGTTCGGCCGACCGGACGCCGACGACGCCGCGGTGCAGGCCGCCGCCCAGGCGATCGGCGCGCACGAGTTCATCGCCGCGCTGCCCGAGGGGTACGGCACCCAGGTGCACCGGCGCGGCGGCCGGCTCTCCGCCGGGCAGCGGCAGCTGGTCGCGTTCGCCCGGGCGTTCCTGGCCGATCCGACCGTCCTGATCCTGGACGAGGCGACGTCCTCGCTGGACGTGCCGACCGAGCGGCTGGTGCAGCGGGCGCTCGGCACCATCCTGCGGGACCGGACCGCCCTGGTGATCGCGCATCGACTCTCCACCGTGGAGACCGCCGACCGGGTGCTCGTCCTCGACGGCGGACGGATCGTCGAGGACGGCCCGCCCGGCCAGCTCGCCGACGCCGGTGGCCGGTACGCCGCCCTGCACCGGCAGTGGCGGGAGTCGCTCCTGTAGCTACAATCACGGCTCGTCTATCTCGGTTTCGCCCGGCGCGGTCGGCAACGACGACTGCTCTGTTCCGGCCGGGCACCGACGAACGCACGGGGAGGGCACGGGGGTGCGCACACGGGGACGCATGATCGTGGCTGGACTGGCTGTCGCCGGCCTGGTCGGGGCCACTGTCGCGGTGACCAGTGGGGACGCGGCCGAGCGCCGCGCGGTGACCGCGGTCGCGGCCGAGGAGGGGCTGGGCAGCGCGACAGCCAGCGGACCGACCGCGCCACCCGGCGCGACCGCGTCCGGTGCAGCCGCGCCCGCACCGGACACGAAGACCGCGACGGAGTCGAAGGCCGTTTCCGGGCCGGTACGCTCCCGACCGGCCAAGGTGGTGGCTGAGGCGGCGCCTGCCTCGGTCGCGTACCTGCGGGACCGCTACCGGATCTCCGCGACCGAGGCGGCACGCCGGCTCGCCCTCCAGGAGCTTTCCGCGCCCCTGGACGCGCGGCTGACCGAGCAGGTCCCGCACTCGTACGGCGGCATGTGGCTCGACCAGGCGGCCGGTGGCGTGCTCACCATCGGAGCGACCGACGTCGCGGCGGTCCAGGCGGCCGTGGCCGACGTACCGGACCCGGCGCACGTCCGGGTGGTCGCCGTGCGGCACACGCTGAATCAGCTCGTCGAGGCCGCGGCCGGTGTCGCCGCCGCGCTCGACGCGTCCCCCTCGGACGTGGTGGTGGATCATCAGGCCAACGAGGTCGTGGTGCTCACCGGCGACCGGATCACGGCGGACGAACCGCGGCTGGCCGAGGCGCGCCGCGCCGCCGGGGTGCCGACCCGGACCCAGGCCCGGACCCCCGCGACCAACGTGCAGAAGGCGTGCGACCCGCGCTACTGCCCGCAGGCGCCGATGCGCGGCGGCATCCGCCTGGACGTGCCGCGCGACGACGGCACCGTCGGCGGCTGCACCACCGGCTTCAACCTCATCGTCGGAGTGCGCGACGCGTACGTGCTGACGGCGGGGCACTGCGTCGTCGGCGGACGGCACCAGCAGGTGGACCGGACCTGGCACCAGTTCCTCGGCCCGAAGGTGCCGGTGAACGTGGAGGCGCCGAACCCGAGCCTGGCCGAGAACGCCTACCCGTACGACTACGCGATCATGCCGTACCAGCCCGGGGCTCTCCCCCGGTGGGCGTACCCGCGCGGCGCCACGAGCACGCCCAGCCTGGTCAACTACTGGTGTGTCGCGGACAACCCGCGGTGCGCCACCAGCGGCAGCCGGGACGTGCGGATCACCGGCTACGTGCCGTGGAGCGCCATCCAGACCGGTTGGGTGGTCTGCGCGACCGGCTCGGCGTACACCCCGAAGTCCGGTGAGCAGTACGTCGACTCCGGCGCCGGCGCCGGTTACGTGCCCGGCACCCGGTGCGGCGAGATCACCGGCAAGAGCAGCGGTGGCATCGACGTCCGGATCTGTGCCCGGCCGGGCGACAGCGGCGGCCCGCTGTTCACCGAGGCCGACGGCAAGGCGCTGGGCATCCTCTCGAACGGCGACCCGGGAGAGGGCGCCTGCACCAACGAGAACGAGCGGAACTCCTACGCCCCGATCTCCACGATCCTGGAGCGGGCGAACGCCCGCAGCGACGGGAGGCTGCGGATCCGACTGGCCACCTCCGGCCCGGTCGCCGGCCCGGTCGCCCGGTGACGGGGCCGACCCCCTCCCTCCGGTCATTGGAGGCGCAGGCACGAAATCCATCGTGGCACGCGGGTTAACCCGTGGTCCGGCCGTTGGAGCCTGCCTACGATCGCAGGATGACCGAAACGGCGAGGACGGCCCGCGCCGGCGTCCCCGAGCGTCCGACCCTGGACGGGCTCGAGGAGAGCTGGGCGCGCCGCTGGCAGGAGGAGGGCACGTACGCGTTCGACCGCTCGAAGAGGCGTGTCGACGTGTACTCGATCGACACCCCGCCGCCGACCGTATCGGGCGAGCTGCACATGGGACACGTCTTCTCGTACACCCACACCGACACGACGGCGCGCTACCAACGGATGCGTGGCAAGGCGGTCTTCTACCCGATGGGCTGGGACGACAACGGCCTGCCCACCGAGCGTCGGGTGCAGAACGTGTACGGGGTCCGGTGCGATCCGGCGCTGCCGTACGACCCGGTGTGGCGGCCACCCGCGACCCCGGTCGACGAGGCCGCCCGCCGCGACCCCACCCCGATCTCGCGGCGCAACTTCATCGAGCTGTGCGAGCGGCTGACCGTCGCCGACGAGCAGGTCTTCGAGGCGCTCTGGCGGCGCCTCGGGCTCTCCGTGGACTGGTCCCTGACGTACACCACGATCGGCCGGGTGGCTCGGGCGACCAGCCAGCGGGCGTTCCTGCGCAACCTGCACCGGGGTGAGGCGTACCAGGCGGAGGCGCCGACGCTGTGGGATGTCGGCTTCGCCACCGCGGTCGCCCAGGCCGAACTGGAGGACCGGGAGCGGCCCGGCGCCTACCACCGGCTGCGGTTCACCGCGCCCGGCGGGCGGGAGGTGCTCATCGACACCACCCGGCCCGAGCTGCTGCCGGCCTGCGTGGCGCTCGTCTGCCATCCCGACGACGAGCGGTACGCCGACCTGGTGGGCGGCACGGCGCGCAGCCCGCTGTTCGGCGTCGAGGTGCCGGTGTACGCCCATCCGCTGGCCGACCCGGCCAAGGGCACCGGCGTCGCGATGGTCTGCACGTTCGGGGACCTGACCGACGTGACCTGGTGGCGTGAGCTGCGGCTGGACACCCGGGTGGTGATCGGCCGGGACGGCCGGCTGCTCCCCGAACCGCCGGCCGGGGTGCCGGCGCAGCCGTACGCGGCACTGGCCGGGCAGACCGTCAACGGCGCCCGCCGGGAGATCGTCGGAATGCTCGCCGACGCGGGCGACCTGCTCGGCGAGCCACGCCCGATCACGCACCCGGTCAAGTTCTACGAGCGTGGCGACCGGCCACTGGAGATCGTCTCGACCCGGCAGTGGTACCTGCGCAACGGCGGCCGGGACGACGAGTTGCGGGCGACGCTGCTGGCTCGGGGCGAACAGCTGCACTGGGTGCCGACGCACATGAAGCACCGCTACGACAACTGGGTGGGCGGCCTGACCGGCGACTGGCTGGTCAGCCGGCAGCGCTTCTTCGGGGTGCCGGTGCCGGTGTGGTACCGGCTCGACAACGCTGGCGAGCCGGACTGGTCCCAGCCTCTCACGCCGGACGAGTCCGCGCTGCCGGTCGATCCATCCACCGATCCGGCACCCGGCTACGACGAGTCGCAGCGCGGCCGGCCGGGTGGTTTCGTCGGCGACCCGGACGTGCTGGACACCTGGGCCACCTCGTCGCTGACCCCGCAGATCGTCGGCGGTTGGGAGACCGACCCGGAGCTGTTCGCCCAGATCTTCCCGATGGACCTCCGCCCGCAGGGGCAGGAGATCATCCGGACCTGGCTGTTCGACAGTGTGGTCCGCTCGCACTTCGAGCACGGCGTGCTGCCCTGGCGGGACACCGTGCTCTCCGGCTGGATCCTCGACCCGGACCACAAGAAGATGGCCAAGTCCAAGGGGAACGTGGTCACCCCGCTGGCGCTGCTGGAGCAGCACGGCTCGGACGCGGTGCGCTACTGGGCGGCCAGCGGCAAGCCCGGCATGGACCTGGCGTTCGACCCGGCGCAGATCAAGGTCGGCCGGCGGCTGGCCACCAAGCTGCTCAACGCGTCGAAGTTCGCGCTCGGGTTGGGGGCCGCGGACGCGCTGCGCACCCCGGCGACCGCGCCACTGGACCGGGCCATGCTCGCCGAGTTGGCCACCGTGGTCACCGCCGCGGGCGCCGCCTTCGACTCCTACGACCACACCGCGGCGTTGCAGGTGACCGAGGCGTTCTTCTGGCGGTTCTGCGACGACTACATCGAGCTGGTCAAGGAGCGCGCGTACGGCACCGGAGCGGCGGCCGACTCGGCCCGGGCCGCGCTGGCCTCGGCGCTGTCGGTGCAGTTGCGGCTGTTCGCCCCGGTCCTGCCGTACGTCACCGAGGAGGTCTGGTCCTGGTGGCGGTACGGCTCGGTGCACCGGGCGCCCTGGCCCACCACGCACGAGGTGGCCCGGACGATCGACGGAACGGGCGAACCGGCGCTGCTTCGGCTGGCCGGCGACGCGCTGAGCCAGGTGCGGCGGGCCAAGTCGGAGCGGAAACTGTCGATGAAGGCGGAGGTGCCGCTGGCCGAGGCGCTCGGCCCGGCGGCGCTGCTGGACCAGCTCACCCTGGTCGCCGACGACCTGCGCGCGGCTGGCCGGATCGGCAAGCTCGATCTGCTCCCCGATCGCACACCGGAACTCGTCATCGCCTGCGCCTTCTGACCGGTGCGGAAGGTGCCCTCCGCGGGGAGGGCACCTTCCCAGCAGCTCACCAGCCGCGCAGGAAGCGCAGGCCGAGCAGGAACGAGACCACCGCCGGCCCGACCAGCAACGTGATCGCCTGGAGCCGGTACGGCATCCGGTGCCGGGTCAGTTCCACGGCGTTGCCCAGCACGATCGCCCCGGCCAGCATCAGGAACGCACCCCACCAGCCGGTCTCCAGGTGGATCAGATCCACCCGGATCAGTTGCAGGGTCAGACCGAGCAACGCGCCGGTGAGCGCGAGCAGGGCAACCGCCCGGTGCAGGCCACGGGCCAGCGGGTGGGCCGCCCGCCACAGGTAGGTGCCGGCGACCGCCAGGCAGGGCAACGTCACCAGCACCGGCCAACCCCGGCCCATCACGCTGAACATCAACAGCGCGCCCACCGCGAACACCAGCGCGCCGACGCAGGCGATGACGTACCCGGCGAAGGCCCGGCCCCCACCCCTGGCCAGCAGCGGCCCTCCGCTGGCCGCGATCAGCGCGCCCGGGATCAGGATGAAGCCGGCCCACCAGTGGAACCGTCCGCTGCCCTGGGCGGCCGTCGCGACGGTGGCGCAGGCCAGTCCGGCGACCGCCAGGCTGGTCAGCCACGGCCGGCTGCTCCGGGAGTACGGCTCAGCCAACGACACTCGCTCCGCTTCGACGCTCACGCCCACCAGCCTGGCGCGCGACGCCCCGCCCGGTCCATCCGGCCAGCCCTACCGCCGGACGGTGGCTGGCCGGAAGACCGCGCCGCACCGACCTCAGCTCGTCTCGCCGGCCACGCTGAACGAGCGCAGACGGTCGATGGCCAGCACGGTGAAGCCGATGCTGACCAGCGCGGTCATCACCGCCGCCACCGGCACCGACACCGTGGTCTCCAGCAGCCCGGTGGGGGCGAGCCGGTCGGCGAGGGCGATCACGTACTGCTGGATGGAGAGCACCTTGGTGCCGCTGACGAAGTTGCCCAGCAGCCCCTCCCAGATCAGCACGTAGACCAGGCCGAGGAGCACCGGCCGCCGAGTGACCAGGCTGAGCGCGAGGAACAGCGCCGAGTACGCCAGCGCGCCGAGCGCCGCCGCGGCGGCCAGCGCCAGGCCGAGGCGTACCGAATCGGCCAGCACGCCCGCCACGTAGAGCGGCACCGCGACGGTGACCGCGGTGACCCCGGCGGCCACCGCGAGCTTGGGCAGCACGATCTGCCACCGCGGCAACGGCTTGGTCAGGATGTGCACCACCGTGCCGTCGTCGATCTCGGCGCCCAGCACACCGGTGCCGATGATCAGCGCCACCACCGGCAGCACCACCGCCAACCCGAGGCCGACCAGCACCGGCGGGCCCCACTCGCCCGGGTCGACGCCCAGCGACCGGCAGAGCACGGCCAGCCCGAGCAGCACCAGCGGCAGCGGGAGCAGCAGCAGGAACCGCCGCCGGCCGAACAGGCCGCGCGCGGTGATCCAGGTAATGGTCGACATGTCAGGCCTCCACCAGGTAGGAGAAGACGCTCTCCAGGGACTCGTCGGACGGCACCAGCTGGCGCACCCGGATGCCCCGGGTCAGTGCGATCCGGGGCAGCGCCCGGGTGAAGGCGCCGTAGTCGCCGGCGCGCACGGTCAGGCCGGTGCGGTCCAGCTCCACGCCGCTCACCGAATCCTCGGCGATCAGCGCGACGGCCAGCGCCCGGTCGTCGGTGGAGCGCACCGCGAAGACGTGCGGGCGATTGGTCATCAGCCGCCGGATGGTCCGGAAGTCGCCGGAGGCCGCCAGTCGGCCGGCCACCATCACCTGCACCGTCCCGGAGACCTGCTCGACCTCCTCCAGGATGTGCGAGCTGAACAGGATGGTCCGGCCGGCGTCGCCAAGCGTGTGCAGCAACTGCATCATGTGCAGTCGCTGGCGCGGGTCCATCCCGTTGAACGGCTCGTCGAGCAGCAGCACCTGCGGGTCGTGCACCAACGCGGCGGCCACCCGCGCCCGTTGCCGCATGCCCTTGGAGTACGTGCCGATCCGGCGGTCCTGCGCGGACTCCAGCTCCACCAGGTCGATGGCCCGCCGGGCCGCCGCCGCCGGATCGGCCAACCGGTGCAGCTTCGCGCTGGCCAGCACGAACTCGTACGCGGTGAGGAAGCCCTGCACCGCCTCGCGCTCACTGACCAGCCCCAGCCGGCGGTAGACGCTCGGGTTGCGCCAGGTCGGCTCGTCGTCGAGGGTCACGGTGCCCCGCGACGGGGCGAGGAACCCGGCCATCATGTGCAGGAGCGTGGTCTTGCCGGCGCCGTTCGGGCCGAGCAGCCCGGTCACTCCCGGCCCGAGCGCCATGCTGATGTCGTTGACGGCGACCACGTTGCCGTACCACCGGGACACCCCGGTCAGGCTCAGCGTGCTCATCAGGAGGCGACCTTCCGGTAGCGGGCCAGCAGGAGGGCGGTCGCGCCGGCGACCAGCAGTAGCGCGGCCAGGGCGTAGACCGGGCCGAAGCCGCCGATCGACGGGCCGCCCTGGTCGCCCTCCACGAGCAGATCGCCCAGCGACCAGATGCCCACGCCCTGCACCAGGGTGGAGGGCGAGGCCAGCCCGGCCAGCTCGTTGGCCGTACGCGACGGCAGGATGCTCAGCGTGCCCACGATCGGGGTGGTCATCAGGAAGACGGCGACCACACCACCGGCGGCGAACGCGCGCTTGCCGGTCAGCGACGCGACCAGCAACCCGACCGAGGCGAAGACCACCGCCCACAGCCCGGCGTAGAGCAGCCCGGGCAGCAGGTCGAGCAGCTCGTTCCAGACCCCGCGCATGCCGTCCTTGGTGGTGAACGCGGCGCCCAGGAACATCACCAGCTGGGGCCCGCCGAGCAGCAGCCAGAGTGCGGTGACCAGCGCCAGCAGCTTGGCCACCGCGTAGTCACCGCGCGGCAGCGGTCGGGAGAAGTACAGCGGCAGCACCCCGCTGCGCAGGTCCCGCGAGACCAGCTCCGGCGCGGCCACCGCGACGAAGAAGAGGACCAGCCAGCTCATCGAGTCGGCGAACTGGGCGTACGTGGCGACCGGTTCGCCGATCTGGCTGCGTACGGCGGCCAGGGCCACCGCGACCAGGGTGACGATGCCGACCACCAGCCAGGGGAAGATCTTGGCCTTGGCGCTGCGCCCGAACCCGAACGCGGTGCGCAGCCCGTGCAGATAGAGCGCGCCGAAGACGTGCCGGCGGCCCAGCCGCGGACCCTCGTAGCGCTGGTAGCCGATGTCGTGGATGACGCCCGTCGGCGTGGAGCGCACCGCGGCGGTTGACAGCTCAGGCATGGGAGAGCTCCCTCGTGGCGAAGAGTTCGGCCACCCGGTGCCGGCGCTGGTCCAGTCGGTGCAGCGGCAGGTCCAGCTCGGCGACCGCGCCGAGGATCAGGTCGTAGGTGCTGTCGTCGGCGAGTGGCACGAGCAGCAGCCGGCCGTCCCGCGCCACCGGCAGGTCGAGCGCGGCGAGCCGGGCGGCGAGTTCCTCGGTGCCCTCGCTGACCTCCACGGCGAGCACGTCGGTGGCCGAGGTCATGGCGGAGATGTGGTCGGCGCGCAGCAGCCGGCCGCCGTCGATGGCGATCAGCGTGTCGCAGATCCGTTCCACCTCGCCCAACAGGTGCGAACAGACCAGCACGGAGATGCCGAACTCGGTGCCGATGCGGTGCACCAGCGCCAGCATGGCGTCCCGGCCGGCCGGGTCGAGGCCGTTGGTCGGCTCGTCGAGCAGCAGCAGGTCGGGGTCGTGCACCAGCGCCTGCGCCAGCTTGACCCGCTGCTTCATGCCGGTGGAGTAGCCGCCGACCGGGCGGTAGCGCTCCTCGTAGAGCCCGACGTGCCGCAGCGCCTCGGAGGCCCGCTCGCGGGCCGCGGTGCGCGGCAGGCCGCTGATCCGGCCGAGGTGGGTGACCAGCTCGGCGGCGGACAGGTCCGGCGGGAGGCAGTCGTGCTCGGGCATGTAGCCGACCCGGGCGCGGACCGCCGCCGGGTCAGCGGTCGGGTCGAAACCGAGCACCGAGACCTGACCGCTGGTCGGGGCGATCAGGCCGAGCAGGATCTTGATCAAGGTGGATTTGCCGGCGCCGTTCGCGCCCACCAGGCCGATGATCCCCGGCTCGACGGCGACGGTGAGGTCGGCGAGCGCGGTGACCCGACCTCCGTACGTCTTGGTGAGCGACTGGGTCGCGATCAGTGTCACGATGCCCAGCGTAGGGAGTCGATGCCCCCCGCGGACACCGGCGCGCCCCCTGCACTCCCCTGATCTCGCGGCGGCCGACCCCTAGGGTGCGCCGCCCCGATTCCGCGACGAGCGGTGGATCTGGAACCGACTGCGGTCGGCGGTGGGTCGCCGGATCCGCCGCTGACCGCCCGCCGGGTCGTGGAGTGGCGGCCTCGACCGATCGGCGGTCGGCTGCGAAACTGTGTGCCGGTCAGCGAGTGGGGGGTGTGGATGAGCAACGGCTGGGTGCTGCCCGACGAGGTGCTCCGGGACGCGCCGGCGTACACGCCGCGTCCGGGCGAGCTCGCGGATCTTGAGCTGCTGCTGACCGGCGCGTACGCCCCCCTGACCGGCTTCATGACCCGCGCCGATCTGGTCTCGGTCAGCCGACGCGGGCGGCTGGCCGACGGCACGCCGTGGCAGGTCGCGGTGGCCCTCCAACTGCCCGCCGCGCTGGCCCAGGGTTTCGATCCGCGCGATCCGGCCCGCCGGGCGCTGGTGCTGACCGACGGCGAGGGCGCGCCGGTGGCCGCCTTGGACGTGGCGGACGTCTGGCCGGTACGCGACGGCGTGGCCGGGGTGGGCGGCCAAGTCCGGCGGCTGGGTGACGGTGGCCACGGGCCGTTCCAGCGACTGCGCCGCAGCCCGGAGGAGGTCCGCGCGCTGCTGCCGCCGGGCCGGGTGCTCGGAGTGATCGCCGACCGGCCGCTGCACCGGCCGCAGCTTGCCCAGATCGCCCACGCCGCGCGCACCCTGGCCGCGCACCTGCTGGTGATGATCCCGGTCGGTGAGGGTGGCGTCGCCGGGCTCCCGCCGGAGGCTCTGGTGCGCAGCATCTTCGCCGCCCGGGACCGGATGCCGCCGGCCACCCTGGTCGCGGTGCCACTGTCGCACCGTCGGGAGGAGATCGCCGATGCGCTGCTGCGCGCACGGGTCTCCGCCGCGTACGGGGTCACCCACCTGCTCTCCACCGGGGAGATGCTCTCCGGAGCCGGGCTGCGGGTGCTGGTGCCGCGCGAGCTGGCGTACGACAACCGGGACGGGCAGTGGCGCTGGCGGGAGGACATCCCGCCGCGCAACCGCCGTCTCGCGCTGACGCAGGAGGAGATCGACGACCTGCTGGACCGGGGCTTCCCGCTGCCGGAGTGGCACACCCCGCCCGCGGTGGCGAAGGAGCTGGCCCGGGCCCGGCCACCGCGCCGGCACCGGGGCCTCGTGGTCTTCCTGACCGGGCTCTCCGGCTCCGGCAAGTCGACCATCGCCCGGGGCCTGGCGGACGTGTTGCGCGAGAGCGGCGACCGCACGGTGACCCTGCTCGACGGGGACGTGGTGCGCCGGGAGCTCTCCGCCGGGCTGGGCTTCAGCAAGACGGACCGGGATCTCAACGTCCGACGGATCGGCTGGGTGGCCGCGGAGATGGCCCGGCACCGTGGGGTGGGCATCTGCTGCCCGATCGCCCCGTACGCGGCGGCCCGCGCCACCGCTCGTGAGATGGCCCTGGCCGCGGGGGCCGGTTTCGTGCTGGTGCACGTCGCCACCCCGCTGGAGGTGTGCGAACAGCGAGACCGCAAGGGCCTGTACGCGCGCGCCCGGGCCGGCCTGCTCACCGGCATGACCGGCATCGACGACCCGTACGAGGAGCCGACGGACGCGGACCTGGTGGTGGACACCACCGATCTGAGCGTGCCGGAGGCGGTGCAGGCCGTGCTGCACCACCTGACCGAGACCGGCTGGGTGGAGATGAAGACCCCGTCCGCCTGAGCCGGCCGTACCCCGTTCCTTCCACCGCTACCGGCTACGCGCTAGTGTTCATCTTTGTTGGAACACGTTTGACCGCGTGAGAGTACGTGGACCCGGGAGGCACGGCGGATGCTCGCTCAGCAGCGGCAGGCGGCCATCCTGGAGCGGGTCCGGTCGACGGGCGGCGTCCGGGTGACCGAGCTGGCCACCGAGTTCGGCGTCTCCGACATGACCATCCGGCGCGACCTGGAGGCGCTGCACGAACGCGGCCTGCTGGCCAAGGTGCACGGCGGCGCCACGGCGGCCGGCCCGAGCTCGACCGACGAGCCGGGCTTCCACGCCAAGTCGGTCCGCCAGCTGCCCGAGAAAGCCGCCATCGCGGACCGGGCCGCCCAGTTGGTCCGGTCGGGTGCCGCGGTCGCGCTCTCCGCCGGCACCACCACCGCCGAGCTGGCCCGCAGGCTGGTGGACGTGCCCGGCCTGACCGTCGTGACCAACTCGCTGCCGGTGGCCGAGATCCTGCACGCCGGCGGCCGGCCGGACCAGACGGTGGTGCTCACCGGCGGCGTACGCACGCCCTCGGACGCGCTGGTCGGCCCGCTCGCGGTCGACGCCGTCCGGACGCTGCACCTGGACCTGCTCTTTCTCGGAGTGCACGGCATCAGCGAACGGGCCGGCTTCACCACCCCGAACCTGATGGAGGCGGAGACCGACCGGGCACTGGTCGCGGCGGCGGACCGGTTGGTGGTGCTCGCCGACCACACCAAGTGGGGCACGGTGGGCATCTCCTCGATCGTCGAGCTGGCCGCGGCGCACGTCCTGGTGAGCGACGACCGGTTGCCTCCGCCCGCGCGACAGGTACTCGAGGAACAGGTGGGCGAATTGATCATCGTGAAGGCGACGGGGGCGGGCCGCATGACGCGCACGCCGACGAGTGAGGGGACGGCGCAGTGAAGCGCACCGCGATCGACCTGGCCGACGGCCGGGAGCTGATCTACTTCGACGAGCGCGACGACGCTGTCCGCGACCAGGCGGACCGCCGGCACCTTCCGCCGCCGCCCCCCGCGTCCCAACTGCGCTACGACCCGCTGACCGACGAGTGGGTGGCGGTCGCCGTGCACCGGCAGACCCGCACCTTCCTCCCGCCAGCGAACGAGTGCCCGCTCGACCCATCGGTCGGCGACCGCCTGACCGAGATCCCGGCCCCCGACTACGACGTGGTGGTCTTCGAGAACCGCTTCCCGTCGCTGAGCGGCCGGGTGACCGACGAGCCCGGGGAGATCACCCCGTTCACGCCGGCCCGGCCGGGCCTCGGCCGGTGCGAGGTCGTCTGCTTCACCTCGGACCACAACGCCTCCTTCGCGAGCCTCCCCCCGAGCCGGGTCCGCACCGTTCTGGACGCGCTCGCCGACCGGACCGAGGTGCTCGGCGAGCTGCCCGGCGTGGAGCAGGTGTTCTGCTTCGAGAACCGGGGCGTCGAGATCGGTGTCACGCTGCACCACCCGCACGGGCAGATCTACGCGTACCCCTTCGTGACGCCGCGCACCCGGGCGCTGCTGGCCGCGGCACGCCGGCACGCCGAGCGGACCGGCGGAGGCAACCTCTACGCGGACGTGCTGGCCGCCGAACGCGCTGCCGGCGACCGGGTGGTCGTCGAGAACGAGCACTGGACGGCGTTCGTGCCGGCGGCGGCCCGCTGGCCGTTCGAGGTGCACGTGGCGCCGCGCCGCGTCGTGCCGGACATCCCGGCGCTCAGCGACAGCGAGCGG
Organism: Micromonospora sp. NPDC005206; assembly: GCF_040608175.1. Lineage (NCBI taxonomy): Bacteria > Bacillati > Actinomycetota > Actinomycetes > Micromonosporales > Micromonosporaceae > Micromonospora > Micromonospora sp. NPDC005206. The sequence continues at coordinate 39,900 of NZ_JBEXHU010000008.1, forward strand.
GACGCCTTCGGGCCGCTCTACCTGGACCTGCTGCGCCGCTTCGACGGGCTGTTCGACATGCCGATGCCGTACATCGCCGCGTGGCACCAGGCGCCGGTGCGGATCGACCGCGAGCTGGGCCACCTGCACCTTCAGCTGTTCAGCATCCGACGCGCCAAGGACAAGTTGAAGTACCTGGCGGGCTCCGAGTCCGGGATGGGCGTCTTCATCAACGACATCTCCCCCGAACGCGCCGCCGACCTCCTGCGCGCCGCCTGAAGGAAGGGCCCCTTATTAACGCCGGGTGCATAGGAAGGGGCCCTTCCTAACGCCTGACACCCGGGAGACAGGGCGCGGGGGGCCCGGGACAGGGCCCCCCGCAGGGAAGGGACGGCTGGCTGTGCTCGACACAGCCGGGAAGGCTGGCTGATCGGCACGCATGCCGCGGGTCGACCGCGGTCAACCTTCCTGGACGCGACTGGCATCTCGTCCACCCTGGTCAACGAGGCGCGCCGGCCGGGGTGACGCGGGCGGTGTGTCGACCACGGACACGCCGGAGCCCGCCGGCGGGTGCCGACGGGCTCCGTTGCTGCGGTACGCGTGGATCAGGCGCCGATCTTGCGCGCCAGGTTCTCGTCGAGCGCGTTCATGAACTCGTCGGTGCTCAGCCACGGGGCGTCCCGCGAGATGAGCAGCGCGAGGTCCTTGGTCATCTGGCCGCCCTCGACGGTGTCGACGATGACCTGCTCCAGGGTGTTGGCGAACTCGGTCACCGCCGGCGTGCCGTCCAGCTTGCCCCGGTGGGCGAGGCCCCGGGTCCAGGCGTAGATCGACGCGATCGGGTTGGTCGAGGTCTTCTCGCCCTTCTGGTACTGCCGGTAGTGCCGGGTGACCGTGCCGTGCGCGGCCTCGGCCTCGACGGTACGACCGTCCGGGGAGAGCAGGACCGAGGTCATCAGACCCAGCGAGCCGAAGCCCTGCGCGACGGTGTCCGACTGCACGTCACCGTCGTAGTTCTTGCAGGCCCAGACGTAGCCGCCCTCCCACTTGAGCGCGGCGGCGACCATGTCGTCGATCAGCCGGTGCTCGTAGGTGATGCCGGCGGCGGCGAACTCGGCCTTGAACTCGTTCTCGAACACCTCGGCGAAGATGTCCTTGAACCGGCCGTCGTACGCCTTGAGGATGGTGTTCTTGGTGGACAGGTAGACCGGGTAGTTGCGGTCCAGGCCGTACCGGAACGAGGCCCGGGCAAAGTCCCGGATCGACTCGTCGTAGTTGTACATGCCCATGGCGATGCCGCCGCCGGAGAAGTTGGCGACCTCCATCTCCATCGGCGCGCCGCCGTCGGCCGGGGTGTAGGTGACGGTCACCTTGCCGGGGCCGGGGACGACGAAGTCGGTGGCCTTGTACTGGTCACCGTGGGCGTGCCGGCCGATGATGATCGGCTTGGTCCAGCCGGGGACCAGCCGCGGCACGTTGGACATGATGATCGGCTCACGGAAGACGACGCCGCCGAGGATGTTGCGGATGGTGCCGTTGGGCGACCGCCACATCTTCTTCAGGCCGAACTCCTCCACCCGGGCCTCGTCCGGGGTGATGGTCGCGCACTTGACGCCGACGCCGTGCTCCTTGATGGCGTTGGCGGCGTCGATGGTGACCTGGTCGTCGGTCTCGTCACGGTGCTGGATCGACAGGTCGTAGTAGTGCAGGTCGACGTCGAGGTAGGGCAGGATCAGCTGCTCCCGGATCTGCTTCCAGATGATCCGGGTCATCTCGTCGCCGTCGAGCTCCACGACCGGGTTGTTTACCTTGATCTTCGCCATCGGCCGGCGCTCCTCTCGGGGGACACGTGCTCAAGCAGTACGAGCGTACTGGAAACAGGCCGGCGGCCCCCAGCCGGCCTCGACCGGCCGGCGGAAACCGGGCTGCACGGCGCAGAAGTCTCCTGACATCATCGCCCGATGCCACTGAGCCGCACCCTCGGGTCTATCACGGTCACCGCGCTCACCGACTCCGAGGGTGCCTTCTTCCAGCCCCGGACGGAGGCGTTTCCGCACGCCACAACGGCGCACTGGCGGGAAGCCGACCGGCGCGACCCCACCTCGGTGACCGCCGACGGGCAGTGGTGGCTGTCCTTCCGCAGCTTCGCCGTCCGGGCCGGCGACGGGCCGGTGACCCTGGTCGATGCCGGGATCGGGCCGGCCGACGCGCCCGCCGGGAGCTGGGCGCCCGTACCCGGTCGGCTGCCCGCCGAACTGGCCGCCGCCGGCATCGACCCCGCCGACGTCGACACGGTCGTGCTCACCCATCTGCACAGCGACCACATCGGCTGGGCGGTGACCGGCACGCCCGGCCGGCCGTACTTCCCGAACGCGAGCTACCTTGTGCAACGCGCCGAGCTGGACGCCGCGGAGACGATCAGTCCCGGGCTGCCGGCCGGCCTGGTCGCGCCGTTGCGCGCCGCCGGCCAGCTCCGGGTGGTCGACGGCGAGACCAGCCTCACCCCGGCGGTACGACTGCTGCCCACCCCGGGACACACCCCCGGCCACCAGTCGGTGCTCCTGACGGCGGCCGACGAGCGGATGCTGCTCACCGGCGACCTGCTGGTGCACGCCGTGCAACTCGTCGACCCCAACCTGGCGTACGCCCACGAGGTGGACCCGGAACTCGCCCGCGCCTCCCGGCTGGCCGCCCTGCGCACCCTCAACCCCACCCTCCTGGCCACCCCCCACCTGGGCACTCCCTTCACCCCCTTCACCCCGCTCCCCCCGTTCCCAGCTTGTTGATCAAGAGGTTTGCGTCAGGAACCGCGGTCGCGGTGACGCAAACCTCTTGATCACGGGGGTGGATCGGGGTGGGGGGACAGCGAAGGGCGCCCTTCGCGGAGCGGTGGTTCGGGTCACATGTTCGCGACGTCGCCCTGCTTGGCGCGGACGGCCTCGGCGGCCGCCAGGAGGCTGGCCCGCTCGTCGGCGTCCAGGTCGGTCTCGACGACCCGCTTGACGCCCTCGGCGCCGATCTCGGCCTCGACGCCCAGGTAGACGCCGTCGATGCCGTACTCGCCGTCGACCCACGCGCAGACCGGCATGGCCTCGCCGGAGTCCTCGGCGACGGCCTTCGCCATCCGGGCCGCCGCGGCGGACGGGGCGTAGTACGCGGAACCGGTCTTGAGCAGCGCGACCACCTCGGCGCCACCGTTGCGGGTCTTGACCACCAGCTCCTCGATCTGCGCCGCCGGCATCGCCTCCCGCAGCGGCTTGCCGTTGACCGTGCTCTTCGAGGGCACCGGGACCATGGTGTCGCCGTGCGAGCCCAGGGTCAGCGTGCGGACCGACGCCACCGGCACGTTGAGCGCCTCGGCGACGAAGTTGCTGAACCGGGCACTGTCGAGCATGCCGGCCTGGCCGAGCACCCGGTTCTTCGGGAACTGGGTGGCGAGCTGCGCCAGGGCGGTCATCTCGTCCAGCGGGTTGGAGACCACGATGACGACGGCGTTCGGGGCGTACTTGGCGACGTTCTCGGCGACCTGCCGCACGATCTTGGCGTTGGTCTCCAGCAGGTCCATCCGGCTCATGCCCGGCTTGCGCGGCAGGCCAGCGGTGATCACCACGACGTCGGAGCCCTCGATGGCCTCGTAGCCCTCGCCGTTCGGGCCGGTGGTCGCGCCGACCACCTTGGTCTCGAAGCCCTCGATGGCCCGCGACTGGTTGAGGTCGAGTGCGAGACCCGCGGGCTTGCCCTCCACGATGTCGGTGATCACTACGGTGTCGAAGACGTCGTACTCGGCCAGGCGCTGTGCGGTGGTGGAGCCGTAGAAGCCAGCCCCGACGACAGTGACCTTCTTACCCATGGTCGTCCCACTCCCTGATACCAGTCGGTTTTCCGGACCGTATCAGTCATCCTGGCACCGATCAGGTCAGGGGCGGATGGTTACGGCCTGGTTCGACACGGAACGTCCGCTCACCCGCACGAGCGTCCGCAGGGTGCCCTTCGTTACACCTCAGCCGCGCTCGGCGCGTTCGACGACGTTGCTGAGCAGCATCGCCCGGGTCATCGGGCCGACGCCGCCGGGCATCGGGACCAGCGCGCCGGCCGTCTCGGCCACGCCCGGGTCCACGTCGCCGGTGTACCGGCCCTTGCCGTCCGCGCCGATCACCCGGGTGATGCCGACGTCCACCACCACCGCGCCAGGACTGATCATGTCGGCGGTGAGCAGGCCCGGTACGCCGGCCGCGACGATGACGATGTCGGCGGCCCGGGTGTGCGAGGCGAGGTCGAGCGTGCCGGTGTGGCACAGGGTGACGGTGGCGTTCTCACTGCGCCGGGTGAGCAGCAGCCCGAGCGGACGGCCGACGGTGTTGCCCCGGCCGACCACCGCGACGGTGGCGCCGCGCAGCGCCACATCGTGCCGCCGGAGCAGCTCCACGATGCCGCGCGGCGTGCAGGGCAGCGGGCCGTCGTAGCCGAGGACGAGCCGGCCCAGGTTGACCGGGTGCAGGCCGTCGGCGTCCTTGGCCGGGTCGATCAGCTCCAGTACCCGTTGGGTGTCCAGGTGGGCCGGCAGCGGCAGCTGGACGATGTAGCCGTGGCACGTCGGGTCGGCGTTCAGCTCGGCCAGGACGTCGTCGACCTGCTGCTGGGTGGCGTCGGCCGGCAGCTCCCGGCGGATGGAGGCGATGCCCACCTCGGCGCAGTCCCGGTGCTTGCCGTTGACGTACGCCTGGCTGCCCGGGTCCGCCCCGACCAGCACCGTGCCCAGCCCGGGGGTGATGCCACGCTCCGCGAGCGCCTTCACCCGTATCCGCAGCTCATCCTTGATCTCCGCCGCGGTCGCCTTGCCGTCCAGAAGCGTCGCCGTCACGACCAGATCGTCTCACGGCCACCGCCGACCGTTCGGACGACCTCAGTCCGGGACCGGCTGCCGAGATCCCTGCCACTCGCCGCCGGTCACGAACTGTGACGTGTCGCTAGTCACTCTCCGTGACGTTTTGTGGAGCTGATCACCGCCGAACCGGACAGGTCGGCACAGCAGGGTGGGGGGCGGCATTCGACCCAGAGCAGGCCAGCGAGGGCGGAGGCACCACAACAGGCGTGAAATCGACCGGCGAAAAAGCAGGTCAGTCCGGTTAAGCCCCGTCTGGGGTAGCAGGCCTCCCCGCACTCGGCAAGGAAAGCCATCCCGGACCGTTATGCAGCCGCAACCGGCTCGTTGCCGAAGGCGGTTGCCCGACCTACCGTTACCCCTTGTTGCGCAGCGTAAACCCAGCGTCGGGCTTGACTGCGCAGCGTGAGGAGATGAGGAGGCTCAATGCGAGTTCGTAGGCTCGCCGCCTGGACCGCCCTCCCGCTCGCGGTGACGCTGGGCCTCGCGGCCTGCGGCAGCGGCGGAGACGGTGGGTCCAGCAGCGGCAGTTCAGCTGTCAGCATCCAGATCGCGGAACCGAAGCACCTGGTTCCGACCAACACCACCGAGACGTCCGGTGCGCAGGTGCTCACCGGCCTGTTCTCCCCGCTCGTCGACTACGACGCCCAGAACAAGCCGTACGAGGTCGCGGCCGAGTCCGTGACGTCGTCGGACAACAAGGTCTGGACGGTCAAGCTCAAGGACGGCTACACCTTCCACAACGGTGAGAAGGTCACGTCCGAGGACTACATCAACGCCTGGAACTACGGCGCGTACGCCCCCAACGGGCAGGACAGCAACTTCTTCTTCGAGAAGATCGCTGGCTACCCGGACCTGCAGGGCAAGGCGCCGAAGGCGAAGGAGATGTCCGGTCTGAAGAAGGTCGACGACCTCACCTTCCAGGTGACGCTCGCCGACCCGTACATCGACTTCCGGACGATGCTCGGCTACACCGCGTTCTACCCGATGCCGGAGGCCGCGTTCTCGGCCCCGGGCGTGCTCAAGGACTCCTACGAGCAGGCGCCGATCGGGCAGGGCCCCTTCAAGATGAAGGGCACCTGGCAGCACGACAGCAAGATCGTTGTCGAGCGGTACGACGCCTACCCGGGCGAGAAGCCCAAGGTGAAGGACGTCGAGTTCCGGATCTACCAGCAGCTCACCGCGGCCTACGCGGACGTCCTGGCGGACAACCTGGACGTGCTGCCCACGATCCCGACCGAGAGCCTGAGCACCGCTCCGACCGACCTGGGTGACCGGTACAAGACCAGCCCCATGTCGTCGTTCCAGTTCCTCGCGTTCCCGACGTTCGACAAGGACTACAGCAACCCGGACGTGCGCAAGGCCATCTCGATGGCGATCGACCGGGACGAGATCAGCAAGTCGGTCTTCAAGGGTTCGCAGCAGTCGGCCCGCTCGTTCGTCTCGCCGGTGCTGCCGGGCTACCGGGACAACACCGCTGGTGCGGCCGGGGAGTTCAACCCGACCGAGGCCAAGAGGCTCTACCAGGCCGCCGGCGGCCCGTCGAAGATCGTCATCTCCTACAACGGGGACGGCGGCCACAAGGACTGGGTCGACGCCACGGTCAACCAGCTGAAGACCAACCTGGGTGTCGACGTCGTCGGCTCGACCGAGCCGAAGTTCGCCGACCTGCTGACCAAGGTCGAGAAGAAGCAGCCGGTGGGCATGTTCCGGATGGGTTGGGTCATGGACTACCCGACCATGGAGGACTACCTCGGCCCGCTGTACAGCACCAACGGTTCGTCGAACTACTACGGCTACAGCAACCCGGAGTTCGACAAGCTCGTCAAGGAGGGTTCCGCCGCCAAGACGCAGGACGAGGCGATCGCCAAGTACCAGCAGGCGGAGGACATCCTGGCCAAGGACATGCCGGTCATCCCGCTCCGCTTCGGCGAGAACGTGTTCGGCCACTCGTCCAAGGTCAAGAATGTCGAGATGGACCTGTTCCAGCGGGTCAACCTCGTCAAGATCGAAGCAGCCAGCTGAGCTGACCATGGTGCGGGCCACCCGGGCGATGACGCCCGGGTGGCCCGGACCGCGCTCCCCGGGCCCGGACAACGGACCCGGCATCGGTAGCGCCGGCCATCCCCGGGCCGAACGGCAGGCATCCCGGATATTTCGGGTACGACCAGAGATGCCGTCCTGCGACCCTTTCGCACATTTCCGGAGAGACTGCTAAGCATGTTCCGCTACATCTTGCGGCGCCTACTGCAGATGGTCCTGGCGTTCTTCGGGACCACCCTGATCGTCTACGCGCTGATGTTCGCCGGCCAGGGCGACCCCATCCAGGCGCTCGCCGGCGAGCGCCCGGTGACCGAAGCCCAGCGGGCCTACCTGACCGAGAAGTACCACCTGGACGCCACCGGCGTCGGCGGCTTCTTCTACCGCTACTTCGACTACGTCAAGAGCCTGCTCCAGGGCGACCTCGGCCAGTCGCTGACCGGTCGCCAGATCGGCGACATCCTGCAGGCTGCCTGGCCGGTCACCGTGAAACTCGCGCTCATCGCGCTCGCCGTGGCGATCATCTTCGGAGTCACCGCCGGCGTGGTCGCCGGCATCCGCCGGGCCAGCATCTTCGACAACTCGACGCTGGTGCTGACCCTGCTGGTGCTGGGCATCCCGACCATCGTGCTGGCGCCCCTCGCGCAGTACTTCCTGGGCGTCAAGTGGCAGCTCTTCCCGCCCACCGCCGGCTCCGAGCCGACGTTCTACGCGCTGCTGCTGCCGGGCATCGTGCTCGGCTCGCTGTCGCTGGCCACCGCGCTGCGACTGACCCGCACCTCGGTGGCGGAGAACCTGCGCGCCGACTACGTACGGACCGCCCGGTCCAAGGGCCTGGTCAAGCGCCGCATCGTCACCGTGCACGTGCTGCGGAACTCGCTCATCCCCGTGGTCACCTTCCTCGGTGTGGAACTGGGCAACCTGATGAGCGGCGCGATCATCACCGAGGGCGTCTTCAACATCCCCGGCGTGGGCTTCAACCTCTTCCGCGGCATCCGCACCGAGGACGGCCCCCTGGTGGTGGGCATCGTCAGCGTGCTCGTCGTGGTCTACCTGGTCTCGAACCTGGTGGTGGACGTCCTGTACGCCGTACTCGACCCGAGGATCCGCTATGAGTGACTTTGAAACTGTGGCGGCCACCGAGAACCAGGCCGCACGCCGTGGCCCCTCGGGCGAGCCGGGCACGCCGAACCAGATCGGCGCGGCGAACAAGGCCCGCAGCCTGGCCGGGGACGCCTGGCGCGACCTGCGCCGCAACCCGATCTTCTGGATCTCGCTGGCGCTGGTCGTCGTTTTCACCCTGATGGCCCTGGCCCCCGGGATCTTCACCGCCAACAGCCCGAACGACTGCGTGCTCTCCCGGCAGCACGCCGGACCGTCCGGAGGCGCGATCTTCGGGTACGACTTCCAGGGCTGCGACACGTACTCCCGGGCGGTCTACGGCACCCGGGCCTCGCTGCTGGTCGGCGCGCTCTCCGCGCTCGGGACCGGGGTCATCGCGCTGGTGGTCGGCATGGTGGCCGGCTACTTCGGCCGCTGGGTCGACGCGGTGCTCTCCCGGGTGATCGACGTGGTGCTCGGCATCCCGCTGCTGCTGGCCGCGATCGTGCTGCTCAAGCGAGTGTCCAGCGACAGCGTGAACGCCCGGATCGCCGCGGTGATCTTCGTGCTGGCGATCCTGGGTTGGACCACGGCCGCCCGGGTCGTGCGCTCCTCGGTGATCACCGCCAAGGAGCAGGACTACGTGGCGGCGGCCCGGATGCTCGGCGCCGGCCACGGCCGGATCATGTGGCGGCACATCCTGCCGAACTCGCTGGCCCCGGCCATCGTCGTGCTGACCATCGCGCTCGGCTCCTTCATCGCCGCCGAGGCGACGCTCTCGTTCCTGGGCATCGGCCTGAAGGCGCCGACCATCTCGTGGGGCCAGGACATCGACACCGGCCGCATCCACATGCGGGAGGCGGCCACGCCGCTGATCGTCCCGTCGGCCTTCCTCGCGCTGACCGTGCTGGCGTTCATCATGCTCGGCGACGCGATCCGTGACGCCTTCGACCCGAAGCTGCGGTGAACCTCTCATGACCCACTCCACCGTCCAACCCACGCCCGCCTCCGCCACGCCCGAGGGCGGCCACCTGCTGGAACTCCGGGACCTGCACGTCGAGTTCCGGACCAACGAGGGTGTGGCCCGGGTGATCAACGGCGTGTCCTACCACCTGGACGCCGGGGAGACCCTCGCCGTACTCGGCGAATCCGGCTCCGGCAAGTCGGTCACCGCCCAGGCGATCATGGGCATCCTGGACACTCCGCCCGCGGTCATCCGCTCCGGCCAGATCCTCTACCAGGGTCAGGACCTGCTCACCCGCTCCGAGGAACAGCGCCGGCAGGTCCGCGGCAAGGAGATCGCGATGATCTTCCAGGACGCGCTCTCCGCGCTGAACCCGGTGTTCCCGGTCGGCTGGCAGATCGGCGAGACGCTGCGCCAGCGCGACGGCATGTCACGAACTGACGCCCGCCAGCGTGCCATCGAGCTGATGGACCTGGTCAAGATCCCGGGTGCCGCAAAGCGGATCGGTGACTACCCGCACCAGTTCTCCGGAGGCATGCGGCAGCGCGTCATGATCGCCATGGCGCTGGCGCTGAACCCGAAGGTGCTGATCGCCGACGAGCCCACCACGGCGCTCGACGTCACCGTGCAGGCCCAGATCATGGACCTGCTGGCCGACCTGCGCCGGGACCTGAACATGGCGATGATCCTGATCACCCACGACCTGGGCGTGGTCGCCGGCGTCGCGGACCGGATCGCGGTCATGTACGCCGGCCGGATCGTCGAGCACGCCGACGTCCGCTCGCTCTACAAGGCGCCGGCCCACCCGTACACCAAGGGGTTGCTGGAGTCGATCCCGCGGATGGACGTCCGCGGCCAGGAGCTGTCGACGATCAAGGGGCTCCCGCCGAACCTGATGCGCATCCCCTCCGGTTGCCCGTTCCACCCCCGGTGCCCGTACGTGCAGCAGGTCTGCGTGGACGCGGTGCCGCACGACCTGGTTCTCGGCGACGGCCGGACCAGCGCTTGCCACTTCGCGCAGGAGGTCCGTGATGACAGCGCCCGCTAGCTCCACCAAGGTCCGGGGCGAGACCATCCTCTCCGTCGACAACCTGGTCAAGCACTTCCCGATCAGTCAGGGCGTGTTGTTCCAACGGCAGATCGGCGCGGTCAAGGCCGTCGACGGCGTGAGCTTCGAGCTGCGCCGCGGTGAGACGCTGGGCGTGGTCGGCGAGTCCGGCTGCGGGAAGTCCACCCTCGCCCGGCTGCTGATGCGGCTGGAGACGCCCACCTCCGGGAGCGCCACCCTCGAGGGCAAGGACCTCTTCAAGGCGTCCGGGGCCGAGCTGCGCCGGCTGCGCCGCAACATGCAGATGGTCATGCAGGACCCGTACACCTCGCTCAACCCGCGGATGACCGTCGGCGACATCATCGGTGAGCCCTTCGAGATCCACCGCGACGCCGCGCCGAAGGGCAGCCGGGATCGACGGGTCCAGGAACTGCTCGATGTGGTCGGGCTCAACCCGGAGCACATCAACCGGTACCCGCACCAGTTCTCCGGCGGTCAGCGCCAGCGCATCGGCATCGCCCGGGCGCTCGCGCTGCGGCCCGAGGTGATCGTCTGCGACGAGCCGGTGTCGGCGCTGGACGTCTCCATCCAGGCCCAGGTGATCAATCTGCTGGAGCAGCTCCAGGACGAGTTCGGGCTCTCGTACATCTTCATCGCCCACGACCTCTCCGTGGTGCGGCACATCGCCGACCGGGTCGCGGTCATGTACCTCGGCCGGATCGTCGAGACCGGCACCGAGGACGAGATCTACGAGCGGGCCACCCACCCGTACACCCAGGCGCTGCTCTCGGCGGTGCCGGTCCCGGACCCGGAGGCGCGCGAGCAGCGCAACATGATCCGGCTGGTCGGCGACGTGCCCAGCCCGGCCGACCCGCCGAGCGGCTGCCACTTCCGGACCCGCTGCTGGAAGGCCCAGGACATCTGCGCCGTCGAGGATCCGCAAACCGTGCCCCGCGCCGCAGACCCACACCCGTCGGCCTGCCACTTCGCCGAACTCCGCCCAACCGCTGCCTAACCCCACCCGGGCCCCGGGCGCCCAGCGCCGTTGATCATGAAGTTATTGTCCCGACACGCCGATCAGCCGCGCAATAACTTCATGATCGCCGGGCCGGGGACCGGCCCGGCCGGTGGTTAGTGGAAGAAGTGGCGGGTGTTGGTCAGGTACATGGTGACGTTGGCTTCCTTGGCCGCGGCGATGACCTCTTCGTCGCGGATCGAGCCGCCGGGCTGCACGATGGCGCGGACGCCGGCGTCGATGAGGATCTTCGGGCCGTCGGCGAACGGGAAGAACGCGTCCGACGCGGCGACGGACCCCCGGGCCCGGTCGGCGCCCGCCCGGCTGACCGCCAGCTGAGCCGAGTCGACCCGGTTGACCTGCCCCATGCCGACCCCGACGGTGGCGCCGCCCCGGGCGAGCAGGATCGCGTTGCTCTTCACCGCGCGGACCGCCCGCCAGGCGAACGCGAGGTCGCGCAGCAGTTCCTCGTCCGCCGCCTCCCCGGTCGCCAGCCGCCAGCTCGCCGGGTCGTCGCCGGGGGCGTCCACCCGGTCGGCGACCTGGGTCAGCACGCCACCGGTCACCGGCCGCCACTCGACCCTCGCCGGGTTCCAGGCCGGCGCGCGCAGCAGCCGGATGTTCTTCTTGCCCTGCAACACCTCCACCGCGCCCTCGTCGAAGCCGGGGGCGACGACCACCTCGGTGAAGATGTCGGCCACCTGCCGGGCCAGCTCGACCGAGACCGACCGGTTGACCGCGATCACCCCGCCGTACGCCGACACCGGGTCGCAGGCGTGTGCCTTGCGGTGCGCCTCGGCCACGTCCGCGCCCACCGCGATGCCGCACGGGTTGGCGTGCTTGATGATCGCGACGGCCGGCTGGTCGGCGAAGTCGTTCGCAGCCCGCCAGGCGGCGTCCGCGTCGACGTAGTTGTTGTAGGACATCTCCTTGCCGTGCAGCTGCTCGGCCTGGGCCAGCCCCGCCGGAGCGTCCGGGTCGGTGTAGAGCGCGGCCGGCTGGTGCGGGTTCTCCCCGTAGCGCAGCACGGCGGACTTGCGCAGCGCCTGCCCGGCGAACGCCGGCCAGGAGTCGTCGGCCGGTGCCAGCTCCTGCGCGCACCACTGGGCCACCGCCACGTCGTACTCGGCGATGTCGGCGAACGCCCGGGCGGCCAGCGCGCGGCGCTCGGCGAGGGTGAACCCGCCCTCGCCGAGCGCGGCGTGCAGCGCCGGGTACCCGGACGGGTCGGTGAGCACGGCTACCGACGCGTGGTTCTTGGCGGCGGCTCGGACCATGGCCGGGCCGCCGATGTCGATCTGCTCCACGCACTCCTCGACGCCGGCGCCGGAGGCGACGGTCGCCTGGAACGGGTAGAGGTTGGAGACCAGCAGGTCGAACGCGGCCACTCCCAGCTCGTCGAGCTGCGCCACGTGGGTGTCCTTGCGCAGGTCGGCGAGGAGACCGGCGTGGACCTTCGGGTGCAGGGTCTTCACCCGGCCGTCGAGCACCTCGGGGAAGCCGGTCACCGTCTCCACCGGCGTCACCGGCACGCCGGCGGCGGCGATGGTGCCCGCCGTGCTGCCGGTGGACACGATCTCCACACCGGCCGCGTGCAGGGCCTGGGCCAGCTCGACCAGCCCGGTCTTGTCGTAGACGCTGACCAGCGCCCGCCTGATCGGGCGGCGCCCGTCCTGAGTGGAACTCACGGAACCGTGACCTTCCTTCCGGTGATGGTCCAGCCTTCGCGGACCAGACGGCCGACCTGCTCGACGAGCTGGCGCCGCTCGGCTTCCTTGATGCGCTCGGTGAGCGCCTCCACGTCGTCGGAGTCGAGCACCGGAACCGCGACCTGCGCCACGATCGGCCCGGTGTCCATGCCGGCGTCGACGAAGAAGAGCGTGGCCCCGGTGAGCTTCACGCCGTAGGCGAGAGCGTCGCGCGGGCCGTGGATGCCGGGGAACGCCGGCAGCAGGGTGTTGTGTGTGTTCAGGTAGCGGTCACCGAAGGTGGCGAGGAAGTGCGGGCCGACCAGTTTGAGGAACCCGGCGGAGATGACCAGGTCGGGTTGGTGCTTCGCGACGTGCGCGGTGAGCGCGGCGTCCCAGCCCTCCCGGGTGTCGTGGTCGCGGACCCGCTCGACGAACGTCGGCACGCCGGCGGCCGCGGCCCGGTCCAGGCCCGCGATGCCTTCGCGGTCCGCGCCGACCGCGACGACCTGCGCGCCGTACGCGGGGTCGGCGGCGGCGTCCAGCAGCGCCTGCAGGTTGCTTCCGGAGCCGGAGACGAGGACGACGATGCGGGCGGCGGACGCGGGCTCGGTCACCGGGCCACCCTATCGGGCAGGTCAGGGCGCCCATCGGCTGGGCGGCGCGCCGATCTTTGACAGTGCTGACGGGCATCGACCCGGTACGCTGCCGGTCGCTCGGGCTGGACGCTGTGCCGGCCCGCACCCCCGTCGCTGATCCGGCACGCCAGCCGTGTCGTTGGAATGAGGAGCACCCGTGCAGCCCGGTTACCACCCCCAGCAACAGCCGCCGCCGATCAACAACAACATGACGATGTCGATCGTCGCCATCTTCCTCTTCTGGCCGCTGGCCATCCCGGCGATCATCAACGCGTCGAAGGTCAACCCGCTGCTCCAGCAGGGTGACTTCGCCGGGGCCCAGGCGGCCGCGGCGGAGTCGCGGAAGTGGTCGAAGTGGGCCCTGATCGTGGGCATTGCGTGGTATGCCATCTTCTTGGTGTGCTGTGCTTTGGGCGGTCTGGGCGCGATCATGAGTAGCGACAACAGCAGCTACTGACGAAACCAGTCCAAGGAGCTTCTCGAATGCAGCCCGGTAACCCCGGTCAGGACCCGTACGGCCAGCAGCCCAATCAGGACCCGACCGCCCCCCAGCCGCCGCACGACCCGTACGCCCCGCCGCCGGCCGCCCCGTACGGCCAGCAGCCGCAGAACCCGTACGGCCAGCAGCCGGCCGCCCCGTACGGCCAGCAGCCCACCTCGGGGCAGCCGTACGGCCAGCAGCAGCCGTACCAGGACCCGTACGGCCAGCAGCAGCAGCAGCCGCCGTACGGCACGCCGACGTACCCGAATGCCGGCTACCCGCAGCAGCAGGGACAGAACAACACCCTCGGCCTGGTGTCGATGATTCTCGGCATCGCGTCGATCCCGCTGCTCTGCTGCTTCTACCTGGGCATCCCGCTCGGCATCGCGGGCGTGGTGACCGGGTACCTGGCCCGGCAGAAGGTCGCCCAGGGCCAGGCCAGCAACGCCGGGCAGGCCAAGGCCGGCCTGATCTGCGGCGCTGTCGCTGTCGGGCTGGGCATCCTGCTGATCATCCTGAGCGTCGTGGCGCAGGTCAATCTGCCGACCCAGCCCTGACCGGTTCGGTCGTGACGGGGCGCTCCGGATTCGTCCGGGGCGCCCCGCGGTCGCACCGGCGGCGCGCGGCTACTGAGCTGGGACGCGGGTGAGTGCGCGGGTGGCGGCGGCGCCGAGCAGCGCGCCAACCGCGATGACACCGGCCGTCACGAGCCCGACCTGCCAGGCCACCGGCCCGAGCTGCGCCAGCCGGCCGGCGCCGAGCGGACCGCCGGAGATCTCGGCGGCCACGCCGACCAGCACGCCGGCCACCGGCCCGGCCAACGCTGCTGGCGTCAGCAACTGGGCCCAGCGCCGCGGGGCCCGCTCCGGGCCGGCGACCCGGGCCACGCGGCGGGCGAGCAGCCAGCCGGCGACCATCCCGGCCAGCACCGGCACCGCGAGCAGCAGGGCGCCGAGGCCGTCCACCGGGCCGCGCGGCAGGCCGGCGAGCAGCGGTACGGCCGGCAGTGCGCCGACCGACACCTCGCTGGTGCGGACTGCGGTGTCGGTGCCGACCGCGAAGCCCGGCCCGAGCAGATAGCTCGTCGACCAGATCGCGGCGTTCGGCGCGTACGCCACGCTGACCAGCGTGATCCCGGCCTGCCCGGCCACGCCGGTCCGGTACGCCCCGATCATGTCGGCCGCGTCTCCACCGCCGGTGGCCACCGCCAGGCCAGCCGCGCCGGCACCCGCCCCGAGCAGCAGCAGCACGGCCACCAGCCCGGTGCGCACGCCGTCCCGTAGTGGCCGCGGCATCCGGGCGACGAGCAGCCGGGTGACGGCGGTGATCCGGGTCGCGCCGACCAGCGCGGCGAGCGTGCCGACGACCGCGAACGTGGCCGCCGCCCGTACCGGGGACACCGCCGGCCCGCCGGCGCCGACCAGCACCGCCGCCAGGGCGCCGAGCAGCGCGTACGCGATGCCGACCGCGCTCGCGGCGAGCAGTGCCCGGGGTGGTGAGCGGGTGTCGCGGGCGCCGATCGCACGGCTGACGTGCACGCCGGCCCGGGTGAGCCGCCAGAGCGCGAGCACGGTCAGCGCCAGCGGGGCGAGCGCGAACGGGCCGGACTCGGTGCGCAGCGGCACACCGTGCCCGAGGAGCCAGCCGGCCAACGCGGTGCGCAGGGTGCCGCTCAACGTCGCGGAATCCGCGCCGAGCCGGACCAGGCCGAGCACGATGGCGACCGGCAGGTACGAGGTGAGTGCGGCCCAGCCGGCGGCCACCCCTGCGGCGACGGGCAGTGGTGCGCGCCCGCGCGGCGACCCACCGGCGCGGGGCGCGGGCACCCGCCGGGCCGGCGCGGCACGGCCGACGGGCCGGTCGTCGGCGCTCACACCGCCGGCACGGCTGGGATGGTCAGGGGTGACGGGGGACATCGGCTCTACTCTGGCACGTCGCGGGTGCGGGAGCAGTCCGTTAACTCACCCCGAAGGGCGGCGAGTTGACCGAATCCGGCTTCGGGACGCCCGGCCCGGTCTAGCCTCGGCCCCGAGGGGTCGGCTGTCACCGCCGCCCGGGTCGGGTCCGCCGGTCGCGGTCCAGGTCGGCCCACCGCCCATGACCGCCGGGAGGACGCCGTGACGAGCGCATACCCCCCACCCCCACCCCCACCGGCGAGGGGACGGGACCGGACCACCCTCTGGGGCGTGCTGGGCATCGTGCTGGGCCTGATCTGCTGCGGCATCCTCGGCATCGTCTTCGGCTACCTGTCCATCCGCGACGCCCGGCGGTACAACCAGTCGCCGGTCCTCGGCTATCTCGCCATCGCGTTCGGCGTGATCAACATCATCGGAGGAGCGGTCCTGCGCTCCACCGGCAACTACCCGTTCTGGAACAACGACTGAGCGGACTGGTCAGCCGACGAGTCGACGCTCGTACCGCAGGCCGGGGCGGCCGTCGCCACGGATCTCGCCCGTCACGGTGAATCCGGTGCGTGCCAGCACCGCCTGGGACGCCGGGTTGTCGAGGGTGGTCACCGCGGTGAGCACGGCGAGCCGGTAGTCGGTGGCGGCCAGATGGCACACCTGCTCGACCGCGGCCCGCGCCACGCCCCGGCCGGCGGCCCGCTCGCATACGGAGCGCAACCACGCAGTGGTACGCGCAGGGGGCCGACCGGAACCGGTCGACCCCCTGCGGTGTTGCCTGGTCTGCTCAGCTGCCGGACATGATCTCGCGCATCAGGCGGGCGGTCTCGGTCGGCGTCTTGCCGACCTTGACTCCGACCGCCTCCAGCGCCGCCTGCTTCGCCTCGGCGGTGCCGGCCGAACCGGAGATGATCGCCCCGGCGTGGCCCATGGTCTTGCCCGGAGGCGCGGTGAAGCCGGCGATGTAGCCGACGACCGGCTTGGTGACGTTCGCCTTGATGAACTCGGCGGCCCGCTCCTCGGCGTCACCGCCGATCTCACCGATCATGACGATGGCGTCGGTCTCCGGGTCGGCCTCGAACGCCTTCAGGGCGTCGATGTGGGTGGTCCCGATGATCGGGTCGCCACCGATGCCGACACAGGTGGAGAAGCCGATGTCGCGCAGCTCGTACATCATCTGGTAGGTCAGCGTGCCGCTCTTGCTGACCAGACCGATCCGGCCGGAGCCGGTGATGTCGGCCGGGATGATGCCGGCGTTGGAGGCGCCCGGCGAGGCGATGCCCGGGCAGTTCGGCCCGATGATCCGGGTCTGCTCGCCCTGCGCAAGGTTGTACGCCCAGAACGCGGCGGTGTCGTGCACCGGCACGCCCTCGGTGATCACCACGGCCAGCGGGATCGCGGCGTCGATCGCCTCGACCACGGCGGCCTTGGTGAACTGCGGCGGGACGAAGATGACCGTGACGTCGGCCCCGGTCTCGGCCATGGCGTCCGCCACGGACGCGAAGACCGGCAGCTCGGTGCCGTCGAAGTCGACCTTCTGGCCCGCCTTGCGCGGGTTGACGCCACCGACGACGTTGGTGCCGGCGGCGAGCATCCGCCGGGTGTGCTTGGAACCCTCGGAACCGGTCATCCCCTGCACGATGACCTTGGAGTCCTTGGTCAGCCAGATAGCCATGATCAGACCCCCGCAGCTGCCAGCTCGGCGGCCCGCTCGGCCGCGCCGTCCATGGTGTCGACCCGCTGGATCAGCGGGTTGTTCGCGTCGTCGAGGATCGCCCGGCCGGCCTCGGCGTTGTTGCCGTCGAGCCGGACGACGAGCGGCTTGGTGACCTTCTCGCCACGCTGCTCGAGCAGGGCCAGCGCCTGCACGATGCCGTTGGCGACCGCGTCGCAGGCGGTGATCCCGCCGAAGACGTTGACGAAGACGCTCTTCACCGACGGGTCGGAGAGGACGATCTCCAGGCCGTTCGCCATCACCGCGGCGCTCGCGCCGCCGCCGATGTCGAGGAAGTTCGCCGGCTTGACGTTGCCGTGCCGCTCACCGGCGTACGCGACCACGTCGAGGGTCGACATGACCAGACCCGCGCCGTTGCCGATGATGCCGACCTCGCCGTCGAGCTTGACGTAGTTGAGGTCCTTCTCCTTGGCGGCCTGCTCCAGCGGGTCCACCGAGGCCTGGTCGACCAGGGCCTCGTGGTCCGGGTGCCGGAACGCGGCGTTCTCGTCGAGGGTGATCTTGGCGTCGAGCAGCAGCATCCGCCCGTCGCCGTTCTTCGCCAACGGGTTGACCTCGACGAGGGTGGCGTCCTCGGCGACGAACGCCTGCCACAGGCCGACGGCCACCTCGACCACCTGGTCGGCGACCTCGGCCGGGAAGCCGGCGGCGGAAACGATCTCCCGCGCCTTGGCCTCGTCGACACCGACGTTCGCGTCGATCGAGGCCTTGACCACGCGATCCGGGGTCTCGGCGGCGACCTGCTCGATGTCCATGCCGCCAGCGACGCTGGCGATGCAGAGGAAGGTGCGGTTCGCCCGGTCGAGCAGGTACGAGAAGTAGTACTCCTCGGCCACGTCCGCCGTCACCGTGATCATGACCTTGTGGACGGTGTGGCCCTTGATGTCCATGCCCAGGATGTCGGTGGCCCTGGCCACCGCCTCATCCGGGCCCTCGGCCAGCTTGACGCCGCCGGCCTTGCCTCGGCCGCCGACCTTCACCTGCGCCTTGACGACCACCCGACCGCCGAGGCGTTCGGCGATCGCGCGGGCCTCCTCCGGGGTAGTGGCGACGCCGCCGGCAAGCACGGGCAAGCCGTGCCGCTCGAACAGGTCCCGCCCCTGGTACTCGTACAGGTCCACGATTGCGCGTCCCGTCCCGTCTCCGCGGCGCGCCGTCGCGCCGCCACCAGCGTTCAGAAAACAGTTTGACGCCTGTCATCACTTGACACAGGCCATTGGCCGCAGCCTAACGAGGTGGGCACGACCGGCAACCGAGCGGGTGCGCGGTGTGCGGTAATGCACAACCAGGCGTCGGACACGGCCGGTTCCCGGCGCGGCGCGGGCGGCGTCAGCCGTCCGGGCGATGTTGCCGGGGGTGCGTAACCCGGCCGTCGGGGCGTCGTTGAGTCAGGTGTCGGAGCGCTGATCAGCGCGATGACGGGAGACGGCCGATGCCCTGTCGGTCGAGGGGTGGCGGCGGGGCATCGTGCATAGAGGGGCCGGACGTGTGAGGGGTGCGTCCGGCCCCTCCCCCGTGCCCGGCCCCGTCCGACGACCCGTTCCGGCGCGCCTCAGGCGACCGGCTGCGCGACGTTCTGCCGGACCCACTCGACGATCGACTGCGTGGTGGCGCCCGGCGTGAAGATCTTGGCGACGCCCAGCTTCTCCAGCTCGGGGATGTCGCCGTTGGGGATGATGCCGCCGCCGAACACGACGATGTCCCGCGCGTCCCGCTCACCGAGCAGTTCCAGCACCCGACGGAAGAGCGTCATGTGCGCGCCGGAGAGAACGGAGAGACCGACGGCGTCCGCGTCCTCCTGGATGGCGGTCTCCACGATCTGCTCGGGAGTCTGGTGCAGGCCGGTGTAGACGACCTCCATCCCAGCGTCCCTCAGGGCCCGCGCGACCACCTTGGCGCCCCGGTCGTGGCCGTCCAGGCCTGGCTTGGCGACGACGACCCGAATACGAGAGCTCATCAGCGCACACCTTTCACCGGCTCCACGGCCTTCACCTGAACGAACGGTAACCCGGCCGGCCGGGCCCGGGAAATCCGGGCCGGAAAACGCGCCCGGCGCTGCGGCACCGCCGGGGGCTCGGTCACGGGGAGTACGGGTGAGCGCGCGGGCGGATGCCGACGACCCTCGCCGTCAAGCCGGACGACTCCGCCGGACCGGTCACGGTCGGCGACGAACGGGCAGTAACGAGGGCACCGAATGACGTCACGAGGCATGACAATCACGGACGCAAACGGACAGATCGACACGCCAATTCGGCGCTTTGGCTTGTGACTCGCCTGGTGGTTGGCTAACGTGTCCACGGTTGTCATCGAGTCCAAGGACGGGTGACGACGCGGTCAGCGGACGTTCAGCAGAGCTTCACGAACGTCCACCGGTCGCCTCGGAACCCCGACAACGGAGGGTGTGCGTGCGCCAGCGCCTGTCGTCTGAGCCCGATAGATATCGCGGTCGTCGCCGCGTACCCACCCCCCCGCGTAGCCGTTACGCCGCGGTCGTCACCACCGCCTTCGTCGGAGCCGGCATCGTCGCGCTCGGCGCCAGCGCCCTGCCGGACGCCAAGGACGTCAGCCCGTCGGTGCTCGACGAGCTGAAGCAGGCGTCGGTCACCAGCCAGGACGCCGTGGCCCGTGCGGACAACGCCGACCGCGCCTCCCGGGACAGCCGGAGCACGGACGAAGCCGAGCCCGAGCTCTGGTTGCTGCCGCTGCAGGGCTACGACTTCAACTCTCCCTACGGGGTGCGCTGGGGCAAGATGCACACCGGCGTGGATCTGGTGGTTGCCGAGGGCACGCCGTACGTGGCGATCCACGACGGGCTGGTCACCAAGGCCGGCTGGTTCGGCGGGTACGGCTACGCGGTGATCGTCCAGCACGCCGACGGCAGCGAGGCCATCTACGGCCACTCCTCCGCGCTGAGCGTCAAGGAGGGGCAGAACGTCAAGGCGGGCGACCAGCTCGGCCTGGTGGGCCAGACCGGTCACGCCTACGGCACCCACCTGCACCTTGAGATCCATGTCAAGGGCGAGCCGATCGACCCCGTGCCGTTCCTGCAGGACCGCAGAGTGGACATCAAGCTGGGAGTCGAGGCAATAATCTACAGCGAGGTAGCCGCGTCCTGACGCTGCGTACTGGCCGTTGACCGCCCGGATCTGTCAATCCGGGCGGTTTTTTGTCGCTTGCGCGGGGTGATTGTCTGCTGGATCACAGAACGAACTGTGGTCGACGACACTGCCCGACAAGATCAGTTTTCCGGATGGATCACACCTAAGCAGGTCATATCCGGGCAGGCGGTACCCGACCCGTCGGCCTACCTCCCGGTCCCCGTACCTGCCCCGGCTCGGCCCGACACCAGTATTTCGAGGTCAAGTGCCCCTCGACTGTGAAGGTCCGCCGTGCAGGAAGACAGCCCCGTCCAGAACGAGAACACCCCCGACACCGCCGCCGAGCAACCGCAGCGCGCCGGCCGGCGGAACCGCCTCATCGTGCTCGGCGCGGCCGCCCTGGTGGCCCTCGGCCTGGGCGGCGTCGCCGTCGCCACCACCGGCCCGGACCGCCCGGCGCCCACCGCCGTGTCCCTGGACGCGCAGTCCCGGGCCGAGGCCGCCAGCCGGGCGGACCGCTCCGCCCGCGAGTCGAGCACGCCAATCTCCCCCTCGGCCAGCCCGACGGCGAGCCCGACAGCGGCCAGCGCCATCCCCACGCCGACGAAGACGGCCACCGCGAAGCCGAAGCCCAAGCCGAAGAAGACCACGAAGCCGACGCCGGCCTGGGTCGACCCGATGCCGGGCGCCTCGGTCACCTCCTGCTACGGCCAGCGCTGGGGCACCCTGCACGCCGGCATCGACCTGGCGCTGCCCTCCGGTACGCCGATCCACGCCGCGGCCGCCGGCACGGTCGTCCAGGCCGGTGACGCCTCCGACGGGTACGGCAACTCCGTCTTCGTCGACCACGGCAACGGCTACCTGACCCACTACGCCCACCAGAGCCGCATCGCGGTCACCGTGGGCCAGAAGGTCAAGGCCGGCCAGGTGATCGGCTACGAGGGCGCCACCGGCGACGCCACCGGCCCGCACCTGCACTTCGAGGTGCACCAGGGCATGTGGAACCAGATCGACCCGGCTCCGTTCATGCGGGCGCGCGGCATCGACCTGGGCTGCTGAGCGCTGGTTCTCACTAGATCTTTCGGTTTCGGCCGACGTCCCCGGGCCGGCGCGAGGTGTCCGCCGGGCCGGGCCCTACCCCGAGTGGCCCGGCCCAGCGGCGTCCCGGTGCCGCCTGGCCAGGGCGGTCAGGGAGCGGGCCGCCGTCGCGCCGCGGTGTTCACGAGCGTGTTCAGCAGGTCGGGGTATGACATCCCGACGGCCTGCCAGATGCGCGATACTGCGACGCGGCGGTGAACCCCGGGAACGTGTTGACCTCATTGAGGACCGGCTCGCCGCCGTCGGCGGGCAGGAAGAAGTCGACACGCAGCAGGCCGCGGCACTCCAGCGCGGCCGAACGCCTGCAGCGCCCGGCAGTGCAGCAGCGCGGTGACCCACGGGTCGAGCCGCGCCGGGATGTCGAACACCACCTCGCCGGCGGTGTACTTGGCGTCGTAGTCGAAGAAGTCGTGCCCGCCCTCGACCCGGATCTCCAGCGACGGCCCCGCCTGCAGCGACCCGTCCGGGTGCTCCAGCACCGCCATGTCGGAGGGTGAGCGCCGGCCGCAGCCCGAAGCGGCGCTGCGGCACCGGCTCGACCCCGTACACCGCGATGCCGGCGCGGACCAGGTCGAAGTGGGTCGGCGGGGCGGTGAAGGCGGCGGCCGAGTTGGCCAGGTGCAGCAGCGTCGGGTCCAGCCCGGCGTCGCGGGCGTGCCTCACTGCCTCGGCGAACGCGGCCGTCTGCACGGTCACGCCGTAGGGCGAGGAGTCGGCGGTGGCCAGGTGCGACCACACGCCGCGCACGGCCAGCACGCCCTCCCGCTCGTACTTGCGGCCCCAGGCGACCAGCTCCGGCCAGCCGTCGGCGGTCGCGCCGTGCCGCGACACGCCGGTGTCAATCTTCAGGTGGACCTCGGCGGTGCGGCCGGTGCCGCGGGCCGCGGCGGCGACCGCGTCGAGCAGCTCCGGGGCGGCCACGGACACGTCCACGTCGGCGGCGGCGAGCGCGGCGAAGTCGGTGCCGGGGCCGTGCAGCCAGCTCAGCACCGGCGCGGTGAGCCCGGCGGCGCGCAGCTGCAGCGCCTCGGCGGCGCTGGTGACCCCGAGCCAGGTGGCGCCGCCGGCCAGCGCGGCCCGGGCCACCGGCACCGCGCCGTGGCCGAACCCGTCCGCCTTCACCACGGCCATCACCGCGGCGGTCGTGGCCCCGGCGATCCGTTCGACGTTGCCCCGCGACCACCGCGAGATCGACGACCGCCTCGGCCAGCTTTCCAGTCACGCTCGGTAGCCAACAGCAGGGGGTGTGAGCGTGCCGACAGGGAATTCACTAACACCCTGCTAACGACGCCCCGTGCATACTTGGCGGTCGGTCGGTCGGTCGAGGAGGTGGCGGGGTGCGGGTCCTGGTCGTGGAGGACGAGGAGCTGATGGCCGAGGCCGTCGCCGAGGGGCTGCGGCAGGAGGCCATCGCCGTCGACGTCGCCTACGACGGGGCGGCGGCACTGGAGAAGCTCGCCGTCAACGCGTACGACGTGATGGTCCTGGACCGCGACCTGCCGCGGGTGCACGGCGACGAGGTGTGCCGCCAGGTCGTGGCGCAGGGCCTGGACGTGCGCGTGCTGATGCTCACGGTGTCGGTGACGGTGGCCGAGCGGGTCGCCGGGCTCAGCCTCGGCGCCGACGACTACCTGCCCAAGCCGTTCGCGTTCGCCGAGCTGGTGGCGCGAGTGCGGGCGCTGGGCCGCCGGGCCCGCCCGGCAACGCCGCCGGTGCTGGAGCGGGCCGGGATCCGGCTCGACCCGCACCACCGGGAGACGTACCGTGACGGCCGCTACGTGAGCCTGTCCCGCCGCGAGTTCGCGGTGCTGGAGGAGCTGCTGCGGGCCGAGGGCGCGGTGGCGTCGGCCGAGACGCTGCTGGAGAAGGTCTGGGACGAGCACATGGACCCGTTCACCACCATCGTCCGGGTCACCATCAGCGGCCTGCGCCGCAAGCTCGGGGAGCCGCAGCTCATCGAGACGGTGACCGCAGTGGGTTACCGGTTGCGATGAACGGTTCCTGGCACGGCAGCCTGCGGGTCCGGCTGACCGTCGTGTTCAGCCTGCTGTTCGCCCTGGCGGGCAGCGTGGTGCTCGGCGGCGTGCTGATCCTGGTCGACAACAGCATGGAGTACAGCCTGAACGCCTTGTACGAGGAGAAGTACGCGGTGCTCCCGCCGGAGGAACAGGCGGCCGCGGGTGAGCACATCGGGCAGAGCTTCGCCTCCAAGCAGGCGATCATGGATTCGATGCAGGCGAACCTGCTGTTCAAGGGCGGGATGACGCTGCTGGTGGTGTGGGTGGTGGTCACCGCGGCGGGCTGGTTTGTGTCGGGGCGGCTGATGCGCCCGCTTAGCATGATCACCGAGACGGCGCACCGAATCGCGGGGCGCACCCTGCACAAGCGCATCGACCTGGACGCCCCGCCGGGTGAGGTGAAGAGCTTGGCCGACTCGTTCGACAGCATGCTGGACCGCCTCGACGGGGCGTTCGCCGGGCAGGGCCGTTTCATCGCCAACGCCGCGCACGAGCTGAAGACCCCATCGCGCTCAACCGCACCCTGGTCGAGGTTGCGATGAGCCGCCCGGACAGCCCGGCCGAGGTCAGGCAGCTCGGCGATAACTTGCTCGCGGTCAACCTGCGCCACGAACGGCTGATCGACTCGCTGCTCACCCTGGCCAGGGCAGACGAGGCGGTCACCGACCGGCGGTCGGTCGACCTGGCACAACTGGCGGGGTATGCGCTCGAGGTCACCGCGAAGGCGGCCGCGGAGCAGCGGGTGCAGGTCCAGGCGCAACTCGCGGCGGCGCCGGTGGTCGGCGACCCGATCCTGCTGGAGCAGTTGATCCGCAACCTGGTCGACAACGCGGTCCGCTACAACCGCCCGCACGGCTTCGTGTGGGTGCAGATCCTGGCCGAGGTCCGGCAGGCCGAGATCATCGTGACCAATACGGGCGCGCTGATCTCGCCGCACGAGGTGCCGGTGCTGTTCGAGCCGTTCCGCCGGCTCACCGACCGGGTGGGTTCGGCCAGGGGCAGCGGTCTGGGCCTGTCCATCGTGCGTGCGGTCGCCCAGGCCCACGGCGGCGACGCGCTGGCCACCCCCCGTCCCGACGGCGGCCTGTCAGTGCGCGTGATCCTGCCCCGCAGTGACGCCCCGCGGGCATGAACCCACGCCCACACCCGAAGAATCAGTAAATCAATCGACTTCAGATGATGTTAACGGGATGTGAGGAATTCTGCTCACCGCCCCATAACACCACCTCTGGTGGGCTGTGTACCGAGACGGCCGGCGAACCCCTCCGGCGTCCAGCACAGGCCTGGCGGCGACGTTCCCGCCGGGACGGACACGTCGTACGCGATGCGAAACCTAGCTCCAGAGGAGAAGTAGATGCCGATCGACGGCAGACGTGTGGGCCAGCGTTCAGGGCGTGGCATCCGGTACGCGGCACTGGCGGCATGCGCGCCGTTGCTGGTGGCGGTGTTGACGGCGTGCGGGCCGGGCCAGTCGGAGACCACCGGCGAGGCGAACTCCGGCACCGCCGGCCAGTGGGACGCCTACGACAAGCAGAAGCAGAACCTCGCGACGTGCCTGAACGAGAAGGGCCTGTCGGTCCGCTACCTCGGTCACGACAACATGGTGGATTTCTCGGGCCTGCCGGAGGGCGAGCTGACTCCCGAACTGGTCGAGTGCTTCCAGAAGTGGCCCGCGCTGGACCCCCCGGTAAAGGACACGCCCCGCAAGCCGACCGAGGAGGAACTGCGCGAGCGCCGGGAGATCGCGGCGTGCATGCGCAACAACGGCGTGCCGGACTACCCCGATCCTGATCCCGACCCTGCCCCGATCGACGGGGCCACCGCGAAACGCATGAAGGACGAACTCAGGGCCCGGATGGCGAACCCGACGTACAAGGCGGCGACGGAGATCTGCATGCCCAGGGCCACCGACGGGCCGGGTGTCGGATGAGCCCCCGATGGCGCCGTGTGCTCTTCGGTGTCGTCGCCGCCGCGGTGGTCGCCGCGGCGGCGGCGATGTCCGCCGGGGTCTTCGCCGGGGGCGGGGACGACAGCCCCGTCGGCGCTCCCGCGGTCGGCACGGTCAAGGTGACACGCTCCACGATCACGGCGGCCACGGTCGTCGAAGGCGAGATCGGCTACGGCCAACCGTCGGCGGTCACGTCCAAGGCGGTCGGCACCCTGACCTGGCTCGCGGCGGCCGGCAGCACGGTGCGGCGCGGACAGCCGCTGCTGCGTGCGGACAACAACCCGATCGTGCTGCTCTACGGCGAGCTGCCGTTCTACCGGGTCCTCGCCGGCGGGGTCAAAGGCCCGGACGTCGCCCAGCTCGAGGCGAACCTGGTCGCGCTGAAGTACACCGGCTTCGAGGCCGACACCTCTTACTCCGCGTCGACCGCGGCCGCCGTCAAGCGGTGGCAGAAAGACCTGGGGCTGCCCGTCACGGGCACCGTGGCGCCGACGGACGTGATCGTCGCACCCGGCGCGCTGCGGATCGCCACCCAGACCGCGCGGCTCGGGGCGCCGGCCGCCGGTGACATCCTCGCCGGCCCGACCACCCTCATCGTCACCGCGAAGGTGCCGGCCACCGAACCGGACCTGGCCAAGAAGGGCGTCAAGGCCACCGTCACGCTGCCCGACGGCGCACCGGTGGAGGCGACCGTGCTCGGCGTGGTAACACCCGCGTCCACCGGCGGCGCGCCCGCGGATCCGCCGCCGGGTCAGGGAGAGCCCAAGGTCACCGTGCAGCTGGTCCTGAAAGCCACCGCCGAGCCGGAGCCCGGGCCGGTGACGGTCCGCTTCGTCACCGCCGAGCACGCCGACGTGCTTGTCGTGCCGATCCAGGCGCTGCTCGCCATCGGCGAGCGCGGCTACGGCCTGGAACTGCATGACGGCGTGACCAGCCGGGTCGTGCCAGTGCAGACGGGGCTGTTCGCCGGCGGCAAGGTCGAGATCAGCGGCGACGGCATCGCCGAGGGCGTCACCGTGGGGGTCGCGCAGTGAACGTGGTCGAGCTGACGGACGTCACCAAAACCTACCCCGGCGGAGTACGGGCCGTACGCGGGGTCAGCCTCGACATCGGATACGGCGAGGCGGTCGCCGTCGTCGGGCGTTCCGGATCGGGCAAGTCCAGCCTCCTCAACCTGATCGGCACCCTGGACCGCCCCACCAGCGGCCAGGTCCGCATCGGCGGGCACGACGTGGCGGCCCGGTCCGACCGGCAGCTGTCCGGCCTTCGGGCCGCCACGATCGGCTTCGTCTTCCAGCAGTTCCACCTGACCCCGGGCGTTGCGGTGCGGGCCGCGGTGGCCGACGGCCTGCTCTACTCGAGCGTGGCCGCCCGGGAGCGGCTGCGGCGGGCCGACGTCGCGTTGGAACGGGTCGGCCTGGGCCACCGGCTGCACCACCGTCCGCACGAGCTCTCCGGCGGTGAGCGGCAGCGGGTGGCGATCGCCCGGGCGCTGATCGGCGATCCGCCGCTGCTGGTGGCCGACGAGCCCACCGGCAACCTCGACTCCGCCTCGGGCGAGACCGTGCTGGGCCTGCTGACGGAGCTGAACGCGGCCGGCACCACCGTCGTGGTCATCACCCACGACCGGGAGTTGGCGGCACGGCTGCCGCGGCGGGTCGAGGTCTCCGACGGGCTCATCGTGCGCGACGAGCGCGAACCCGGCGTGGTGCCGTTCGCCACACGGATCGGGGCGGCCGTATGAGCGCCCCGCCCCGCCCCGGGCGGCTGTCGCCGGGCGATGTGCTGCGGGTCGGCGCGGCCGGGCTGCGATCGCGCCGACTGCGGGTGTTCCTGTCCGCGCTCGGCATCGCGATCGGCATCGCCGCGATGATCGCCGTGGTCGGCATCTCCAGCTCCAGCCAGGCCGAACTGGACCGGCAGCTGGACGACCTGGGCACCAACCTGCTGACTGTCGAGCCGGGCAGATCGTCGGACGACACGCCGACGCACCTACCGGACGAGGCGATCCCCATGATCGCAAGAATCGCGTCGGTGGAGGCGGTGTCGGCGGTCGGACGGCTGCCCAACGTGTACGCGTACCGCAACGAGCACGTCAACCCCGCGCAGACCGGCAGCCTCGCCGTCTATGCGGGCCGCCTCGACCTGCCGGAAACGGTCGGACTCAGCCCGGTCAGCGGGCGCTGGCTGAGCCTGCCCACCGCCGACTTCCCCACCGCCGTGCTGGGCTGGACCGCGGCGCAGCGGCTCGGCATCGACGACGCCGCAGCACAGCCGCAGATCGTGCTCGGCAAGCAACGCTTCACCGTGGTGGGCGTGCTGCGGCCGGTGCCGCTGGCCGAGGAGCTGGACCGCGCCGTGTTCATCGGCTGGTCGGCCGCGGCGGCCTACCTCGGCTTCGACGGGCACGCGACGACCGTCTACACGCGTACGGCGGAGGACGCGGTGGTCGAGGTGCGCATGGCCCTTCCGCGCACCGTGAAACCGACGGCGCCCACCGAGGTCCTGGTCTCGCGGCCTTCCGACGCACTGGCCGCCAGGACGATCACCGAGAACACGTTCAGCGGTCTGCTGCTGGGCCTCGGCGCGGTGGCGCTCCTGGTCGGCGGCATCGGCGTCACGAACACGATGGTCATCTCGGTACTCGAACGCCGGTCGGAGATCGGCCTGCGCCGGGCGCTCGGGGCCACCCGCGGCCAGGTCCTGCTGCAGTTCCTGGTGGAGTCGCTGCTGCTGTCCGCGCTCGGCGGCCTCGGCGGCATCCTGATCGGCGTCGTGGTGACCGGCGGGTACGCGGCCACGCAGGACTGGCCGGCCGTGGTGCCGCTGTGGGCGACGGCGGGCGGGTTCGCCGCGACGCTGCTGATCGGCACGGTCGCGGGACTTTACCCCGCCGTGCGGGCCGCCCGGCTCACGCCGACGGAAGCGCTGGCGGGCGTCTGAGCCGACCGGCCGACGGCGTCCCGATCGGGGTCGCTAATCAAGCGTTCCCCACAGCGGCTGCGATAACGCTGCCGCTAACCCCAAACGCCACGATCAGAGTCAGGCAGTGCGTGGGCCATCAAGATCATCAAGAAACCGACAGATCGGTGAGAAGAACCTGCCGACAAGCCAGTGAGAAACCAATGCAGGTCTCCAGGCCAACGCACCGAGCACCGACAACTCTGCTGAGGACCTACAGCTGGGCGCCGACGTGGCCAGGTTCCGGTGGCTTGGTCGCGAGATGCGGTCGCACCAGATGGTCGCGGCTCCTGCAGCGGATCGATACACCGCTCCGCGTACCAGCACAGGAACAACCGCAGGTCCGAGGTGGTGTGCGCTTCGACTCGCCCCTGTATATGCCGTCCTGCTCGCAAGCGGGACTCCAGCGCCAAAGCAGCGATGAGCTGGAGCAGGGGGCGTACGGTCCTTCGTCATGTCCACTGATCTGCGCTGCGCCGTGCTGGACGACTACCAGGGGGTGGCGCTCGGGCTGGCGGACTGGTCCCGGGTCCGGGTCACCAGCTTCCGCGAGCACTCCACGAGCACCGACGAGCTCGTGGCGGCCATCCGCGACTGCGAGGTCGTGGTCGCCATGCGGGAGCGCACGCCGTTCCCCGCCGAGGTGTTCGACCGGCTCCCCCACCTGCGGCTGCTCGTCACCACCGGCATGAGCAACGCCGCCATCGACCTGGAGGCGGCGCGGGCGCACGGCGTCACGGTGTGCGGCACGGGCGGCGGCTGGACCTCGACGGTCGAGCTGACGTGGGCGTTGATCCTCGGCCTGGCCCGCCACCTGGTGTCCGAGGCGACCGCGCTGCGCACCAGCGGTCCCTGGCGGCACACCCTCGGCACCGACCTGCACGGACGCACCCTCGGGCTGCTCGGCCTGGGCAGGATCGGGTCGCAGGTCGCGGCCGTCGGGCGGGCG
The DNA here is from genome assembly GCF_040608175.1 of Micromonospora sp. NPDC005206. Taxonomy (NCBI): domain Bacteria; kingdom Bacillati; phylum Actinomycetota; class Actinomycetes; order Micromonosporales; family Micromonosporaceae; genus Micromonospora; species Micromonospora sp. NPDC005206. The sequence continues at coordinate 69,447 of NZ_JBEXHU010000008.1, forward strand.
TTCGGCATGGACGTGCTGGCCTGGAGCCAGAACCTGACGCGCGAGCGGGCCGAGGAGGGCGGCGCGCGGCGGGCCCCCGACCTGGACGCCCTGCTCGCCGGCTCCGACGTCGTCTCCGTTCACCTGGTGCTCGGCGACCGGACGCGCGGGCTCGTCGGCGCGCGGGAACTCGCGCTCATGAAGCCCACCGCCTACCTGGTCAACACCTCGCGGGCGGCGATCGTCGACCAGTCCGCCCTGGCGTCCGCACTGCGCGAGGGGCGGATCGCGGGGGCCGGGCTGGATGTGTTCGACGAGGAGCCGCTGCCCGCCGGACATGAGTTCCGTACGCTGCCGAACGTGCTGGCCACGCCGCACCTCGACTATGTCAGCGAGCTGAACTACGCGACGTTCTTCCGCGACGCCGTGGACGACATCGGCGCCTTCCTCGACGGCAGCCCGATCCGCGTGCTGACCTGACTCACTCGACCCTGGTCCTGGCCCGGAAGCCAGCGGTCTTGACGCGGTCACCACCGCGGCAGCCGACCCGTCCGAGATTCAAGCAGCGGCCCCTTGATTCGGCGCGCTCACGCGGCTGGTGCACCTGCTCGATGGTGAGTGGGAGTCTGCAGCCGGTGCAGACTCCTCCTTGAAGACCCATCAGAGCGGTCAGCGGATGAGGGCGCGGGTGAGGAGGTGCTGCAGGACGTCCTGCTCTTAGGGGGCCCGAGAACCAGCGCAGAGCTCCAGGCTCACACGCCGATCACCGACATCTGTGGTGAGGACCTACTGCCGGCTGTAGGTTCTCGTACAACACCGGCGCTTTCCCGCGGAGGCGCACCGCGCCGACGTCACCGCCAAGCTCGCTGAGCTACAGGAAAACCTCAAGAGTGAGCTCGCAGTAGCCGATTGGACCGGTCACACCTCGACCGGGTACTGATCCACACGACATCACGGAAAGAGTGGCGTCCGCGCTGCCGGAGGCCACTCTTTCCGCAACATAGTGCGATCTTGGGCGGGCGGGCCAGATACGCCGGGCGACGTCTCGGCCCGGCCGGGTCAGAGCTTGTCGATCGGGGCGTGCCGCAGCACCAGCCACATGGTCTGGTCACCGAAGTCGATCTGCGCGCGGGCACCGGGGCCGTGCCCCTCGACGGCGACGACCCGCCCCAACCCGTACCGCTGGTGGTTGACCCGGTCGCCCGCCGACACCTTCGGCCCCTGGGGCAGCTCGCTGGCCGTGGTCAGTCGGCTGCCGTCCACCCCGAGGCGCTTGGCCAACTGCGCCGCCTTCGGCGTGCCCCCGCTGAAGGTGCCCCGCACGCCGGGCGCGCGGTCCGCACGACCACCGACGCCGCCGCCCCCACCGGCCCATGAGGTGTACGACCCCTCGGTGCGCTCCCAGTGCACCAGCTCCGGCGGCAGCTCCTCCAGGAACCGCGACGGAGGGTTGTAGGCCGGCTGCCCCCAGGCCGAGCGGGTCACCGCCCGGGAGAGGTAGAGCCGCTGTCGGGCCCGGGTGATGCCGACGTACGCCAGCCGGCGCTCCTCCTCCAGCTCGCGGGTGTCGCCCAGCGAACGCAGGTGCGGGAAGACGCCGTCCTCCAGCCCGGTCAGGAAGACCACCGGGAACTCCAACCCCTTGGCGGTGTGCAGCGTCATCAGGGTGACCACGCCCTGATGGTCGGGGTCGTCGGAGGGGATCTGGTCGGCGTCGGCGACCAGTGCGACCTGCTCCAGGAAGCCCGCCAGGGTGGCCCGCTCGCCCTCGGCGCCGGTCGCCTCGATCCGCTCGGTGAACTCCCGGGCGACGCTGACCAGCTCCTGGAGGTTGTCCACCCGGCCGGCGTCCTGCGGGTCCAGGCTCTCCTCCAGCTCGCTGAGGTAGCCCGAGCGGGTCAGCAGCGCCTCCAGGACCTCCTCCGGAGTGCCGGTCTCGGCCAGCTCCCGGGCACCATCGAGCAGCGCCACGAAGTCGGCGATGCCGTTGGCCGCCCGGCTGGAGATGCCCGGCGCCTCGCGGGCCCGGCGCAGCGCCGCGCCGAAGGAGATCCGGTCGCGGCTGGAGAGCGCCTCGACGCACGCCTCCGCTCGGTCGCCGATCCCCCGGCGCGGGGTGTTCAGCACCCGCCGCAGGCTCACCGTGTCGTCGTCGTTGACCACCGAACGCAGGTACGCGAGCGCGTCGCGGACCTCCTTGCGCTCGTAGAAGCGCACCCCGCCGACCACCTTGTAGGGCAGGCCGACCCGGATGAACACCTCCTCGAAGACCCGGGACTGGGCGTTGGTGCGGTAGAAGACGGCGACGTCGCCGGGGCGGGTCTCGTCGGCGTCGACCAGCCGGTCGATCTCCCGGGCCACCCAGTCCGCCTCGGCGTGCTCGGTGTCGGCCACGTAGCCGACGATTTGCTCGCCGGCGCCAGCCTCGCTCCACAGCCGCTTCGGCTTGCGGGAGGTGTTCCGGTCGATCACCGCGTTGGCCGCGTTCAGGATGGTCTGGGTGGAGCGGTAGTTCTGCTCCAGCAGGATCGTCCGCGCGTCGGTGAAGTCCCGCTCGAACTCCAGGATGTTGCGGATCGTCGCGCCCCGGAACGCGTAGATCGACTGGTCGGCGTCACCGACCACGCACAGCTCGGCCGGCTCCAGCCCCTCGGTGCCGGAGACCAGCTCCTTGATCAGCGTGTACTGCGCGTGGTTGGTGTCCTGGTATTCGTCGACCAGGACGTGCCGGAACCGGCGACGGTAGCTCTCGGCCACGTGTGGATGAGACTGGAGCAGGTGCACCGTGGTCATGATCAGGTCGTCGAAGTCGAGCGCGTGCGCCTCGCGCAGCCGCCGCTGGTAGAGCGTGTACGCCTCGGCGAGCGCCCGCTCGTTGGGCCCCTTGGCCCGCTGCGCGAACTGCTCCGGGTCGACCAACTCGTTCTTCAGGTTGGAGACCTGGGCGGCCAGCCCGCGCGCCGGATAGCGCTTCGGGTCGAGGTCCAGCTCGCGGGTGACCAGCTGCATCAGCCGGCGTGAGTCGTCCGCGTCGTAGATCGAGAACGTGGACTTGAGCCCGGCGTGCTCGTGCTCGGCCCGCAGGATCCGGACACACGCGGAGTGGAACGTCGACACCCACATCAGCCGGGCCCGCGGGCCGACCAGCGCGGCCACCCGCTCCTTCATCTCGCCGGCGGCCTTGTTGGTGAAGGTGATGGCGATGATCTCGCCGGGGTGCACGTCCCGCGCGGCGAGCAGGTAGGCGATCCGGTGGGTGAGCACCCGGGTCTTGCCCGACCCGGCACCGGCGACGATCAACAGCGGAGAGCCGGCGTGGGTGACCGCGTCGCGCTGCGGCCCGTTCAGCCCGGCGAGCAACTGCTGCGGATCGAGGCGGACGGCGGCCGGCCGGGGCCGGTCCGGACGGGCCGGCGCGGACTCCGGCGCAGGCGAGGACGCGGGAATGTCGAAGAGAGGATGCATCGCGCGACAAGTCTATGCCGCCGGCCAGACACTTCCCGACCGCGCGGTGTCGTCGCCGGCGCGCCCGCCCCCCGACGGAGAACGATGACGGTGGAAGCAACGTGGTGGTCACACCAGGGCCCGCCCGCAGAACGTGCCGGAGCCGAGGAGGTGCCTGTTGACGCCGATTCCTTGCGCACAGGCGGGTGGCATGGGCATACTCGACGGCGTGTTCGCTCAGCGCTACTACTTTTACTACGGCACCGGGAGTCCGGCAGCCGTAGGTCGCGCCTGATCGATCAGACCTGCGAAAGCCCCGGGCTCCTGGAGCCCGGGGCTTTTTCGTCCCGGGATCCGGGCACCGGGCACGACAGTGCGAGAGGTACCCGATGATGACAGACGTGGCGGAGCAGAGCGGCGGGCCGGTCCGACCAGGGGCTGAGCAGCCCCCGGTCAATGGGAGCGAGCCCCCGGTGGGAATGGCGCCACCGGCCGAGGACGGCGGGCCGACCGAGGCACGGACCGGCACCGCGGAGCCGGCCGCCGCCGCACGGATCGTGCAGATCAGGGAACGCATCGACGAGATCGACGACGCGTTGATCTCGCTCTGGCACGAGCGGGCCACGCTATCTCAGGAGGTTGGGGCGACCCGGATGGCGTCCGGCGGGACGCGCCTGGTGCTCTCCCGGGAACGGGAGATCCTGGAGCGTTTCCGGGTCGCGCTCGGCGCCGACGGCACCCAACTGGCACTGCTGCTGCTCCGAGCGGGGCGCGGCCCACTGTGAGCCGCACGGGCCGGCCCCGGCTCGGGCGGCCGCCGCTCGACGGCCCACGCTGCGACCGGTCCGACGCCACCGCTCGGCTCCGAAGCAGGCAGCCGGGCGCCCCGGACAAACGAAACCGCCTGCCGTCGTCGTGGTGACGTCGGCAGGCGGTTCCGGGTGACTCAGGCGGCCTCGTGGCTCGCGACGATCTCGCGCTTCTCCGCGAAGTGGCAGGCGCTCGGGTGATCCGAGCTCCGCCGGATCTCCAGCAGCGGGACCTGCTCGGCGCAGACGTCCTGCGCCTTCCAGCAGCGGGTCCGGAACCGGCAGCCCGAGGGCGGGCTGATCGGCGACGGCACGTCACCGGTGAGCCGGATGATCGTCTTGTTGTTCCGCTGGGTCGGGTCCGGCACCGGCACCGCCGAGAGCAGCGCCTGGGTGTACGGGTGGGTCGGCCGCTCGTAGATCTCGTCCTCGGTGCCGATCTCAACGATCTTGCCGAGGTACATCACCGCGACGCGGTCCGAGAGGTGGCGGACCACCGACAGGTCGTGGGCGATGAAGACGTACGAGAGCCCGAACTCGCCCTGCAACTGCTCCAGCAGGTTCATCACCTGGGCCTGGATGGACACGTCCAGCGCCGACACCGGCTCGTCGCAGACGATCACCTCGGGCCGCAGCGCGAGCGCCCGGGCGATGCCGATGCGCTGGCGCTGACCGCCGGAGAACTGGTGCGGGTACCGGTTGATGTGCTCCGGGTTGAGCCCGACCAGGTCGAGCAGTTCCCTGACCTTCGCCCGACGGCTGCCCTTCGGCGCCACCTCCGGGTGGATCTCGAACGGCTCACCGAGCAGGTCACCGACGGTCATCCGCGGGTTGAGCGAGGTGTACGGGTCCTGCATCACCAGCTGGATCTGCCGACGGAGGCGCCGCAGCGCACCGCCGGAGAGCTTGGAGATGTCCTGGCCCTTGTAGACCACGCTGCCGGCGGTCGGCCGCTCCAGGTTCATCAGAACCCGGGCGAGGGTCGACTTGCCGCAGCCGGACTCACCGACCACACCCAGCGTCTCACCGGCACGGAGGCCGAACGAGACCCCGTCGACCGCCTTGACCTGACCGACGGTCTTCTTGAACACCACGCCCTGGGTGACGGGGTAGTGCTTGACCAGGTCACGGACCTCGATGATGTTCTCAGACACGGTTCACCAGCTCCTCGGCGAAGTGGCAGGCGCTGGCCCGTGCGGTGCCCACCTGCAGCAGCGGCGGGAGCTTCTCCCGGCACACCGGCTGAGCCATGGGACAGCGCGGGTTGAACGGGCAGCCCGGCGGGATGTTCATCAGGTTCGGCGGGAGGCCCTTGATCGTCCGGAGCTGCTGCCCCTTCTCGTCCATACGCGGAATCGAGTCGATCAGACCCAACGTGTACGGGTGCGCCGGCTTGGCGTACAGGTCGTACACGTCGGCTTCCTCGACGATCCGGCCCGCGTACATGACCGCGATCCGGTCCGCGACGTCGGCGACCACGCCGAGGTCGTGGGTGATCAGGATCATGCCCATCTGCCGCTCACGCTGAAGCTCGGCGAGCAGGTCCATGATCTGGGCCTGCACGGTCACGTCGAGCGCGGTGGTCGGCTCGTCCGCGATCAGCACCTCAGGGTCGAGCGCCAGCGACATCGCGATCATGGCGCGCTGCCGCATACCGCCGGAGAACTGGTGCGGATAGTTGCTGAACCGGTCCTTGGCGTTCGGGATCTTGACCTGGTCAAGCATCTCGATGGCGCGCTTCTTGGACTCCGCGCGACCCATGCCCCGCCGGACCCGGAACTGCTCGGCGATCTGGAACCCGACGGTGAAGACCGGGTTCAGCGCGGAGAGCGCGTCCTGGAAGATCATCGCGATGCCCTCACCGCGGATGCGGCGGCGCTCCTCGTTGGACATGCGGAGCATGTCCTTGCCGTGGAAGCGGACCTGCCCACCGGTGACGAAGCCGGGCGGGGTGTCGAGGATGCCCATGATGGTCTGCGCCGTGACGCTCTTACCGGAGCCGGACTCGCCGAGCACGGCGAGGGTCTCCCCCGCGTCGACGTGGTACGTGACCCCGTTGATGACCTTGGCGACGCCGTCCCGGGTACGGAACTCCACCCGCAGGTCTTCGACCTCGAGCAGCCGGCCGGAGGGACGTCCGGAGCCGCCGGTTCCCGGCGCGGACTGCTCAGACACGAGAATGTCGGACAACTGGATCTCCCCTAGCGGAGTTTCGGATCGAGGGCCTCGCGGACCGCCTCACCGAGCATCACGAAGCTCAGCACGGCGGTGACGAGGAACGCGGCGGGGAAGAACACCAGCCCCGGCGCGACCCGGATGAACTGCTGCCCGTCGCTGATCATGATGCCCCAGGACACCACCGGCGACTTCAGGCCGACGCCCAGGAACGACAGGGTGGCCTCGGCGCCGATGAACGAGCCGACCATGATCGTGCCGTAGACCAGCAGCGGGGCCAGGCAGTTCGGCAGCAGGTGCTTGAGGATGATCCGGCCGGTGCCGGCACCCAACGCGCGTGCCGCGACGATGTAGTCGGCCTCCTTGGTGGCCAGCACCGAGGAACGCATCAGCCGCATCACGACCGGCCAGCTCAGCACCATCAGGGAGGCGATCACCAGGCCCATGATCTGGGCCTTGCTGTTGCCGGAGTTCGAGCCGTTGAACGTGGTCAGGATGACGATCGCGCCGAGCACGAAGGGCAGGCCGAAGAAGACATCGGCGATCCGGCTGAGCAGAGCGTCCACCCAGCCACCGCGGTAGCCGGCGATGATGCCCATGGCACCACCGACCAGCAGGGTGCCGAGCACGGAGAGCACGGCGACCACGATGGAGGCACGCGCGCCGTAGATGACCCGGGCGTAGACGTCCCGACCCTGCACGTCGTAACCGAACCAGCCATCAGCGGACGGCTTGTTGAGGCTCCGGGACAGCGTGCCGTTGACCGCGTCGCCCGGGGCGAACAGCGCCGGGAAGGCCGCCATCAGCAGGAAGATCACGATCAGCGTGGCCGAGATCCAGAACAGCGGCTTGCGCCGCAGGTCCCGCCAGGCGTCACCGAGCAGGCCGCGCGGCTTCTCGTTGCTCTGCGGCAGGCCAGCGGTGGTGGGGGCGCCGGCGTCGGTCGGCTGCGCGGGAGGGGTGCTGACGATCGATGCGGTACTCGGGTCACTCATAGCGGATCCTCGGGTCCAGGGCGGCGTAGAGCAGGTCAACCAGCAGGTTCATCACGAGATAGACCAGCACGAGGACGACCACGATCCCTACCACGGTAGCGCTTTCCTTGGTGACGATCGCGCGGAAGACCTGGCGGCCGATTCCGTTGATACCGAAGATGCCCTCGGTGACGATCGCGCCGCCCATCAGGGCACCGAGGTCGGTGCCGAGCAGGGTGACCACCGGGATGAGCGAGTTGCGCAGCAGGTGCACGCCCACCACCCGGCGCATCGGGAGGCCCTTGGCGATGGCGGTACGCACGTAGTCGGCGCGGCGGTTCTCCGCGATGCTCGTTCGTGCCACCCGGGCGATGTACGCCACTGACGCGCTACCGAGCACGAAGCCCGGCACGATCAGCTCGGAGAGCCGCATCTCGGAGGAGACGGTCGGCTTGATGATGCCCCACTGCACGCCGAGCAGCCACTGAAGGACGAAGCCGACGACGAAGACCGGCAGCGCGATCAGGAACAGCGTGGAGACCAGGACCAGGTTGTCCAGGAACCCGTTGCGCCGCAGACCGGTCAGCACGCCGGCGCCGAGGCCGATCACGGCCTCGATGCTGAGCGCCACCAGGGCCAGCTTCAGCGTGTTCGGGTACGACGTCAGGATGATGTCACTGATCTCGCGCTGCGAGAACGTCTGACCGAAGTCGCCCTGGAGCAGGTTCTTCATGTAGTTCGCGTACTGCACGAAGACGTTCTGGTCCAGGTGGTACTTCTCGGTCATGAAGGCGATGTACTGGTCCGGGCAGCGGCGGTCACCGCACTTGCCGGCGAACGGATCGCCCGGAACGGCCCAGACGAGGGCGTAGATCATGAACGTCGTACCGATGAAGACCGGCACGAGTTGGAGCAGCCGTCTCAACAGATAACGGCCCATGGGGTGGTCCTCCAGACAGGGGGCGCGTCGGACGGCCGACACGGTGGTGACAACGTGGCGAGTGGATGTTGTAACACTCACTCGCGGAACGGCCCCGGGTCGGGCTCACCGGATGTGGCGAGCCCGACCCGGGGTCAGACCGTTCGGATCAGAGCTCGACCGAGGTGATGTCGAGTTCGCCGACGTTGTTCAGCTCGAGCTTCTTGACCTTCTCCGAGTGGCCGGACTGCTGGCCGTAGAAGTAGACCGGGATGCTCGGCACGTCCTGGTCGACCAGCTCGACGGCCTTGGAGAACTGCTCGTGCGAGGCCTCCAGGCTCGGTGCGGCACCGGCGGCCTTGGCCAGGGTGTCGACCTGCGGGTTGCTGTAGAGGCCGTCGTTCGAGGAGCCACCAGTCACGTAGAGCGGGTTGATCCAGTTCTCCACGTCCGGGTAGTCCTGCTGCCAGGCGGCGCGGTACGGGCCGGTCATCTTGTGCGCGTTGACCTGCTGGCGGAAGACCGCGAACGTCGGCATGCCCTCTGCGCGAGCCTCGATGCCGAGGTTGGTCTTGACCTGCTGCGCAACAGCGTCCATCCAGTCCTTGTGGCTGGAGTCCGTGTTGTAGTAGAAGACCATCTCGCCCGTGAAGCCACCGGCCTCGGCCAGGAGCCGCTTGGCCTCGGCGGCGTCGAACTTGCAGGCGGTGCAGTTACCCGGCTTGGCACCCGGGGTCAGCGGGTTCGCCCAGCTGTCGGCCGGCTTGCGGGTACCGAAGAAGATCTTGTCCGTGACCTCCTGGCGGTTGATCGACAGCGACACGGCACGACGCAGCTTCGGGTTCTGGAAGCGCTTGTCGTAGATCGGGAACGCGATCAGGCCGGTCGTCGGCGTGGTGGTCGACAGGCCCCGCTCGCCGAGGTCGGTCTTCCACTTGTCACCGGCGAGCGCCGAGGTGGGGATCGACTCCAGGAAGTCCAGGTTGTTGGCCAGCAGGTCGTTGTAGGCCGCCGTCTCGTCCTGGTACAGCTTGACGTCGACGTCCTTGACCTTCATGGTGTCGCGCAGGTTGTAGTCGTCGAAGCGCGTCAGCTTGATGAGGACGTTGTCGTCCCACGACACGAACTTCACCGGGCCGTTGCCGATCGGCTTCTTGCCGAACTCCTCGGGCTTCTGGGTGAAGAACACGTCCGGCAGCGGCATGAAGGCGCTGTAGCCGAGCTTGGTCGGGAAGACCGCGGTCGGGGCCGCCAGGGTGACCTCGAAGGTCTGGTCGTCGACGACCTTCAGGCCGGACAGCTTCTCGGCCGTCGGCGCCGGAGCCTTCTTCGGGCCCTCGCCGTCCGGGTCCGACGTGTAGGTCTTGTCGAAGCCCGCGATGTCCGAGAAGAAGGAGCCGTTCTGCGCACCGTTCGGCGAGTAGGCGGCCCAGTTCCAGGCGTCGACGAAGTTCTTCGCCTTCACCTCGGTACCGTCGTGGAACTTGGTACCCTTCTTGATCTTGATCGTGAAGACCTTGGAGTCCGTGGTGTTGATGGACTCCGCCAGCGCGTTGCGCGGGGCCCCACCGTCGTTCGGGTACTCGACCAGGCCGGTCCACATCCAGTCGATGATCTTGCCACCGCCGGTCTCCGTCGTGTTCGACGGGACCAGCGGGTTCTCCGGCTGGACGCCGTGGATAACGATCGAGCCGTCCTTGCTGGCGGCGGCGTCGCCGTCACCGTCACCGCTCGAGCAACCGCTCGCGACAAGCGCGGCAGCCGCGCTGAGCGCGATCGCGCTCGTCGCCCGCTTCGAGACTCTCATTCCGAGGGGCCTCCTCTTTCTAAACCTGGTTCCGTCGTGGGTTTCACGCACGTCTGGGGGTGACACCGCCCGACCACCCCGGGGCGCGGGTCGCCGGGTTCACAGGGAAGCTGGAGACACCCCTGATGTTCCGATCCGCCGGGCTCCCCCACCGACGAGGTACGACCCGACGCAGGCGACACAGCCACGAACCGGCCGCGAAATAGCGGAGGTCGTGGTCGTGGGCCGTACGGAGTGCCGCAGACCGAGGGTGAGGTGCTGCCACTGTGACACTCACTTGCCGCTTCCGTGAAGGTGCCGTTATCAAGCCGTTAGTTGCCCGCCACGTTGCCGATACCTGAAAAATGATCAGAAACCGGTTGGGTCGGGCAGCTCTGAGCAGGAAATACGTGGCCCAGCCGGACACCGCCGCCGCGCGCGGGGTCGGGATCTATGAGCTTTCCCGCGTCCGCTCCGGTGCTGTCCGACGGCCGGCCCGCGCCGGCCGTCTTTGCCCATCCGGACGATGCCGCCTTCGGCTGCACAGGCAAGATTGCCGGCTGGGTGGACGAGGGCGCCGACGTCGCTTTTCTGATCATCACCCGGGCGACGCCGGCGGATTCGACGACACAGACCGGGCCGAGATGCACCGGCTGCGCGTGGCGGAACCCGGGTCACACGAGGCGGCGGTCCGCCGCCCATCGCGAGAGTTCGTAGCGGTTGGACATCTGGAGCTTGCGCAGCACGTTCGACACGTGCGTCTCCACCGTCTTGATGGAGATGAACAGCTCCTTCGCGATCTCCTTGTACGCGTACCCCCGAGCGAGCAGCCGGAGCACCTCCCGCTCCCGGTTGGTGAGCTGGTCCAACTCCGGGTCGGCCACCGGGGCGTCCGGCCGGGCCGCGAAGGCGTCCAGGACGAACCCGGCCAGCCGAGGGCTGAACACCGCGTCACCGTCAGCGACCCGACGGATCGCCGCGGCCAGCTCGTCCGGCGAGATGGTCTTGGTGACGTAACCACGGGCGCCGGCCCGGATCAGCCCGATCACGTCCTCCGCCGCGTCGGAGACGCTCAGTGCCAGGAACTTGACCTGCGGATGGCTGCGCCGCATCGCCTCCAGCACCGCGCGCCCGCCGCCGTCGGGCATGTGCACGTCGAGCAGCACCACGTCCGGTCCGGTCGCGGCGATCCGGGTGACCGCCTCGGCCACCGTGCTCGCCTCGCCCACCACCTCGACGTGGGCGCCCAGCTCCGCGCGCACCCCGGCCCGGAACATCGCATGGTCGTCCACCAGGAACACCCGCAGCCGCTCGGGGCGGGCGTCCGCCGGGTCGAGGTGCTCCATCGACTGCTCGGCCATGGTCATCTGTTCCTCTCCGCTGCGGACGAGTCCCGGGAGATCGGCAGGATCAACCGGACCTCTGTCCCCTCCCCCGGGCCGGACCGGATTTCGGCCCGTCCGCCGTGCCGCTTCATCCGCCCGATGATCGAGCCGCGTACGCCGTGCCGGTGGTCCTCCACGGTATCCGGGTCGAAGCCCGCTCCCCGGTCCCGGACGAAGACGCTGACCTGATCGGGCTCCACCTCGGCGTACAGGGACACGGTCTGCACCCCCGCGTGTCGGGCCGCGTTCACCAGCGCCTCCCGCGCGGCGGCGACCAGCGCGCCGACCCGCTCGTCGTTCTCCCGGTCGCCGACCACCACCGCCTCCACCGTGATCGCGAAGGTGTCCTCGACCTCGGCCGCGGCCTGCTCGAGCGCGGCCGCGAGCCGCTCGTTCGGCGACGCGGTGGGCTTGTAGAGCCAGTTGCGCAGCGAACGTTCCTGCCCCCGGGCCAGCCGCTGCACCGTCTTGACGTCACCGGCGTTGCGCTGGATCAGGGCCAACGTGTGCAGCACCTGGTCGTGCACCATCGCGGCCAGCTCGGCCCGCTCCTGCTCGCGGATGCGCCCCTCGCGCTCCGAGCGGAGCTGGCTGTACGTCCGCCAGAGCACCGGCGCGGCGACCACACCGACCCCGGCCAGCCCGACCAGCGCGAAGATCACGCCGTTGATCACCGCGTCGAAGTTCTGCGCCGGCGAGTAGACCGCCGCGACGCCGATGATGCCGACCGCAACCAGCACCCCGCCGCCGATGAACCGGAGCACGAAGGCCCGCCGGTCGCTCTCCTCGACCACCGCGCCGAGCCAGGGCACCGGCATCGTGTCGCCCCACCGCCGCCGCCGCTCGGGCGCGGACTGGTGCCAGATGACGCCGGCGCCGACCGCGATGATGGCCACCAGCCAGCCGGCGGTGCCCGCCGCGCCGACCGAGTCGAAGACCATCACCTGGATCAGCAGAACCCCGAGCCCGATCCCCACGAACGGCAGGAGCTGGGCCACGTCGCGCCGGCGCGGCACCGCGGTGTCACCGGGCCGTAGCGGCACCACCGCCCAGAAGGCCGCGTAGAGCAGCAGGCCGAGCCCGCTCAGGCCGAGCAGCACCATGAACGCGACCCGCACCCGCAGCACCGAAATGCCGAGGTGGTCGGCGATGCCGGCGGCGACGCCGGCGGCCATCCGGTGCTCGGGGGCGCGGTAGAGGCGCGGGGGCGGTGTCACGATGCTGATCGGAGGCTCCCTGGTCACGGTGGCGGGTCGGGCGAGGTCGGTGGATCCGATCGTCACACGCTGCGGCGTACCGCGACCACGGGGACGCCCCCGACATTCCGGCCGCCCGGATCTCAGGGTGGGGTCAGGGTCGGGTCCTGAGGTCGCTCGGGCCCACCTGGCAGCAGGATCGAGGCATGACCGAGGAAGCTGCCCCGCCGCCCCGACCCGGGTCGGCACAGCCGGGCGGTTCATCACCGCCCTCACCAGCCGCGACACCCGCCGGCTGGGCCGAGCCCACCCAGTTCGGCCCGCCCACCGGCGCCACCACCGGCTTCGACGCGGGTCCGGCCGCCGACCCCACACCGGGCGCTCCGGACAGCGGCTACGGGCCCGGCGGCGCGGGCTACGGGCCCGGCGCCGGCTACGGCGCCGGGTACGCGGCCGGCACCGGCTACGGGGCGGGCGGGGCCGGGGGTACGCCACCCGGGCCGGGTGGTCCCGGGCCGTCGGCGCCGCCGCTGGGCGGGGCCGGCTTCACCTCGCGGTACGGGCTGGTCCGGCCGCGTGAGGGGCGCTACCTGGCCGGGGTCTGCGCGGCCATCGGACGAGCCACCAACACCGATCCGGTGCTCTGGCGGGTGCTGCTCGCGGTGCTCGGGTTCTTCGGCGGCATCGGCATCCTGGTGTACGTCGCCGCCTGGCTGATCATCCCCAACGAGGGCGACACCGCGTCCCCCGTGGAGTCCATGCTCGGACGCGGCCGGTCCAGCATGTCGCCGGTGACCGTGATCATCCTGGGCATCCTGGTCGCGGCCAGCTTCGGCTACATCGTCACCGACGCCTTCCGCGCGGTGCTGCTCGGGGCGGCCATCCTGATCGGCGGTGCGCTACTGCTCAACCGGGACAGCCGAGGGCCACAGCCCGGTGTCCCCGGTGGGGCGGCGCCCTCCGGGCCGATGGGTACGCCGCCCGGGCCCGTCCCGCCGGTCGCCTGGCCGGCGCCGGCCTCCGGCGCCGTGCCGCCCACCGGCCCGCTGGCGACCGCACCGCTGGCCAGCGGCGATCCGGCGTACGCCGGCGCGGCTCCGGGCGGGACGCCGACCCCGCACGCCCCGGTGTACGACGCGCCGGCCGCTTCCGCCCCGCAGCCGGTCACCAGCGCGCAGCCGGTGTCCGGAGTGGGTCCGGTGTCCGGGGGCCCGGCCGCCACGACGGCGCCGCAGGCCGCCTGGCCGGCACCACCGTCCACCACGCAGGGCTGGCCGAGCACCGGCACGCCCAGCGGGGGTTGGCCGTCGGCGCCGGTGACCGGTGCGCCCGCTGCCGGCTACCCGGTCACGCCACCGGCACCGGCCGGATACCGCCCTCCGTTCGCGCCGCACGGGCCGTACGCCGCGCCGGCCGCGTACCCCCCGCGCAAGCCACCGAAGCCGCCGAAGCCGCCGAAGCGACCCCGGGAGCGGTCGCCACTCGGCGCGGTGACGTTCTCGCTGATCTTTCTGGCACTCGGCGTCGTCGCCCTGCTCGACCTGCTGGACGTCTTCGACGTCGGCGCCTCGGCGTACTTCGCCGCCGCGTTGGCCACGATCGCGCTGGGGCTGCTGGTCGGCACCTGGTTCGGCCGGGCCCGCTGGCTGATCGCGCTCGGCCTGGTGACCGCCGCCGCATTGGGAACTGCCACGGTGGCCGAGTCGTACGACCGGATCCGCGGCGTCGACGGCGCGGTCACCTGGGCGCCCACCGACTACCGCGACCTCGCCGACCGGTACGAGAACAGCTTCGGTGACGCCGTGCTCGACCTGCGCGGGATCGACTTCGCGAAGCGGGACAGCCAGGTGACCGTGGCGATCAACTTCGGCCAGGCGACCGTGGTCGTGCCCCCGAACGTGGACGTCACCACGGTGGCGGACGTCAACGCGGGCGACGCCACCATCTTCGGCAACCGGTCCGGCGGGCTGGACGGGCGCCTGCGCGAGTCCACCGACCTGGGCGCGGACGGACCCGGGGGCGGGACACTGCGCCTGTACATCCACGTCAATGCCGGCAACCTGGAGGTGACCCGGTGAAGGCTCACCGTACGGACCTGGTGTCGTTCGCCTTCGGGTTGGTGTTCCTGGGGCTGTCCGCCTGGTGGCTGCTCGCCCAACTGCTCGGGCTCGCACTGCCGCCGGTCGGCTGGTTCCTGGCCGGCGCACTGATCCTGATCGGAGTCTTCGGGCTGGTCGGCGCGCTGCGCTCCGGCCGGCCGGCCCAACCGGGACCGACCGCTCAGGACGCCGTCCCCGCCGAGTCCGCCGTGCCGGTCTCCGGTGCGTCCGCGCCGATCTCCGGCGCGGGCCTGCCGTCCTGGGACGCCGAACGCTCCACCTGGGACGCTCCCACACCGGGACCGGTGGCGGAGACGACCACCGAGATGCGGGCACCGGAGACGCCGACGGCCGAGATGCGGGCACCGGAGACGCCGACCGCCGAGGTGATCCACCCAGCCTGGCTGGCCCACCCGCCGTCGGAGCCGGAGACCACCCCGGTCTCCGATCAGCGCGCCGACGGGGGCGACGAGCCGACCACCGGCCTCCTCGCCGGCCCGGCCGGGGCGGAGGCCGACGAGCCGACCCGGGTCGACCACCCGGCGGACGAGCGGGACGACCAGCGGCGCGAGCCCTGACCCGGCGCCTGCCCGCGCCGGCCTTCTCCACCGCTCCGGCGGTGCGGCCGGCGCGGGCAGGCGCATATGCTGAGCGGTGGAGATCTCGCCTCCGCCGGCCGGCCCGTCCCGCCATGGCGGGCCCCGCCGCGATTCCCGTCTCTACCCCGTCAGGAGCCCGTCCGACATGACCCAGTCCCCCGCCGTGCGTACCACCGGTCGGTCCGGTCCGGTCCGCATCGGCGAGCGAGCCGCCCGTACGCTCGTCACCGAGCTGGCCCGGATCAACGATCCCAAGGTCGCCCTCCTGGTCGGCGCGAGCCCGGAGTCCGCGGTGCTGGCCGCGGCGATCGAGGCGCTGCTCCCCGGTGACCGGCTCACCGTGGTACCCGCCGAGTCGTCCGGCGTCACGGTGCTGCGCGAGCACGTCACCGCCCAGGGCCGGTGGGTCGCCGACCGGGTTCGCGTGATCGACTCGCTGGCCGAGGCGGAGGTCGCCAGGGTGGTCATCGCCGGCGAGGCGTTCACCGGCACCGCCGAGGACACCCGCGGCACCATCGAGACCCTGGTCAAGCACCTGGCCGACGGCGCGGTGCTGAACGTCGCCACCGCCGCCACGCCCGGTCGGACCACCGGCGCCGCCGCCGAGTTGGCCCGGCAGGACGCCCTCTACGGCGTCGGCGCGGACCTGGTGCTGCGCAACTCGCCGCCGGTCCGGATCTACCGGCTGCGGTTCACCGCGGCCAGCCCGGCCGCGGCCGACCGGTTGGCCCCGGCGCACCGGCCGTCGAGCGTTCCGCTGACCCGTGGCATGCACATCGACTCCAACGGGGTGGCCGCGGCCGGCATCACGCTGGGCCTGGCCGTGCTGGCCCGGGTGGCACGTCCGTCGTCCAAGCTCTGGCTGTTGCCGGCGCTGGCCGCCGGGCCGGTCGCCGCGTTCTTCCGCGACCCGCAGCGCGACGTGCCGGAGGACCCGGCGGCCGTGGTCGCCAGCGCGGACGGGCAGGTCCTGTCGGTGCAGCGACTGCACGACGAACGTTTCGGCGATGGTGAGTGGCTGCGGATCGCGGTCTTCCTGTCCGTGCTGGACGTGCACGTCAACCGGGCGCCGGTCGCCGGCAAGGTGGTGGACTACTTCGTCGCCGACGGCGGCTTCGTCAACGCGATGAAGCCGGACGCCGAGCACAACGTGGCCGCGTACACCGTGCTGGACACCAGCCGCGGCACGGTGGTGGTCGCCCAGCGGACCGGGCTGATCGCCCGCCGGATCGTGCAGCGCGCGCCGATCGGCGCGCTGCTCGCGAAGGGCGAGCGCTTCGGGCTGATCAGGTTCGGCTCCCGGACCGACGTGTACCTGCCGGCCGAGGCCGCCGAGCCGCTGGTCGGACCGGGCGACAAGGTGGTCGGGGGTTCCACGGTCATCGCCCGCTGGCGCTGACCCCGTCCAACGAGAAACGGGGCGCCCGCCGGTCGGCGGGCGCCCCGTTTCCTTTGCGCGCGAATCAGGCGGTACGACGCTGCCGCAGCCAGAGCACCGGCCCGCTGACCAGGTAACCCACCACGATCAGGGCGAACGTGAGCCGGATGTCGACCAGCGCGCCGATCACCGGGGCCAGCCAGAGCCACGGCGGCAGCTTGACCAGCCGGGCGAGCTTGGCGTACGGGAAGCTGGAGACCATCGCGAAGGCGAGCAGCGCCACCCCGGCGACCAGCACGAGGCCGGGGACGGGCAGACCGATCGCGACGGTCACGGCGAGCACCGCGGCCGCCATGGTGGTGGGCACCCCGCAGAAGAAGCGGCCGTCCTTCGGCGAGACGTTGAAACGGGCCAGTCGGATCGCGGCACACGCTGCGACCAGGGCGCAGGCCACCGCCGCCGCGGCCGTCGACACCGAGCCGGCGAGCGAGGCGTAGACCACGACCGGCGCGGCGAGACCGAACGAGCACATGTCGGCCAGTGAGTCCATCTGTGCGCCGAACGGGCTGGCCACACCGAGCCGGCGGGCCAGTGCGCCGTCCAGACCGTCGAAGGCGACACAGGCGATCAGGCAGAGCGCGGCGAGGCGCACCTCACCCTGCATGGCCTGGAAGATGGCGAGCATGCCGAGCATCAGGCTGGCCAGCGTGCACGCGTTGACCAGGCCGAACTTCATCCGGCGGGCGACTGTGCGCTCGCCGGGGAGCAGTGGGATCGACCGGGCCGAAGCCTCGTCGGCGTGCGCCATCGGCGGCAGCGCCGGGCTGACCGGCATGACGGCCTCGATCTCCGACCGCCTGACGTCGAGCGATGAGCGGCCGAGGCGGTCCAGGCCGTAGCGGCGGCGCTGCCGGTCGGCGTACCGGTGCTCGGGCAGCGCCAGGTCGGTGGTCCGCAGGTCGCCGTCGCGGCGGCCCACACGGACCAGCAGCACCTGACGGGCGAACGTGCTGCTGCGGCGCAACCGGCCCGCCCAGCGACGCCCGGCGGGGCGCGGACTGTCAGTCGTACGACGCCGGCGCCATAGGGCTCTCGGCACGTTTCCTCCATCACCGGATCGGCTGCCGCCGTGGGGCGGGTGTCCGGCTGTCTCGTGCCGGACCTTGCGTGGCCCGGCAGCCGTTTTGCGGAGTACACCATCGCATAGGGGAACGGGACTTGGCGATAGCTGCCGGCGGTACTTATATCTGGCTTAAACCGCGCGAACCGCACTCTTGTTCCCATGCCGGGCCTCATCGCCCGTTTCCTCCATCATTCCCGCCATCGACTGTACCGGAGGGTCACCATCTCGGCTCACCGAGCGTGGGGCTATCGACCCGACTGTCCGATTGCCGAGGCAGCGATCCCGGTCAACGGCAGGTCGGCGGCCTCGGCCGGGGTGAACCAGCCGGCTCGGGCCGTCGAACCGCCGGCAGACTCGGTGACCACCGCATCGGTAGGTACGTCCACCAGCACCCGATAGATCACTCGGACGCCATGCCAGTCCAACGGCCGACCCTCCGGGCCGAGCGCGGCAGGGTTGTGCAGATTGTCCACGCCGAGCAGCTCCACCACCCGGCCCAGCTGACCGCCCTCCTCGACCAGCTCACGGAGCAGCCCGGTGGTTGGTTGCTCGCCGTGATCGGTGCCGCCACCCGGCAGGTGCCACCTGCCCGCTCCCGGGTAGCCGTGCGCGATCTGGGTGAGCAGGATCCGCCCGGCCGGATCGGTGACCAGCCCGTACGCCCCGAAGCGCAGCCGACGGTCGGGGTGCGCCGGCGGGAACGGCTCGGCGGGCCGGTGGACACCGGTCGGGAGCGGGGTGACCGGCAGGCCGAGCAGCTCGGCGCTGAACGGTGCCAGCGGGAGGCGGGCCGCCTCGGCGGTGGTGACCCAGCGAGCCCGGTCGGTCGGGCCGTCCCCGGCGTCACGCAGCGTGCCACCACGCGTGCTCAGCTCGAACGCCAACCGGTCGGTGTGCAGGGCGATGCCGTCCTCCGGGTAGGTGGTCACGTCGGCGACGGCCGCCCGCAGCCGGTCCACCGTCACGGTCAGCCCGGTCTGCCCGGCGACCTCGCGCTCCACCGCGTGCTCCGGATGCTCGGCATGCGCCACCGCACCCCCGGGCACCCGCCAAACCTCCGGCCCTTCGTCCCCACCCCGCTCCCGCACCACCAACACGCGCCCCGAGTCCCACAGAACCCCGTAGACCCCCACACCCCGCCGCAGCTCCATCCCGCTCCCCGCCATCCCCGCCATCCCCCGCCATCCCCCGTCGATCATGAAGTTATCGCCATCCATCTCGGCGTGTCCTGACAATAACTTCATGATCAACGCAGGGATGGGCGGGTCCGGGGGGCCGGGGAGGGGGGTGGGAGAGGGAGGGAGCGGGTTAGGTGAGTTGGGCGGCTTGGACTGCTTCGGCGGTCACCTCGGTGAGGTGGTGGGTGGGGAGGGCGCCCAGCTCCTCGCGGGCGAACCAGCGGGCCTCGCAGGTGGAGCCGCCCACGTCGGCCACCGTCAACGGGTTGGGCTGGTCGACCACCACCCGGTAGAACGCACGCACCCCGTGCCAGTCGATCGGGTAGCCCTCCGGGCCGAGCGAGGCCGCGTCGCGGTGACTGGCCACGCCGAGCAGCTCGACCAGTCGGCCGGTCTGGCCGGTCTCCTCGACCAGCTCCCGGATCAGCGCCGCGCCCGGCTGCTCGCCGTAGTCGGTGCCGCCGCCGGGCAGGTGCCAGCAGCCGGCGCCCGGGTAGCCGTCGGAGACGCGGGTGAGCAGCACCCGACCGGCCGGATCGGTGCACACCGCGTACGCGGCGAAGCGCTGCGCCCGGTGCAGCCCGTCCGGGCCGGGCACCGCGTAGAAGGAGGGGAACTCCGGCGCCTCGTCGGGCACCACGTCGGCCGAGGAGGCGGGCAGACCGAGGGCACGCGCGGTGAACGAGCGCAGCGGAAGCTGCCGGGCCTCGTCGAGGGTGTACCAGCGGGCCAGATCGGTGGGGCGCTCGCCGACCCGGTCTGCGAGGGTGCCGCCGCGCACCGCCACCCGGTAGATCAGCCGGTCGGTGTGGATCGTGATGCCGCGCTCCGGCAGGGCCCGCATGTCGGCGAGCACGTCGGCCAGGCCCGAGACGGCGACCGAGAGGCCGGTCTCGGCGGCGGTCTCCCGGACCACCGTGTGGTTCGGGTCCTCGCCGTGGTCGACCGCCCCACCGGGCAGCGACCACGTGCCGGGTGTGCCGGAGCGCTCCGATGCACGGACCAGCAACACTTGGCCGTCTGGGTCAGCACAAACTGCGTATGCCGCGATCCTGCGGAGCGGCTCCAGCAAGGTGGTCACGGAAGCAAATTCTCCCCGGGCCGGGTTACCGGAACGGAAAAGAGTCGGATTCCTGACTGTCTGACCCCGATCAGGGATCGGTCAGGGTAAGGATCCGGGCGGTCACCGAGGTCGGGCCGGGCACCGGCGCGGAGTGTGGAGGCATGACATCCACCACCGCTCCCCACGCCCCGTACAAGCAGCTCCGGCGACCCACCACCGACCGCATGGTGGCCGGTGTCGCCAGCGGCCTCGGTCGCTACTTCGCCGTCGACCCCACCGTGGTCCGGGTGATCTTCGCGGTCAGCGGCCTGCTCACCGGCGGGTTGGCGCTGTTCGCGTACCCGATCATGTGGTTCCTGATGCCCGAGGAGCCCACCGGAGCGCCGGCCTGGCCGCACCCGACGGGCGTCGCGCCGCAGGGCCCGCCGCCCACCGCCGGGCCCGCGCCCGGCGTGCCGGACCCGGGGTACGCCCCGACGCCGTCCTATCCACCGACCGCGTGAGGCGCGCTCACTCCCACTCGATGGTGCCCGGCGGCTTGCTGGTCACGTCCAGCACCACGCGGTTCACCTCGGCCACCTCGTTGGTGATCCGGGTGGAGATGCGGGCCACCACCTCGTAGGGCAGTCGTGACCAGTCTGCGGTCATCGCGTCCTCGCTGGAGACCGGGCGCAGCACCACGGGATGCCCGTAGCTGCGCCCGTCGCCCTGCACGCCGACGCTGCGCACATCGGCGAGCAGCACCACCGGGAACTGCCAGACGCCGCGGTCCAGGCCGGCCGCGGTCAGCTCCTCCCGGGCGATCAGGTCGGCCCGGCGCAGCAGGTCGAGACGCTCCCGGTCGACCGCGCCGATGATCCGGATGGCCAGGCCGGGGCCCGGGAACGGGTGCCGCCAGACCATCGCCTCGGGCAGGCCCAGCTCCAGGCCGAGCGCGCGGACCTCGTCCTTGAACAGCGTGCGCAGCGGCTCGACCAGCGCGAACTTCAGGTCCTCCGGAAGGCCGCCGACGTTGTGGTGGCTCTTGATGTTGGCGGTGCCCGTGCCGCCGCCGGACTCGACCACGTCCGGGTAGAGGGTGCCCTGGACCAGGAACTCGACATCGCCGTGCGAGGCGATCTCGCGGGCGGCGGCCTCGAAGACCCGGATGAACTCCCGACCGATGATCTTGCGCTTCTGCTCCGGATCGGTCACCCCGGCCAGCGCGCCCAGGAACCGGTCCGCCGCGTCGACCACCTTCAGCTTGATGCCGGTGGCCGCCACGTAGTCCTTCTCGACCTGCTCCGCCTCACCGGCACGCAGCAGGCCATGGTCGACGAAGACACAGGTGAGCTGGTCACCGACCGCCCTGTGCACCAGCGCGGCGGCGACCGCCGAGTCCACCCCGCCGGACAGGCCGCAGATGACCTCCTTGTCGCCGACCTGGGCGCGGATCCGGGCCACCTGCTCGTCGATGATGTTCTCGGCCGTCCACGTCGGCTCGATGCCGGCGATGTCGTACAGGAAGCGGGTCAGCATCTCCTGGCCGTGCGCGGTGTGCCCGACCTCCGGATGGAACTGCACGCCCGCCCGGCGACCGGCCAGGTCCTCGAACGCCGCCACCGGCGCGCCCTCCGACTCGGCGGTCACCGTGAAGCCCTCGGGCGCCTCGGTGACGCAGTCGCCGTGACTCATCCAGACCGGCAGGTCGGCCGGCAGGTCGCGGAGCAGCACGCCGGGCTCGAGGAGACGGGGGCGCAGCGGCGTGCCGCCGTACTCACGGCTGCCCGTCCTCGCGACCGTCCCACCGAGTGCCTGGGCCATCGCCTGGAAGCCGTAGCAGATGCCGAAGACCGGCACGTCGGCGGTGAACACGCCGGCGTCGATCTGCGGGGCGTCCGGCGCATAGACGCTGGACGGGCCGCCGGAGAGGATGATCGCGGCCGGGTTCTTCGCCAGCATCTCGGCGACCGGCATCGAGTGCGGCACGATCTCCGAGTAGACGTTCGCCTCGCGGACCCGGCGGGCGATGAGCTGGGCGTACTGGGCTCCGAAGTCCACCACGAGGACGGGGCGAGGCAGGCTCATGTGCACAAAGCCTACCGACAGTCACCGCCGCCCCCGGCACCGGCTCGCCCCCAGCGCGCCGCCGGGGTGGGTCAGGGGCGCAGGGCGGCGGGAGCGTCCGCCGGGACGGCGGGGTTGTGCGGTGCGACCGGGTCCACCCGGCGGTACGGGCTGCCGAGCGGGGGTCGCGGGTCGGGGTGGTCCCTGTTGGGCCAGAGGGACATGGCCCGCTCAGCCTGCGCGGTGATCGTCAGCGATGGGTTGACGCCGAGGTTGGCCGAGACCGCCGCGCCGTCCACCACGTGCAGCCCCGGGTGCCCGTACACCCGATGGTAGGGGTCGATCACCCCGTCCGCCGGGGTGGCCCCGATCGCCGCCCCGCCCAGGATGTGCGCGGTCACCGGGATGTCGAACGGCTCGGTGAGCGAGCCGCCGGGCGTACCGCCGATCTCCTCGGCGAGCAGCCGGGCCGCGGTGTTGCCGGCCGGGATCCAGGTCGGGTTGGGCGCGCCGTGGCCCGGGCCGGTGACCAGCCGGCGGCCGAGCGCGCCACGCCGCCACCGGGTGGTCAGGGAGTTGTCCACCGACTGCATCACCAGGGCGATCACCGTGCGCTCCGACCAGCCACGCACCGAGAGCATGCCGGCGGCCAGCCCGGGCTGCCGCACGATGCTGCCCAGCCAGCGCCGGACCCGGTGCGGACCCCCGTCGACCAGCAGCGACTGGAGCAACCCCATCGCGTTGGAACCGCGTCCGTAGCGGACCGGCTCGACGTGCGTCTGCGGGTCGGGGTGGAACGAGCTGGTGATCGCCACCCCCTCGGTGAAGTCCAGCCGCTCGGACCGGGCACGCTGGCGCGGCACCGAGGCCCCCAGGATCGCCTCCGAGTTGGTCCGGGTCAGCTCGCCCAGGCGCGGCGAGAGCCCCGGCAACGCCCCATCGGCCTTCATCTCGTGCAGCAGCCGTTGGGTGCCGAGCGCCCCGGCCGCGAAGACCACCTCGTCGGCCTGGATCACCTGGTGACGGCGACGCAGCCAGGCCCCGGTGCGGAGGGTGTGCACCTCGTACCCGCCGCCGGCGGCCGGCCGGACGGCGGTCACCGTGGTCAGCGGGTGCACCGTGGCGCCCAGCCGCTCGGCGAGCCAGAGATAGTTCTTGACCAGGGTGTTCTTCGCCCCGTGCCGGCAACCCGTCATGCACGAGCCGCAGTGCAGGCAGCCGGTGCGCTCCGGGCCGGCGCCGCCGAAGTACGGGTCGGCGGCCCGCTGGCCGGGGCGGCCGATGTGCACGCCGACCGGGGTGGCGTGGAAGGTGTGCCCCACCCCCATCCGCTCGGCCACCGCCCGCATGGCCCGGTCCGCTCCGGTGTCCACCGGGTACGTGGTGACGCCGAGCATCCGCTTCGCCTGGTCGTAGTGGCGGGCCAGCTCGTCGCGCCAGTCGGTGATGTCCCGCCACTGCGGATCGCTGTAGAAGGCTGGCAGCGGCTCGTAGAGGGTGTTCGCGTAGACCAGCGAACCGCCGCCCACGCCGGCTCCGGAGAGCACCAGCACACCGCCGCCGGATCGCCGGTCGGCCGGACGGAGCAGGGTGATCCGCTGGATGCCGTAGCAGCCCAGCTTCGGCGCCCACAGGAACCGGCGGGCCCGCCACGACGTCTGCGGGAACTCGTCGTCGGCGAACCGTCGGCCCGCTTCCAGCACGCCGACCGAGTAGCCCTTCTCAGCCAGCCGGAGCGCGGTGACGCTGCCGCCGAAGCCGGACCCGATGACGATCACGTCGTACCGCATGAACGCATCATTACCGGTGAGTAGCGCTCGCGCCAGCGGCAGTTTCGCGCGATCATGCTCCGGCCGACCGACCCGGTGCCTTCCGGCCGCAACCCGGAGCACCCGTCGGAGCGTTGTTCCGGATACGGGTGGAAGGGAATTCGAAGATGGTTCTCGGATCGATGGCACCACGCCGGCGGTGGCTGCTGCTGGGGCTGGCGGCCCTCGCCATCGTCGCGCTGGTCGCGGCCGGGGCGGTGGTGGTCACCCGGCTGACCGGCGACGACACGCCGGACCGTTCGGCACCGGCCGGCTCGCCGAGCGCGCTGCCGGCCGGCACGCCCAGCCCCAGCCCGACCGGGCCGCCGCCGGGCGCCAACATCACCGGACCACTGAACCTGCTGCTGGTCGGGGTGGACACCCGGGTCAGCGTGCCCGGCTGGGAGCCGCACGCCGACTCCGTGCTGGTGCTGCACGTGCCCAAGGGACTGGGCCGGGCGTACCTCTTCTCGCTCCCCCGCGACCTGCTGGTGGACATCCCGGCGTTCCCGAAGGCCGACTACGCCGGCGGCAAGACCAAGCTCACCCACGCGATGAGCTTCGGCAGCCGGGTGCCGGGCAAGCCCAAACAGCCGAGCACCGCCCAGGGGTACGAGCTGCTGCGCAGCACGGTCAGCGGGTACACCGGCCTGCGCATCGACGCTGGCGCGGTGCTCACCTTCACCGGGTTCGACCGGCTGGTGACCGCCCTGGGTGGGGTGGACATCTACGTCGACCAGCGGGTCGCCTCACTGCACCGTCGGCCCGACGGCAAGTACCGGGAGAGCGCCCCGGGCGGGTACACCGGACCGCAGATGGTCTACGAGAAGGGCGACCGGCACCTCAACGGCTGGCAGGCGCTGGACTACGCGCGGCAGCGCTACATCACCGGCGGCGACTACGCCCGGCAGCGCCACCAGCAGCAGCTGATCCGGGCGCTGACCCGCAAGATCCTGGACGAGGGCCTGGCCCGGCAGCCGGAGCGGGTCGACCAGGTGGTCGCCGCACTGGGCGACACCCTGGTCTACGTGGGCGGTCGCCGCATCGTGGACCTGGCGTACGCGCTGGGCGGGGTGCCGGAGGACCGGTTCGTGCTGGTCGGCCTGCCCGGCTCTGGCGTCGGCAAGGGCAGCGCCTACCGCGGCGAACAGCTCACCAGCGTCGGCCGGAAGTTCATCTCCGAGCTGCGCGCCGGCCGCGCCGACGCCTATCTGTCCGCCCACCCCACGCTGCGCGTCAAGACCTGACCCGGGGTCCCCGCGATCTGACCGGATCGCGGGGACCGTGGCGGGATCAGAGGGGCTTGGGGGTGGGAGGCTTCTTCGTGCCGTAGAGCCAGGCGTCGAAGACCTTGTCGAGTTGCTTGCCGGAGATGCGCTCGGCGTGCGCCACGAATTCGGCGGTGGTGGCGGTGCCGTTGCGCTTCTCCGCCGCCCAGGTCTTGACGATCTCGAAGAACGCCTTGTCGCCGACGGCGACCCGCAGCGCGTGCAGGGTCATCCCGCCGCGCTGGTAGACCGACTCGCTGAACAGCCCCTTCACCCCGGGCTTGCCGGGCGGCGTCGTCCACACCTGCGCCGGCACCTGGGCGTACCGGCTGTCGAACGCCTGCTCGGCGGTGTACTCCCTGGTGTGCTCGGCCCAGAGCCACTCCGCGTACGTGGCGAAGCCCTCGTTGAGCCAGATGTCCTCCCACTTGGCCAGCGCCACGCTGTCGCCGAACCACTGGTGGGCCAGTTCGTGCGCGACCACCTCGGTGTTCTCGCCCTGCCGGAAGAAGGCGGCGGAGTAGACCGGGCGGCTCTGGGTCTCCAGCGCGTAGCCGATCCGGCTGTCGGAGACCACCACACCGCCGTACGCGTCGAACGGGTAGGGCCCGAACACGCTCTCCAGGTAGTCGGCCACCTTGACGGTCTTCGCGATCGAGGCGTCCGCCGCACCCTTGGCCACCTTCGTGGTGACCGCGCTGTACACCGGCCTTCCCTTGTGCTCGGAGGTGGTGATCCGGAACTTGCCGATCACCAGCGTGCTCAGGTAGCTGGCCATCGGCGACTTCTCCGACCACTTCCAGGTGGTCCAGCCGTCCTTGCTGGTCTTGCCACCCGGTACGCCGTTGCTGACAGCGGTCACACCGTCCGGGACGGTGATCTCGAAGTCGTACGCCGCCTTGTCCGAGGGGTGGTCGTTGACCGGGAACCAGGTGCTCGCCGACTCGGGTTGGCCCAGCGCGATGGCACCGTCCGAGGTGTGCAGGAACCCGCCGTCGCCGAGCACCTCGTTCTTCAACGGCTTCGGCTGCCCCTCGTACCCGATCTCGGCGACGAATCCGTTGCCGTTGATCAGGCCGGCGGCCGGCTTGATCACCAGTTCGTTCTTCTGCCGGGTGTGGGTGGCCGGGGCGCCGTCCACGGTGACCGTCCTGACGGTCAGGCCGGCCAGGTCGAGGTTGAACGCCGACAGGTCGGCGGTCGCGGTGGCCTGCACCGTGACCTTGCCGGTCAGCTGGTCCTTCGCCGGGTCGTAACGCACCTTGACGGTGTACCGGCCGACGTCGTAGCCGCCGTTGCCGTAGGTGGGGAAGTAGGCGTCACCGACCCCGGCCGCGCCGGGGGCGAACGTCCGCGACGGCGTCGGGGAGGCACCTATGGGCGGCGCCGCCTCCGGGGTCGAAGAGTCGCATCCGGACAGTACGAGCGCCGCGGTCACCAGCAGACCGGCAGACACCCGCAGCCTGTGCCTCGTCACCCACATCACGAGCCCTCCCCCGTACGGCGGCGGCCTGCGCCGCCCCACGCGAACGGCGTCCGCCCGCCGGCCGCAGGGCGGCAGCCTATCGACCGACCATCACGGCCCCGTCACGGCAGGGTGGGTGCCGCACCGCCCACCAACCACGCGTCGAAGAGTGGGCGCAGCTGCCGGTTCGCCACCCGCTCGGCCAGCGCGACGAAGTCGGAGGTGGTGGCGTTGCCCCCGGCCCGCTCGGCGGTCCAGGTACGCAGGATGCGGAAGAAGGTGTCGTCTCCGACGGTCCGGCGCAGCGCATGCACGGCGAGCGCTCCGCGTTTGTAGACGGCGGTCCCGAACATCCGTTCCCGGCCCGGCTCGACCGACGGCTGCGACCAGTCGGTCGCCGCGTACTGGAGCTCGAAGTTGCGCTGCGCGGTGCGACCGCCGTCGTGCTCCTCCCACAGCCACTCGGCGTAGCTGGCGAAGCCCTCGTTGAGCCAGATGTCGCCCCACCTGCTGAGCGAGACGCTGTCGCCGAACCACTGGTGGGCCAGCTCGTGCGCGACCACACCCGGGTTGGGCCGGTCGTCGTCGAAGAAGGCGGGCCCGTAGACCGGGCGGGACTGGGTCTCCAGCGCGTAGCCGATCCGGTCGTCGGCGACGACGATCCCGCCGTACGAGTCGAACGGGTACGGGCCGAAGCGGCTGGCCAGGAAGTCGACGATCTCGCCGGTACGGGCCAACGAGTCGGCCGCGCCACCGGTCGCCGGAATGCTCGCCGCCACCGCGGTGACCATCGGCCGGCCGGCGTGACTGCCGCTCACCACCCGGTAGTCGCCGATCACCAGCGTGGTCAGGTAGCTGGCCATCGGTGTGCGCTCCGACCAACGCCAGGTGGTCCAGCCGTCGGCGCTGCTCTTCGGCCCGGGCACCCCGTTGCTCAGCACCGACAGGCCGTCCGGGACGGTCACCGCGAGGTCGTAGCTGGCCTTGTCGGACGGGTGGTCGTTGACCGGAAACCAGGTGGCGGCGGAGTCCGGCTGGCCCAGGGCGACCGCTCCGTCGGCGGTGTGCAGGAAACCGCCGCTGCCCAGCTCCCCGTCGGCGATGGCGGTGGGCACGCCCGCGTACTCCACCGCGACCGTGAACGCCCGGCCGCGCGGCAGCCCGGCGGGCGGTGTCACCACCAGCTCGCCGTCGTCGCGGCGGTGCTCGGCGGGGGCGTCGTCGACGGTGATCGCGCTGACCTCGAGCCCGGCCAGGTCCAGGTTGAACCGGGACAGGTCCTGGGTGGCCGTCGCCGTGATGGCGGCCCGGCCGGTCAGCCGGTCGGTCGCCGGGTCGTAGCGGACGTCCAGGCCGTAGTGCGTGACGTCGTAGCCGCCGTTGCCACGGCCCGGGACGTACGGGTCTCCGGCGTCGGCGGCACCGGGCCGGAACCCGTCGTCGTCGTGGGTGCAGCCGGCCGTGGCCACCGCGATCGCACAGGTCAGCGCGGTGACGGCGGCGGCGAGCCGGCGGCGGGCCGATGTCCGTCCGGTCACGACCATGCACACTCCTCCTGCGGCCTCCCGGGTCACGACGAGCCTAGCCAGCACCACCGGGCGGGAAGCCGGTATCGAAGACCATCAGCTGCTTTCGTTGAATCAAACAAAAGTTGGCTCTGATCAATACTTTCTTTCGGCTTCGATCGACGTTACTGTCTGTCACCAAGATGTAATGCGTTCGGAACATTCACGCCGGTCGCGCTTGAACGGGACGACCGTCCCTTGCCACCCGCCGTGACGGCGGCGTGGACCTGCCCCTTCGACCTCGCGGCACCCGCACGCTCCCGGCCGCCGGGAATGCGGAACGGTCACTCGGCGGCGCCCCGCGACCTGACCCTCGTCGCACGTCTGCTGATCGACATCGACGGCAACCGCCGTCGCGAAAGGTGGAACAGATGCCAGACCACACCGCACCCGACGCCTCCTCTCCCGGCCGGCTCAGCCGTCGGTCACTGCTCGCCGCGTCCGCCGGCGCGGCCGCCGCACTCGGCGCGGCCGGCCTGCCGGTCCTCGCCACCGGCACCCCGGCGCTCGCCCACCGCAAGGACAAGGGGAAGAGCAGGCTTCGGGTCGAACCGCTGATCCCGTCGAGGAACCGCGGCATCATCCTCTACAGCGTCCGGGACCGGATCACCGCCGCGCCCGACGACAGCGGCGTGCCGTACGGCTTCGAGCGGGTTCTCGCCCGGCTCGCCGAGATCGGCTACAAGGAGATTGAGTTCGCGGGCTACACCCAGAGCACCGACATCCTCGGCCGGCAGATCACGCCCCGCGAGATCCGCAAGATCCTCGACGACAACGGCCTGGTGGCCAACGGCACCCACGCCTCGATCCAGGCGGCCACCTTCCAGCAGCAGCTGGACATCGCCGAGGAACTCGGCATGAAGAACATCGGCACCGGCAGCGACCCGACCAACAGCGCGTACAAGGCCGACTGGGACGCCGCCGCCGACACCTGGAACGAGCTGGGCCGGCAGGCCCGGGCCCGGGGCATGCGGCTCTACACGCACAACCACGACGTCGCGTACAGCTTCCTGCTCGACTCCGGTCCGCTGGACGACCAGGGCCGACCCACCCGCTCCTCCGGCGTCCGGCGGCTGGAGTACTTCTTCGGCAGGACCGACCCCCGGTACGTCTTCTTCGAGCTCGACATCTACTGGGCCTACGTGGCCCGCTACAAGCACCAGAAGTACGTCGACCCGGCGGGCCGCGAGGTGACCGACCTGTTCGACCCGATCCTCACCGTGGCCGACCGGACCACCCGATTCCCGCTCTTCCACGCCAAGGACGGCGACCGGGACACCAGCGTGCCCAACGGCTACCAGATGACCCCGCTGGGCGAGGGCGACCTCAACTTCCAGCAGTTCTTCCAGACCATCGGCGAGCGGGACTTCCACCACGCCAACTGGGAGATGGACACCGCCCCCGGCGGCGCCGCCAACCGGGGCCAGTCGCTCGACTTCGCGGCGACCAGCTACCGCAACATGTCCGACCTGACCATTTACCTCAAGAAGTGACGCCGGCGCGGCCCGAGTTCACCGAGGGCTGACGCCCCCGGTACGACGAAGGCCGGCCCCGCAGCGTGGCGGGGCCGGCCTTCCGGCGTACGGGAGACAGGTCAGCGGTCGAGGACCAGCCCGACCTTCTGGAACTCCTTGAGGTCGCGGTAACCGCACTTGGCCATCGCCCGGCGCAGCCCGCCGAACAGGTTCAGCTGGCCGTCGGCCTCGTCGGCCGGCCCGAAGAGCAGCTGCTCCATCGAGCCGATCGGCTCACCGGCGACCTCGAACGCGCCCCGGGGCAGCGACGGGTGACTGGCCGCCGAGTGCCACCAGGCACCACCGGCGGGCGCCTCCTCGCAGAGCGACAGCGGCTCCCCGAGCATCACCGCGTCCGCGCCGCAGCCGAGCGCCTTGGCGATGTCACCCGAGGTCTGGATGTCGCCGTCGGCGATCAGGTGCACGTACCGGCCGCCGGTCTCGTCGAGGTAGTCCCGGCGGGCCGCCGCGGCGTCGGCGATCGCGGTCGCCATCGGCACCCGGATGCCCAGCACCGATTCCGTGGTCGACCACTCGTCGCCACCGATGCCCACGATCACGCCGGCCGCACCGGTACGCATCAGGTGCAGCGCGGTCTTGTAGTCCGTGCAGCCGCCGACGATCACCGGCAGGTCGAGGTCGGCGATGAACTCCTTGAGGTTCAGCGGCTCGTCGGTGGTCGACACGTGCTCGGCCGAGACGATGGTGCCCTGGATGACCAGGATGTCCACTCCGGCGTCCAGGATCACCGGAGCCAGCGCCAGGGTGTGCTGCGGGGACACCCGCACCGCCACCGTGCCGCCACCGGCGCGCAGCTCGCGGACCCGCTCAGCGATCAGATCCGGGCGGATCGGCTCGGCGTACACCTCCTGGAGCCGCTTGGTGGCGCGGGCGTCCTCGTCGAGGCCGGCCAGCTCCTCCAGCACCTTGGTCGGGTTCTCGTAGCGGGTCCACAGCCCCTCGACGTTGAGCACGCCGAGGCCGCCGAGCTCACCGAGCCGGACGGCCGAGGCCGGGCTCATCGTGGCGTCCGAGGGGTGCCCGACGCACGGGATGCCGAACGGGTACGCGTCCAGCTGCCACGCGGTGGAGACGTCGTCGACGTCCCGGGTCCGGCGGCTCGGCACGATGGCGATGTCGTCCAGGTGGTAGCCGCGCTGCGCGGTCTTGCCCAGCCCGATCTCGACCACGTCACGCATGGGGGACTCCAGGTTGTTGGGGGATGGTCAGCGGGTGTGGTAGTTGGGCGCCTCGACGGTCATCTGGATGTCGTGCGGGTGGCTCTCCTTGAGCCCGGCCGCGGTGATCCGGATGAGCTGGCCGCGGTGGTGCAGATCGGGGATGTTCTCCGCACCGGCGTACCCCATCGCCAGGCGCAGCCCGCCGACCAGCTGGTGGGCCACCCGCGAGAGCGGCCCCCGGTAGGGCACCTGACCCTCGACGCCCTCGGGCACGAGCTTGTCGTCGCTGAGCACGTCCTGCTGGAAGTAGCGGTCCTTGCTGTACGACTTGGCCTGGCCCCGGGACTGCATCGCGCCGAGCGAGCCCATCCCGCGGTACGCCTTGTACTGCTTGCCGTTGACGAAGATCAGCTCGCCGGGGCTCTCCTCGCAGCCGGCCAGCAGGCTGCCGAGCATCACCGTGTCGGCGCCGGCCACCAGCGCCTTGGCGATGTCGCCCGAGTATTGAATGCCGCCGTCGCCGATCACCGGCACGCCGGCCGGACGGGCCGCCCGGGCGGCCTCCATGATCGCGGTGATCTGCGGCACGCCGACCCCGGCGACGATCCGGGTGGTGCAGATCGCGCCCGGCCCCACGCCGACCTTCACGCCGTCGGCACCGGCCTCGACCAGCGCTTTCGCGCCGGCGTACGTGGCCACGTTGCCGCCCACGATGTCGATCGTCACGTCCTTCTTGAGCCGGCGGACCATGTCCAGCACCGCCCGCTGGTGGCCGTGCGCGGTGTCCACGATCAGCACGTCCACGCCCGCGTCGACCAGGGTGCGGGCCCGCTTGTACGCGTCCTCGCCGACACCGATCGCGGCGGCCACCCGCAGCCGACCGGCGTCGTCCTTGGTGGCGTCCGGGTACTGCTCGCTCTTGGTGAAGTCCTTGACGGTGATCAGCCCACGCAGGCGGCCCGAGTCGTCGACGATCGGCAGCTTCTCGACCTTGTGCCGGCGCAGCAGGTCCAGCGCCTCGTCCTTGCTCACCCCGACCCGAGCGGTGACCAGCGGCGTACGCGTCATGATCTCGTGCACCGGCGTGTCCGGCTCGGAGACGAAGCGCATGTCGCGGTTCGTGACGATGCCGACGAGCTGGCCGTCCCCGTCCACCACCGGCACACCGGAGATCCGGTACCGGCCGCAGAGCTCGTCGACCTCGCGCAGGGTGTCGTTCGGGCTGGCGGTCACCGGATTGGTGATCATGCCGGACTCGGAGCGCTTGACCAGGTCGACCTGGAGGGCCTGGTCCTCCAGGGACAGGTTGCGGTGCAGCACGCCGATGCCGCCCTGGCGGGCCATGGCGATCGCCATCCGCGCCTCGGTGACGGTGTCCATGGCGCTGGAGAGCAGCGGGATGGTCAGTTCGATCGTGCGGGTGAGCCGGGTACGGGTGTTCACCCGGCTGGGAACCACGTCCGACTCGCCCGGCTGCAGCAGCACGTCGTCGAAGGTGAGCCCGAGTGGAACCACCCGGGCCGAGCCGGCCGGCAGCTCGGGCAGGTGGCCGCCCAGCTCGGCGTGCTCGGCGCCGGCCGGAAGGTCGGTGCTGGGCGAATTTTCCACGATTGCTCCCCTGAGCTGCTCGGATGGGCTTCAGCGAGGTGGCGCGGGCGGGCACCGGAACGCGCCACGGTGCCGGCGCGTCGTCCCATCGTACCCAGTGAGCTGGGCGACTCCTCCGGTGGCGGGCCGGCCCGGCGCGGGGCCGGGGGCGGACGCTCCCACCGACTTGGGTCTACGGTGAGGGGGTGCACGACGAGCCCATCGACCCGTTCAACGGCGACCCGGCCGACCCGACCGCGGGGCTGGACGATCCGGGCGACGACGCGACGCCGGATCCGCTGACCGACGTCGAGCGGCAGGATGTGCTGGAAGACCTCGCCGACCTGGAGATCTACCAGGCGCTGCTGGCGCCCATCGGGGTCCGCGGGCTGGTGATCGAGTGCGAGGACTGCCGGGAGCCGCACTACTTCGACTGGGACCTGCTCCGGGGCAACCTGCGACACCTGCTCAACTCGGGCCGGCCGCGGGTGCACGAGCCGGCGTACGACCCGGACCCGGACCACTACGTGACCTGGGACTACGCCCGCGGGTACGCCGACGGGGTGCACGACACCCTGACCGAGGGCACCGAGGACGAACCGGGCACCCCCGCCGCCGACTGACCCGGTCCACCCGCTCGTTCGGCCCGGTGTTCGAGCCGGCAAGATCGTGCTGCAACAAGGAAACAGTGGCTTCCCGGTTCGAGGAAGCCACTACATCCTGGATCGAGCACGATCAGGCCCGTGTCGCGTCGGAGTGGTGGATCAGGCGACCAGGCCGGCGCGGAACCCGGCGGCCACCGCGTGCGCCCGGTCCCGGGCGCCGAGCTTGCGGAACAGCCGACGGGCGTGGGTCTTGACGGTGTCCTCCGAGACGAACAGCTCCCGGCCGATCTCCGCATTGCTCTTGCCCTCGGCCATTCCCAGCAGCACCTGGAGCTCCCGCTCGGTGAGTCCGACCGCCCGGGCAGGCCGGGCGCTCGGGGCGGGGCTGGGCGGCTCGGTCTGGTCCGCTTCCGGCTCACCGGTCGCCGGCTCGACCTCGTCGTCGCCCCGCTGCACCGGCACCGACGGCACACCCGCCGGGCCCTCGCCGGGCGCGGCGCCCCAGCCGGGCTCGCCCGAGCCGCGCAGCGACGGCGCGGAGCGCCCGCCGACCGCCGCGGTGTCCCGGGCCGGGTCGGTGATCCGTTGCCGGGACGCCCGGCCGGGCGCGGTGAGCAGCAGCAGAGCCTTGGCCACCGCGCTGGTCAGGTCATGGTCGGCGTTCTGGATGAGGCCCCGAGCGCCAGCGCTGATGGTCGCCGCCGCCGCCTCGGACTCCTCGGCGCCGAGCAGCACGACCGCCGCCTGCGGCGCGCGGGCCAGGACCCGGCGGACGAAGCCCGCGCTGTCCGGCCGGGTGAGGGCCGTGTCGGCCAGCACCACGTCGGCCGGTCGCTCGGCCAGCCGCAGCATCACCTCGGGATCGGAGACGGCGGTACGAACGATCGCGGACAGCCCCAGCCGCGCGGCGGCCGAAGTCAGGTGCTGGGCCGCGAGTGGTGTCCGAACGCACACAAGAACGGTACGCACTGTGATCTCCTCTCCGCCAACGAGCAGACCATGACGGGGTCGGCTGAGGAGGGGGTTCCGGGCAATCCTCCGAACTTTTCCGACAGATAGGACAAAAGCCGCAACATCTGGGGCGTTCTCGATCACAGACGTGTGAGCCGGG
This sequence comes from Micromonospora sp. NPDC005206, assembly GCF_040608175.1. NCBI lineage: Bacteria > Bacillati > Actinomycetota > Actinomycetes > Micromonosporales > Micromonosporaceae > Micromonospora > Micromonospora sp. NPDC005206. The sequence goes on from NZ_JBEXHU010000008.1 coordinate 103,704, forward strand.
GAAAGCCCGGGTACCGAGACATCCAGGCCGGGAACGGTGCGCCTGCGCGGCCCGCCGCCCGGAAGCCGGCCAAAAGGATCTCGCGGTGCCGCGCGGGAGGAGGGGTGCTGATGTCGAACGTACGTAGACTGCCCGGACCCATCGTCGACCTATGGGACTGGCAGCGGCTCGGTGCCTGCCGAGGGCGGGACAGTGCCCAGTTCTTCCACCCCGACGGCGAGCGGGGTTCCTCCCGGCTACGTCGGGAGTCCGCCGCCAAGACCGTCTGCCGCGCCTGCCCGGTCCGCGCCGAGTGCGCCGCGCACGCGCTGTCGGTCCGCGAGCCGTACGGCGTGTGGGGCGGCTTCAGCGAGTCGGAGCGGCTGCGGCTCCTCGCCCTCGGCTGGGAGGACCTGGCGGACCGCCGGCAGGCCCGTGTCGACGTGGCCCGCCTGGAGGCCCGGCTGGGCCGCCCGCACAAGTCCACCGTCCCGGCCCAGCGCAACGTCGCCTGAGCGGCCTCACCTCCGCGACACCGACATGCGACGCCGCGCCTCTGCACCGGGGCGCGGCGTCGACGCACATCGCGGAGCAGGCACCCGAGGGCTCGCCGCGCGAGGGGCATCGGCCTGCGTGATGTGATGGGCGGGTGGAAATACGGGAAATGCGGGCGTTCGTCGCGGTCGTCGAGGAGGGGAGTCTGTCCGCGGCCGCGCGCAGATTGCACGTGAGCCAGCCCGCGCTGTCGCAGAGCATGAACGCCTTGGAGCGACAACTCGGCGTGCAGTTGCTGATTCGTGGCAGCACCGGAGTGCGGGCCACCGAGGCGGGCATGACGTTGCTCGACGAGGCTCGCGCGGTGCTCGCCCGGCACGACCAGGCGGTCGCCGCCGTCGCCCGGCACACCTCCGTCGGCGACAGCGTGCTCAGGCTCGGGATCCCGCTGGAACTCCCCACCGACGTACTCTCCCGACCGCTGGCCGATCTCGCCGCGGCCTACCCGGGCACCCGGGTGCAGGCTCGCCACATGTCCACCGCGGCGCAGGTCGCCGCACTGCGGGCCGGCGACATCGACGTCGGACTGGTCCGAGAACGCCCGGTCGGCCCGGACCTGGACGCTGTGCTGGTCATCGAGGAACGGCTGGGTGTGCTGCTGGCCACCGAACCGGCCGCCAAGATCGCCGGGCCCGACGGGATTCGCCTGGACGCGCTGGCCGGGCTGAGCTGGGTGGGCTTCCCCCGCTCCGGGAGCCCCGCCTGGTACGACGAACTCACCGCGATCCTGCGCAGCCATGGACTCGATCTCGGGCCTGTCGCGCCGGAAGGACAGGAACTCATCCCCGCGGTGAAGCTCGCCGCGGTGACCGCCGGCGCAGCCTTCGCGTTGGCGCCACCCGACTGGTCACCACCGATTCCCGACCCGGTCACCTGGTCACCGCTGGTCGGGCATCCCCTGGTCCGGCGTACCTGGGCGGCCTGGCCGGCCGACTCCCACCGGCGCGACCTCGGTCATTTCATCGCCGCGCTGGAACTGCGGGACCCGGAGTAGCTCCGGCAGCTGCACGACCGCGGTGCTTATGGCGGCCATAAGCAGCCCGCAGAGGGCGATGGGAAACGCTGAGCCCCTGGACGACTTGCACCCACTGGTCGGGACAGCCCCGACCGAAGCCGCCGATTGACGGAACTGAATGTGGGTGGAGAAACGATGACAGACCTTCGAGGAAAATCGGCGCTGGTGACCGGTGGCAATAGCGGCATCGGCAGGGCGACCGCGATGGCGCTGGCCACGCTCGGTGCCCACGTGGTGATCTCCGGGCGGGACGAGACCCGGGGCGGCGACGTGGTCCGGGAGATCCGTGCGGCAGGCGGGCGGGCGGACTTCCTGGTCGCCGATCTGCGTGACGAGGCGTCGGCCCGGTACCTGGCCGCGCGGACCAGGGAGCTGGTCGGGCAGGTGGACGTACTGGTCAACAACGCCGGTATCTACCCGTTCGGCCCCACCGAGCAGACCACCGAGCAGGACTTCGACTCGGTGTTCGCGCTGAACGTGAAGGCCCCGTACTTCCTGGTCGCCGAACTCGCGCCAGAGATGGCGAAGCGCGGCCACGGCGCGATCATCAACCTGACGACCATGGTCGCCGAGTTCGGTCAGGCGGGGATGAGCCTCTACGGGTCGAGCAAGGCCGCGCTGGTCCTGCTCACAAAGTCCTGGGCCGCCGAGTACGGGCCTCAGGGCGTCCGGGTGAACGCGGTAAGCCCCGGCCCGACCCGCACCGAGGGCACCGCCGGCATGGGGGACAACCTTGACCAGCTGGCCACCATGGCACCGGCCGGCCGGCCCGGCTCGGCCGAGGAGATCGCCGAGGCGGTCGCCTTCCTGGCCACCGAGCGGTCGAGCTTCGTGCACGGCGCGGTGCTGCCCGTCGACGGTGGACGCATCGCCGTCTGACGTGCCCGGCACCACCTCGCGGCCCGCTTCACGGTGCTCCAACCGTGGGGCGGGCCGCGGCCAGCCGAGTCGGGCCGACCCGAGCGTGACCAGCGGTCGCGGCACCACGGCGGGAAGGCCGTCAGCGTGACCGGCCCGACGCGGCACCCTGTTCGACGACCGCCAGCACCACCCAGGCCGCCGCGATGAGCCACACCGCCACCAGCGGCGGCAGTCCCCCCAGCGCGACCACCAGCGCGACGAAGCCCACCCCGGCCTGAGCCAACGCCACCCGGCGGCTGACCGACAGGCTGATTCCCCGGTAGATGATGACGCAGCCGGCGATCATCGCCAGCTGACTACCGCCCAGCAGCCGCCCGGCCACGTCATGTCCGGGCCCCCGGTGGGCCGCCTCCTCCGCCGCCAGCTCGACGGCGACACCCGCGGTCACGATCGCCGCGTAGACCAGCAGGTGCCCGTAGGCGTAGAGGTAGCTCCGGACCACCGCCTGCCGCCCGGCACGCAGCGCCCGGTTTCCCGCCTCGCTGTCGAACGTGGCGATGAAGTACACCCACCACACCCCGCTGGCGATGACGAAACCGCCGATCCCGGTCGCCACCGAGACACCTCGCCACCCCGTGGCGTCGATCCCGTTCGCGACCGACAGGACCGCCTCCCCGAGCACGACGATGGTGAACAGACCGAACCGCTCGGGCATGTGGGACTTCTGCGTCGGCGCCCGGCGCACCACGGCGTAGGCCAGCGGTCCGGCGATCGTGGCGTTGACGACGAGTGCGACGCTCCAGACCCCGTACCGCGCGGGTGGGGCCACCAGGAGCGAGCCACACCAGAGCCCGGCGGCGGCCAGGAAGCCGGCCGCGTTCCACCAGCAGAATTCCCGTGCCTCGACATCGAGCCAGCCCACGACTGCGTACATCGCGGTGAGCAGCGCCAGCAGCAGCCCGTAGATCACCGCGAAGCGGCTGGCGTCGGCAGCGGCGTCACCGGGGAGGGAAGCTGCCAACGCGAGCACCCCCAGCATCGCGGTCAGCTGCGCCAGGCGGCTCGGTGGGCGGTCGTCGTCGAAGAGGTCGGCGAAATAGGAGAAGCTGAACCACAACCACCAGATCGCGCTGATCAGACCGGCGAAGACCAGCACTCCGCGGGCCGACGGATCGTCCACCAGCCGCTGGCCGAGCCGGAACACGGCGACCACGAACACCAGGTCGAAGAAGAGCTCCAGCCAGCTGGCTCGGCGCGCAACACCGTAGCCATGGATCAGGGAGCGCCTGCCGCCACGCCCTGCCTCCACCGGCTGAGGTTAACGGGGACTGGTGTCCGGTTGACCCCGGTTGGCCAGCATGCCACCGCGGTCAGCGGACGGTGACGGTGACCGTGTGCCAGCCGGTGGCGCCGTCCGGGACGACGCCCTGAGTGCGCTCGGTCTGGGTCTCGCCGGTCGCGTCGGTCGCCCGGACCTGGAGCCGGTGCTCGCCCGGCGTGGCGTCCCAGCGCCACGACCACTGGACCCAGGTGTCCACCGACACCGTCGGGGCGAGTTCCGCCTCCTGCCAGGGCCCGCCGTCGACGCGTACCTCGACCCGGCGGATGCCCCGATGCTGCGCCCACGCCACGCCGGCCACGGTCACCGGGCCGGTGGTCAGGCGGTTGCGTGCCCGGGGCGCGTCGATCCGCGACTGGGTCTTGATCGGCCCCTGGGCCGACCAGCCCCGCGGCACCCAGTACGCGTCGAAGTCGGCGAACCGCGTCAACTCCAGCTCGGTCACCCACTTGCAGGCGGACACGTAGCCGTAGAGGCCGGGCACCACCACCCGTACCGGGAAGCCGTGCTCGACGGGCAGCGGCTCACCGTTCATGCCGATGGCCAGCAGCGCGTCCCGCCCGTCGCGCAGCAGGGCGGTGGGGGTGCCGCACGTCCAGCCGTCGACCGACCGGCCGACGACCTGGTCGGCGTCCGCCTCCGGCTCGACCTCGTCCAGCAGCTCGCGCAGGGGTACGCCGAGCCAGCGGGCGTTGCCGATCAGATCCCCGCCCACCTCGTTGGAGACGCAGGCCAGCGTGATGTACCGCTCGACCAACGGCCGGGCCAGCAGGTCGGCGTAGCTGTAGGTGCGCTCGGTACGGACCCGCCCGTGGATCCGCAGCCGCCAGGTCGCCGGGTCCACCTGGGGCACCACCAGCGCGGTGTCGATCCGGTAGAACCCGAAGTTCGAGGTGACGTACGGCGCGAGCTGGGCCATCGAGAGGTCCGCGCCCGCCGGCAGGGCCGGTGCGGGGACAGCCGGCGCGGGCAGCCGGATCGCCTCCCGGGCGGCGGACACCCCGCGTCGCCCGGCCAGCCAGCGCCCGCCGAGACCGGCCACCGTGGCCGTGCCGAGCAGCAACCCGGCGCCGGTGAGGAACCGTCGCCGTGACTCCGGATCGACCCCCTCGCCCGGCGCCGCCGACTCCGGGGGCGGCACGGCCGACCCCGGCGAGGCAGACGAGACCGGCGGCACGGCCGCCCCCGGCGAGGCCGACGACACCGGCGGCACGGCCGGTTCCGGCGAGGCGGACGGCACCGGTGGGGTGCCGGGCACCGCGCGGCCGTCCGCCGCCGAAGGGCCGGCTGGCGACACCGGTGCCGGTGTCACCGGCTGATGGGACGCGAGTGGGCTGGGTGGGGACCAGGGCCAGGGGTCCAGCTCCAGCGGACCGGCAATGAACAGCCAGAGCACCAGGGCGCCGAGGCCGCCGCCGACCACCGACGGCAGCGCGTCGGCGGCGTCCGCGCCGGAACGGGTCAGGGCGGCGGCCGCACCGACGGCGGCGAACGCCGCGATCCCGGCCAGGCCGAGGGCCAACCGGCGCACCGCCAGCACCCCGAGCAGCGCGGCGAACGCGCCCAGCAGCAGCGCGGTGCCGACCAGCAGGGCGATCTTGTCGGCGGTGCCGAAGATGTCGATGGCGAGCTGTTTCAGCGACTCCGGGACGGCGTCGACGACCACCCCGCCGACCGCGACCAGCGGCGCCGACCGGGGCCCGGTCAGCACCGCCACCGGTTCCGCGATCCCGATCGCGATGGCGGCGGCGGTGACTCCGGCCAGCGCGGCGTACCGGCGCGACGTGGTGCTCATCGGCCCAGTGTGCGCGATCAACTCGGCGGGTCGCCAACCATGTCAGGGTGCGGTAATGATTTGGAGACGGACCGGGGCACACCGCCGTACGACGGTGTGCCCCGGAACGGGTGTCGCTACCGGATCAGAAACCCGGGCCGTGCTGGTGGCCGTGGCCGTGCCCGCCGGCGGCGGCCGGCTCGGCCTGCTCCGGCTTCTCGACCACGAGGCTCTCCGTGGTGAGCAGCAGACCGGCGATCGAGGCGGCGTTGGTGACCGCGTTGCGGGTCACCTTCACCGGGTCGATGATGCCGGCCTTGACCAGGTCGACGTACTCGCCCTTGGCCGCGTCGAGGCCGTTGCCCCACTTCATGTCGGCGACCTTCTGGGTCACGACGTAGCCGTCGTGACCGGCGTTCTGCGCGATCCAGCGCAGCGGCTCGACCAGCGACTTGCGCACGATCGAGACGCCGACCTTCTCGTCACCGGTGAAGCCCAGGTCGTCGTCGAGCACCGGGAGGATCTGCACCAGGGCGGCGCCGCCGCCGGGCACGGTGCCCTCCTCGACCGCGGCCTTGGTCGCCGCGATGGCGTCCTCGATGCGGTGCTTGCGCTCCTTCATCTCGACCTCGGTCGCCGCGCCCACCTTGATCACGGCGATGCCGCCGGAGAGCTTCGCCAGCCGCTCGGCCAGCTTCTCCCGGTCCCAGTCGGAGTCGGAGGCCTCGATCTCCTTGCGGATCTGGGCCACCCGGTCGGCGACGTCGGCCTTCTGGCCGCCGCCGTCGACGATCGTGGTGTTCTCCTTGTCGACCACGACGCGCCGGGCGGTGCCGAGCACCTCCAGGCCGACCTGGTCGAGCTTGTAGCCCAGCTCCGGGGCGACCAGCTCGGCGCCGGTGGAGATCGCGATGTCCTGGAGCATCGCCTTGCGCCGGTCGCCGAAGCCCGGGGCCTTCACGGCGCAGACCTTGAGGGTCTTGCGCAGCGAGTTGACCACCAGGGTGGAGAGCGCCTGGCCGTCCACGTCCTCGGCGATGATCAGCAGGGGCTTGCTGTTCTGCAGGACCTTCTCCAGCAGCGGCAGCAGCTCCTCGATCGCCGAGATCTTCTGGGTGGTGACCAGGATGTACGCGTCCTCAAGGACGGACTCCTGACCCTCCAGGTCGGTGACGAAGTTCGGCGAGATGAAGCCCTTGTCGAACTGGAGACCCTCGGTCACGTCCAGTTCGGTGGTGAGCATCGAGCCCTCCTCGACGGTGATGACACCGTCGCGGCCGACCCGCTCCATCGCCTCGGCGATCAGCTCGCCGATGGTGGAGTCCTGCGCGGAGATCGTCGCCACGTTCGCGATCGACTCCTTGCCGGTGACCTCCGCGGCCCGACCGAGCAGCGCCTCAGAGATCTTGGTGGCCGCCGCGTCGATGCCCCGCTTGAGCCCGGCCGGGTTGGTCCCGGCGGTCACGTTGCGCAGGCCCTCGCGAACCATGGCCTGGGCCAGCACGGTCGCGGTGGTGGTCCCGTCGCCGGCGACGTCGTTGGTCTTGGTCGCCACCTCCTTGACCAGCTGCGCGCCGAGGTTCTCGTAGGGGTTGGTGAGCTCGATCTCCTTGGCGATGGTCACACCATCGTTGGTGATCGTCGGCGCACCGAATTTCTTGTCCAGGACGACGTTGCGCCCGCGCGGGCCGAGGGTGACCTTGACCGCGTCCGCGAGGGCGTTGACACCGTGCTCCAGCAGGTGCCGGGCGTCGTCCGAGAAGCTCAGGATCTTCGCCATGAATGTCCCTTCGAAGCGCCACTGCCCCGGCCCGGCGAGCCGGACCGGGGCAATGGCACTGATCGGTTGCTTACTTCTCGATGACCGCGAGGACGTCGCGGGCGGAGAGCACCAGGTACTCCTCGCCGGCGTACTTGACCTCGGTGCCGCCGTACTTCGAGTAGAGAACGGTGTCGCCGACCTTGACGTCGAGCGGCACACGGTTGCCGTTGTCGTCGATCCGGCCCGGGCCGACAGCGAGGACAGTGCCCTCCTGCGGCTTCTCCTTGGCGGTGTCGGGGATCACGATGCCCGACGCCGTGGTGGTCTCAGCCTCGTTCGCCTGGACCACGATCCGGTCCTCGAGCGGCTTGATCGCAACCTTGGTCGCGGTAGTCACGGGCATACCCTCCTGGGGTATTGGTTTCGTTGCTGGCCGGCGGGGCCGACCAGCGTCAATCTGCCACATGCCACCGGGCGGGGCCGTCGTCGCGGGTGCCGGTCCGCCTGGCGTTTCGCACCCGGGTCGTGAAACCCGGAAGCTGGCACCCTCAGGGTGAGAGTGCTAATCGCAGGTTATTCCGTGGCTAGCACTCCGTCAAGGAGAGTGCCAACGCACCGTTCGCCGTGTCGCCACAGATCCGCCCAGTCGTTACCGCAACACGCCGGGAACACCTCGCCACAGAGTGGCCATCTCCCTACCGTCGGTTGCCTCCACCAGAAGCCGCGGAAAGGGGAGCCGAGTGTCCCGGATACCGACACTGACGTTCCTGCACGAACAGCTACGCCGCGCACGCCAGGCGCGCGGGCTCAGCCAGGAGGAGCTGGGCAAACTGATCAACTATTCATCGTCGTACGTGAGTGCGGTCGAGACCGGGCAGAGCCCGGTCAAGCCGGACTACGTCACCTGGCGCAAGTCCTCCCGCAGCAACAGCAACGGCGGCGCCTGTGTCGAGGTCGCCGACAACCTGCCCGGCGTGGTCGCCGTGCGCGACAGCAAGGACCCGGCCGGGCCGGCGCTCACCTTCCCCCCGGCGAGCTGGCGGGCCTTCGTCGCCGCCACGCCCACCGACTGACACCACTGTCCGGCCAGTCCGGTCGGCCCGGGACAATGCTCGGGTGGATCTCGACCAGTTGGCGGCGCTGCGTACCCCCGAGGGGTCGGCCGCGCTCGCGGCGGCGGCCGGGCTGGCCGGCGGTGACCCGCTGGTCGCGGCGTCGGCCCTGCGCGCGACCGGTGTGCCGCCGGCACTGGCCTCGGCGGCACTGACCCAGGCCGAGCTGCGCCATCGGGCGGTCGGCAAGTTCGGCCCGGCCGCCGCCGGGATGTTCCTCACCCGCGCCGGGCTGGAGCAGGCCACCCGCCGGGTGGTCGCCGACCGCCGGGCCGCCCGGCTGCGCGCGGCCGGCGTGCGTACCCTGGCCGACCTCGGCTGCGGGCTCGGTGCCGACGCGCTCGCCGCGGCCCGCGCCGGCATCCGGGTGTACGGGGTGGAGGCCGATCCGGTGACCGCCGCGATGGCCGCCGCCAACGCCGCGGCGCACGGGCTGGCCGAGCTGTTCACGGTCGAGTGCGGCGACGCCACCACGTTCGACGTCTCCCGGGTCGACGGGGTCTTCTGCGACCCGGCCCGTCGCCGGGCCGGCACCGGGCGGCGGATCTTCGACCCGCGCGCCTACTCGCCGCCGTGGGACTTCGTCACCGGGCTCGCCGAGCGGGTGCCACGCACCGTCGTCAAGGTGGCGCCGGGCCTGGATCACGCGCTCATCCCGGCGGGCGCGGAGGCCGAGTGGGTCGGCGTGGACGGCGACCTGGTCGAGGCCGCGCTCTGGTGCGGCGAGCTGGCGGAGGTGCCCCGCCGCGCCACGCTCTACCGGCAGGGAGCGGACGGCGACGAGACCCGCCGCCACGAGCTCACCGGCTCGGGCGCCGCCGAGGCTCCGGTCGGCCCGACGCGCCGCTACCTGTACGACCCGGACGCCGCGGTGGTCCGCGCGCACCTCGTCGCCGAGCTGGCCGGCGAGCTGGACGCCACCCTCGGCGACCCGAGCATCGCCTACCTCTACGCCGATCACCCGACCCGCACCCCGTACGCGCGCTGCCTGGAGGTGACCGACGTGCTGCCGTTCTCGCTCAAGCGCCTGCGGGCCCTGCTGCGGGACCGCCGGGTCGGGCGGGTGGAGATCCTCAAGCGGGGTTCCGCGCTCACTCCGGAGCAGCTCCGGCGGGACCTGCGGTTGACCGGTGACGCGGCGGCGAGCCTGGTGCTCACCCGGGTCGCCGGGGCACCGACCGTTCTGATCTGTCAGCCGGTCGACTAGGTTCGCTGACGTGGCGGGACAGGGCACTCCGGCAACGGCACTGCTGGTCAAGCGCGGGATCGCGCATCGCACCCACCCGTACCGGGTGTCGCCGGACGCGCCGAACTACGGCGCGCTGGTGGCGGCGGCGCTCGGCGTACCCCCGGAGCGGGTGTTCAAGTCGCTGGTGACCGAGGTCGACGGCGCGCTCACCGTCGCGGTCGTACCGGTCACCGGCGAGCTGGACCTCAAGGCGCTGGCGGCGGCGGTCGGCGGCAAGCGGGCGACGCTGGCCGAGCGGGCGGTCGCCGAGCGGGCGACCGGCTACGTGCGGGGCGGGATCAGCCCGCTCGGGCAGCGCCGGCGACTGCCGACCGTGCTGGACGACTCCGCGCTGGGCCTGCCGACGATCTATGTCTCCGCTGGCCGGCGCGGTCTGCAACTCGAACTGGCCGCGACGGATCTGGTGGCGTTGACCGAGGCGCGCACGGCGGCTTTGCAGGCCCGCTGACGGCTGCCGTCCATGGTCATTTCCCCTGGATGATCAGGGAGTGACAGTCGCGTTGCTGAATTGTTATCGCTCCCAACAAACTTGACGCTCCGCCGGTCTTGTGAACCGTGCGCGGGGCGCAATACGTTGCCGGGCACAACAAAAGAACACCTTCCCCCACCCCGAAAGGACCCTGCACATGCGTAAGGGGCTCCTCACCATCGCCGCCGTGGGCCTGCTCACGACCGGCAGCATGACCGCCTGTGGCGGCGACTCCGGCGACGACCAGGCCAGCTCCGCCAAGACCCCCAAGATCGGCGTCATCCTTCCGGACAGCAAGTCCTCCGCCCGCTGGGAGAGCGCGGACCGTCGGTTCCTGGAAGAGGCGTTCAAGGCCGCCGGCGTCCAGTACGACATCCAGAACGCCCAGAACGACAAGACCGCCTTCCAGACCATCGCCGACCAGATGATCACCAGCGGCGTCACCGCCCTGATGATCGTCAACCTGGACTCCGGCACCGGCAAGGCCGTGCTCGACAAGGCCAAGTCGCAGGGCGTCGCCACCATCGACTACGACCGGCTGACCCTGGGCGGCTCGGCCCAGTACTACGTCAGCTTCGACAACGAGACCGTCGGCAAGCTCCAGGGCGAAGGTCTGGTCAAGTGCCTGACCGACCAGAGCGCCAAGAACCCGGTCGTGGCGTACCTCAACGGCTCCCCCACCGACAACAACGCCACCCTGTTCAAGAACGGCTACGACTCGGTGCTCAAGCCGAAGTTCGACGCCAAGGAATACACCAAGGGCCCGGAGGACGCCGTACCGGCCTGGGACAACGCGCAGGCCGCCACGATCTTCGAGCAGCAGCTCACCAAGGCCAACGGCAAGATCGACGGCGTGCTGGCCGCCAACGACGGTCTCGGCAACGCGGCCATCTCCGTGCTGAAGAAGAACAAGCTCAACGGCAAGGTGCCGGTGACCGGGCAGGACGCCACCCCGGAGGGCCTGCAGAACATCCTCGCCGGCGACCAGTGCATGACTGTCTACAAGGCGGTCCGGGAAGAGGCCAAGGCCGCCTCCGACCTGGCCGTCGCGCTCGCCAAGGGTGAGAAGAAGGAGACCGGCCAGACGGTGAAGGACCCGGAGGGCGGCCGGGACGTCCCCTCGGTGCTGCTCACCCCCAAGGCCATCTACAAGGAGAACGTCAAGGACGTCATCGCCGACGGCTACGTGACCAAGGAAGAGGTCTGCTCCGGGACGTACGCCAAGCTCTGCGCCGACGCCGGCATCAGCTGACCGACTCCGCAGTACCCGCCGGGACGACCATCGCCGCCCGGCACGGGAGCACCCCTCCCGTGCCGGGCGGCGCCCGCCGGACGGGCCCCGACCTCCCTTGAGAAGGAGACCCCCCGTGTCCGCGACCCCCCTGCTGGAAGTACGCGGGATCGACAAGAGCTTCGGTCCCGTCCAGGTGCTCCGCGACGTCGCCCTCACCGTCCACCCGGGCGAGGTGACCGCACTGGTCGGCGACAACGGCGCTGGCAAGTCGACCCTGGTGAAGTGCATCAGCGGCATCCACCCCACCGACGCCGGCGAGTTCCTGTTCAACGGCGAACCGGTGCACATCGGCAACCCGCGCGACGCCGCCGCGCTCGGCATCGAGGTCGTCTACCAGGACCTGGCGCTCTGCGACAACCTCGACATCGTGCAGAACATGTTCCTCGGCCGGGAGAAGCGCAGCGGCATCGTGCTGGACGAACCGACAATGGAACAACTCGCCGCCGAGACGCTGGCCGGGCTCTCCATCCGCACCGTCACCTCGCTCCGCCAACACGTCTCCAGCCTCTCCGGCGGTCAGCGCCAGACCGTGGCCATCGCCAAGGCGGTGCTGTGGAACAGCAGGCTGGTCATCCTCGACGAGCCGACCGCGGCGCTGGGTGTGGCACAGACCGCCCAGGTGCTCGAACTGGTCCGCCGTCTCGCCGACAACGGCCTGGCCGTGGTGCTCATCTCGCACAACATGAACGACGTCTTCGCCGTCTCCGACCGGGTCGCCGCGCTGTACCTCGGCCAGATGGTCGCCCAGGTGAAGACCACCGACATCACCCACGCCCAGGTGGTCGAACTGATCACGGCCGGGCGCTCGGGCGGGCTCGGCCTCGCCACCGACGCGGGCACAGGCGGCAACGGCAACGGCGCACAGCCGGCCGACTCGAACTCAGGAGGCGACCGATGACCACCACCGCCGTGCGGAAGGGCGGCCCCGCGGCCGCCACACCGGCGCCGACCGTCGGGGGCCACGTCCGCAACTACTGGAGCCGGGTACGCGGTGGCGACGTCGGCGCGCTACCGGCCGTGCTGGGCCTGATCGTGCTCTGCACCGTCTTCGCGGTCATGCGGCCGTCGTCGTTCCTGTCGGCCGGCAACTTCGCCAACCTCTTCACCCAGGGCGCGGCGGTCACGCTGATCGCGATGGGTCTGGTCTTCGTGCTGCTGCTCGGCGAGATCGACCTCTCCGCCGGCTTCGCCAGCGGGGTCTGCGCGGCGGTGCTGGCCAATGTGGTCACCGTGCTCGGTTACCCCTGGTGGGTGGCCGTGCTCGCCGCAGTCGCCACCGGTCTGGTCATCGGCACCGGTCTCGGTCTGCTCGTCGCGAAGATCGGAATTCCGTCCTTCGTGGTCACCCTCGCCGGCTTCCTCGCCTTCCAGGGCATCGTCCTGCTGCTCGTGAAGGAGGGAACCAACATCTCCGTCCGGGACGAGGTGCTGGTCGCCATCGCCAACCGCAACCTCAGCCCCGTCCTGGGCTGGGTGCTGGCCGCCCTCGCGGTCGCCGGGTACGGGACGGTGCAGCTGCTGCGGCACCGCAACCGGGTGGCCCGCGGTCTGATCACCGACCCGATCGCGGTGGTGGCGCTCCGGATCGGCGGGCTGGCCGTCATCCTCGGCACGGCGGTGTACGTCCTCAACCTGGAGCGCAGCCGCAACGTACTGATCGTCTCGCTCAAGGGTGTGCCGATCGTGGTGCCGGTCATCGCGGTGCTGCTGATCGTCTGGACCTTCGTGCTCCAACGCACCAGCTACGGCCGGCACATCTACGCCGTGGGCGGCAACCGGGAAGCGGCCCGCCGGGCCGGCATCAACGTCGACCGGATCCGGATCTCGGTGTTCGTGATCTGCTCGTCCATGGCCGCCGTCGGTGGCATCGTGGCGGCCAGCCGGGCCAACTCGGTCGACCCGAACACGGGGGGCAGTAACGTACTGCTCTACGCGGTCGGCGCGGCGGTGATCGGCGGCACGAGCCTCTTCGGCGGCAAGGGCCGCGTCCTCGACGCCGTGCTCGGCGGCGCGGTGGTCGCGGTCATCGAAAACGGAATGGGCCTGATGGGGTACAGCGCGGGAGTCAAGTACGTGGTCACCGGCGTCGTGCTGCTGCTCGCCGCGAGTGTCGACGCCGTCTCCCGCCGCCGCGCGGCGGCCACCGGCACCCGCTGACCGCGGGAGGTAGCACCGCGATGCGCCCGGCACCAAGCCAGGACGAGGTCCGACGGCAGAACCTCGGAGCTCTGCTGCGGCACGTGCACGTCCACGGGGCGACCACACGTGCCGAACTCACCACCACGCTGGGCCTGAACCGCAGCACCATCGGCGCACTCACCGCCGACCTGGCCGGAGTCGGGCTGGTCAGCGAGGAAGCACCGAGGGAGACCGGCCGGGCCGGACGACCGTCGCTGGTCGTCCGGCCCGAGTCGGACCGGGTGTTCGCGTACGCGTACTCCGTTGAGGTGGATCGGCTGCGCGCCGCCCGGATCGGCCTCGGCGGCGCGGTGCTGGACCAACGGGAGCTGGACCGACCGCGCGGCCTGCTCGCCGCGGAGGCGGCGCCGCTGCTGGCCGGCGCGGTCAAGGAGATGCAGCAGGGCGTACCGCCCGACGCGATCTGCGTGGGCGCCGGCGTCGCGGTCTGCGGCATGGTCCGCCGCGACGACGGCCTGGTCCGACTCGGCCCGACCACCGGCTGGGTGGACGAGCCGATCGGCGCGGCGCTCGGCGCCGAACTGGGCATCGACGTGCCCATCACGGTGGGCAACGTGGCCGACGTGGCCGCGTTCGCCGAGCACGCGCGAGGTGTCGCCGCCGGCTGCGACAACGTCATCTACCTGTACGGCGACGTCGGCGTGGGCGCCGGCATCATCGCCGGCGGGCGTCGGCTGACCGGGCACGGCGGGTACGGCGGCGAGGTCGGCCACATGAAGGTGGTCCGCGACGGCATGCCCTGCGAGTGCGGTTCCCGGGGCTGCTGGGAGACCGAGATCGGCGAGCACGGCCTGCTCCGTGCCGCCGGGCGCTCCGACGCCCGGGGCCGGGACGCGCTGCTGGCGGTCTTCGACGCCGCTGACCGGGGCGACGCCCGGGCTCAGACGGCGGTCCGCCAGGCCGGTGACTGGCTCGGTTTCGGGGTGGCCAACCTGGTGAACGTCTTCAACCCCGAGATGGTCATCTTCGGCGGCACCATGCGCGACCTCTACCTCGCCGCGGCAGCCCAGGTCCGCAGCCGGCTCAACTCCAACGCGCTCGGCGCCTGCCTGGAGCACGTCCGGCTGCGCACCCCCAAACTGGGCAAGGACGCGCCCCTGATCGGCGCCGCCGAGCTGGCCTTCGAACGGCTGCTCGCCGACCCCCTCGATGTGGGCTGATCCGCGTACCCTGTCCGGCGTGGATGTCGAGCTGCGCGCCTCCGACGACGACCGCAACCGGGTGGTCGCCGAGCTGCACCGGCACACCACGGCGGGCCGGCTCACCCTGGACGAGTTCTCCGACCGGGTGGGCGCGGTGTGGAGCGCCCGCACCCTCGGTGACCTGGCCGCACTGACCCGCGACCTGCCGGCCCTGGCCGCCGACGCCTCGGCCGGCGGCGACCCCACCGGGCACGGCCGCCGGGAGCTGCTGGTGCTCTTCGCCGTCGCCGCGCTCACCCTGCTGCTGCTCGGCGGCTTCCTCGCCGTCACCCGCTGACCCGCTGCCCCAACCGGTGAACTGATCGGGCGGTCAGTCCGTACCAGTGGACGGACGGGCAGTCGGCACGCGACTGCCCGGTCCAGACGCGTTTCGGTCCGGACCGAGGAGGCACCGCAGACATGGCACCGCTCAGATCCGCCCGTCGCCGGCCGGGCAACCGGACCCACCGGGCGGCGATGCTGCTCATCGCCGTCATCGCGGGGGTCGGTGTCCTGCCCGGCGTGGCCGTCGCCGCACCCGCCGGCGGGCAGCAGCTCAACGCCGCCGACATGACGCTGCTCAACGGGGTGCGGCTGGCCGGGCTGTGGGAGATGCCGGCCGGTCAGATGGCCGCCGAGAAGGGGCAGTCGGCCAAGGTCCGGGAAATCGGCGCGGGCATCGCCAACGAGCACCAGAAGCTCGACCAGCTCGTCGTGGACGCCGCCAACAAGCTGGGCGCGAGCATCCCGTCCGAGCCGACCGCCGAGCAGAAGGGCTGGCTGTCGGAGATGCAGAAGGCCTCCGGCGCCCGGTTCGACCAGATCTTCGTCACCCGGCTCCGGGTGGCCCACGGCAAGATCTTCCCGGTGATCGGCGCGGTGCGGGCGAGCACTCGGGACGCCACCGTCCGCAAGCTCTGCGACGACGCCAAC
The DNA here is from genome assembly GCF_040608175.1 of Micromonospora sp. NPDC005206. Classification (NCBI taxonomy): domain Bacteria; kingdom Bacillati; phylum Actinomycetota; class Actinomycetes; order Micromonosporales; family Micromonosporaceae; genus Micromonospora; species Micromonospora sp. NPDC005206. Next base: position 119,426 of record NZ_JBEXHU010000008.1, read on the forward strand.
AGCTTCGTGCTGCACCACATGCAGATGTTGGAGAGCACCAATCTGGTCCGCTGGCCGGAGCTGCCGCCGGCGGCTCTGCCCGCCCCCGGCAACGACGGGCTGCTGGCGGCCGCCGCCGCGAACACCGGCCCGCAGGTCGGTGTCAGCAGCACCGTCGTCTGGCTGGTCTTCCTCGCCGCGCTGGGCACCGGCGGGATCGCCACCTACCGGATGCTGCGCCGCAGCTGACCGTCGGTGCTGCACACCTGTGCTGTCCAGGGACGTTGGTCAACCTGGTGATGGGTGGTAGGCCGCCGGTGGCGGTGTGGGGTCGGTGGTGATTGTAGTGATGCAGGAAGGCCGGTAAGGCCTTCCTGCGGGCTTGTTCGCAGCTGTAGAAGCGGGCGATGGCCCAGCCGTCGGTCAGGGTCCGGTGGAACCGTTCGACCTTGCCGTTGGTCTGCGGCCGGTAGGGGCGGGTCTTCTTCGGCGTGATCCCGAGTTCGGCGCAGGCGTCGCGCCAGGCGAAGGACTTGTAGGCCGAGCCGTTGTCGGACAGGACGCGTTCGACGGTGACGCCGCGGGCGGCGAACCAGCCGACGGCGTTGCGTAGCACCTCGATAGCCGTGGCGGCTTTCTCATCGTCACGGATCTCGGCGTAGGCGACCCGGGAGTGATCATCGACGACGGTGTGCACGAACGCGGTGCCCATCTGCGGTTCGTAGACGCCGTTACGTGCCCCGGTCCGTCGTGCGGTGGCCTGACGGTTGCGCCCGCCTTGCTGGCGGCCGACGAAACGCCAGCCGCCGCCGTCAGGGATGTTGCCGTACTTGGTGACATCCACATGCAGCATCGCTCCCGGATGCGGGTGCTCGTAGCGGCGGATCGGCTCCCCGGTGACCCGGTCGATGTGGGACAGCCGCTGCAGTCGACACCGGGTCAGCACCGCGTGCACGGTCGAGGCCGGCATGCCCAGACGCCCGCCGATCTGCACGGGTCCCAGGCGTTGCTTCCACCGCAGGTGCACAATCTTGCGCACCACCGGCCCCGTTGTCTTCGCGGGACTGCGGTGCGGCCGCGACGAAGGGTCCTGCATGCCCTCGACGCCCTGCTGCCGGTATCGCTGCGCCCACCGGTCCGCGGTGCGCCAGGACACCTCGTAACGACGCGCTGCCGCAGCGACCGGCCAGCCCTCATCCACGATCAGACGCGCCAAGCGCAGACGTGCGCGAGGAGTCAAGGCAGCGTTAGCGTGGGACACGAAGGCCTCCTGGTTGGCGGAGCGGTTCCTCGACAGCTCCACTCCACAACCGGAGGCCTTCACCTACCTACGACATCAGATCGTGTCGTCACACAACCTCGACCAACCTCCCTGGACAGCACACCTAGCTCGTGGCGGGTCGGTCGTCGGGCGCGTCGCTGTGGTGCCAGGAGCGCCACAGCGCCGCGTACGAACCACCGGCCGCCACCAGCTCGTCGTGCGGGCCCAGCTCGGTGATCCGGCCGTCCTCCACCACCGCCACCCGGTCGGCGTCGTGCGCCGAGAAGAGCCGGTGCGCGATGGCGATCACGGTACGGCCGGCGAGCACGGCGGCCAGGGAGCGTTCCAACTCCCGGGCGGCACGCGGGTCGATCAGCGAGGTCGCCTCGTCCAGCACCAGGGTGTGTGGGTCGGCCAGCACCAGCCGGGCCAGCGCCACCTGCTGCGACTGCGCCGGGGAGAGCGGGTGGCCACCGGCGCCGACCACGGTGTCCAGCCCGTCGGGAAGCGCGTCGGCCCAGTCCAGGGCGGCGACCGCGGCGAGCGCCGCCCGCACCTGCGCCGGGTCGGCGCCGGGCCGGACCATGGCCACGTTCTCCCGCAGCGAGCCGATGAAGACGTGGTGCTCCTGGGTGACCAACGCGACGTGCGAGCGCAGCTCGTCCAGCGGCAACTCGTCCAGCCGCCGGCCGTCCACGGTCACCGAGCCGCTGCGCGGGGCGTGCACCCCGGCCAGCAGGCGACCCAGGGTGGACTTGCCGGCGCCGGACGGCCCCACCATGGCCAGCTTCTCCCCCGGCCTCGGGATCAGGGTCACCCCGTGCAGCACGTCCCGCCCGGTCCGGTACGCGTACCGGACGTCGCGAGCGGCGAGCTGCTCGACGCCGCCGTCGACGGACGCGGCGGGGGACGGCGCGGTGCCGGCGGGTCGCGCGTCGGCGGCGGGGCTGTCGCCGGTGCGGGCCACCCCCAGCAGCCGGGCCATCGACGCGCCGCCGACCTGGAGCTCGTCCAGCCAGGACAGCAGCCGGTCGACCGGGTCCACCAGCTGCTGCACGTAGAGGGTGGCCGCGGTGACCTGACCGAGGCTGACCCAGCCCCGCAGGTAGAACCAGCCGCCGATCAGCAGCGTGGCGACCACCGGCACCACGTACCCGATCTCGGCCACCGGGAAGAAGACGGTCCGCAGGTTGAGGGTGTACCGCTCCGCCGCGTACGACCGGCGGACGTCCACGTCGGTGCGGGCCCGGCGGCGCGCCTGCTGCCGCAACGCCTCGGTGGTCCGCGAACCCTCGACGGTCTCGCTGATGCCGTCGGTGATGTCCGAGTAGGCGGCGTTCTCCCGCAGGTAGCCGGCGGGTGCGCGGCGCAGGTACCAGCGGGTGCCGGCCCAGAGCAGCGGCACCGCCAGCAGGCAGGGCAGCGCGAGCAGCGGGCCGATCAACAGCAGCGCGCCGATCACGAACCCGGTGGTGACCACCGCGATCAGAGTCTCGGGCACCGCCAGGCGGACGGTCCGCGACAGCGCGGAGACGTCCCGGGAGGTACGGGTGAGCAGATCGCCGGTGCCGGCCCGCTCGACGGTGGCCAGTGGCAGGTCGAGGATCCGGTCCACGAACTCCTCACGCAGCTCGGCGAGGACCCTCTCACCGAGTCGGGCCGAGGCCAGGTGGGCGAACCGGACCAGCACCGACTGGGCCAGCACGAAACCGCCGATGAGCAGCGCGGCCCGGTCCACGGTGGACTGACCGACACCTCGGGCGATGCCCTCCACGATGTCGCCGAGCAGCCGCGGCGCGGCCAGCCCGGCGGCTGCGGCCAGCGCGTGCAGGCCGAGCGCGGCGGCCAGCGCGCGCGGGTGCCGGCGGACCAGCGTGCGCGCGTACCGGCGGACCTGCCGCGCGTCGGCGACCGGCAGTGCGGTGGCCATCAGTCCTCCTCCCGGCTGACCGTCGCCCGGTAGCGCGGCTCGCCGTCCAGCAGCTCGGCGTGCGTCCCCTCGGCCACCACCTTGCCGTCCTCCACGAAGATCACCCGGTCGGCTCGGCTGAGCACCAGCGGGCTGGTGGTGCAGACCAGGGTGGTCCGGCCGGCGCGCGCGTCACCCAACCGCTGCGCGATGCGCGCCTCGGTGTGCGCGTCGACCGCGCTGGTCGGCTCGACCAGCAGCAACGTCTCCGGGTCGGCGACCAGCGCGCGGGCCAACCGCAGCCGCTGCCGCTGCCCCCCGGAGAACTCCCGGCCACGCTCGGCCACCGCACTGTCCAGCCCGTCGGGCAGCGCCTCGACGATGTCCGTGGCGCTCGCCGCCACCAGCGCCGCGGCGAGTGCCGCGTCGTCGCCCCGGTCGTGCGGGTCCAGCTCCGTGCGGAGCCGGCCGGTGAACAGATGTGCGTCGTTGTCGGCCACCAGGATCCGCGCGCGCACCGTCGCCAGTGCCAGCGACCGCAGCGGTACGCCGTGCAGCGTGGCGTCCGAATCGGTGTACCGGCCGAGCCGGTCCACGATCGTGGCCGCGTCCTCGGGGGCGGTGGCGGCCAGCGCGGTGAACCGGCCGGGGAGCAGCACCACCCCCGAGTCGGGGTCGGCCAGCTCACCCGGCCCGTCCGGCAGCGCCACCGGCTGCGCCGGATCGACCAGCTCCGGGGTGAGTTGCAGCAGCCGGACCACCCGGCGGGCCGACACGTGCCCACGGGTCAGCTTGTCGACCGCCTCGGTGAGGTTGCGCAGCGGGCTGACCAGGAACGCGGTGTAGCCGTAGAAGGCGACCAGCTGCCCGGCGCTGATCTGGTCACGCAGCGCGAACCGGGCGCCCAGCCAGGTCACCAGCACCAGGAAGGCACCGGGCAGCAGCACCTGCGCCGCCTCCAGCAGCGACTCCACCCGCGCCACCCGCAGGCCACGCGTACGCAGCTCCTGCGACCGGGTCCGGTAGCGGGCGGAGAGCACCGGCTCGCCCCCGACGCCGCGCAGCACCCGCAGCCCGGACACGATGTCGCCGGCCCGGGTGGTCAGCGCTCCCTCCGCGTCCCGGTACGCCTGCTGCTGGCGGTGCAGCGGCCGGATGAGCAGCGCCACCACGGCCATCAGCAACGGCACGCCGAGCACCACGACCAGCCCGAGCGGCATCGAGGCGTTCAGCAGGATCACCGCGACGGTGGCGATCGCGACCAGCGAACCGGCGCCCCGGGCGGTGATGTCGATGGCGTGCCCGATCTGGCCGATGTCGGCCGTGCCGATGCTCACCACCTCGCCGGCGGCCACCCGGCGGGGCAGCGCGGCTCCGAGCCGGTTCGCCGCCTCGACCGTCAACTGCACCGTGCGGTATGCCCCGGCCAGCCAGTTGTGCACGGCGCAGCGGTGCCGCAGGATCCCTGCTGCCGCCTGGAGCACGCCCAGCCCGAGCAGCACCAGACCCCAGGTGAGCAGGGCGTCCTCGTCGCGGCGTGCCAACCCGTCGACGGCCCGGCCGACGGCGGCCGGCATCAGCGCCTGCGCCACCATCCACACCACACCGAGCGCGATGCCGGCGGTGAACAGCCGCTTGTGCCGTCCGGCCAACCAGATCAGGTAGCGGGTCGCCGACCGGGCATCGGGTACGCCGGGTTCGCCGGCCGGTGAGAAGCGCATAGCGGCTCGACGCTAGGCGGCGACACTGGCCCGGGCGAATCAATTACCGCCCGAAGGCGCCGAAGGTGCCGCAGCTCACGGCGCGGGCGGGGTCGACGGGTCAGCGGTCGACCTGGGTGAAGTCCCAGGAGTGCGGGGCGCGGGCCACCAGCAGAGCCGGCGGATCCGGTAACGGGCGCGGGTTGCTGCGCCACTTGGAGATGACCACCACCCGGTGGTCGGTGGAGGAGAAGACCTCGCTGGACACGTGCAGCGGGTCGTGCTCCAACTCGGGCAGGGCGGTGTCGCACACCCAGGTGATCAGGTCGGCGACGCCGTACGCCTCGGCGCGCGCCTCCCACATCCGCACGATCATGTCCGTCGCCTCCGTCACACGCTGACCGTGGTCAACGGCAGCGCCGAGTCGGCCGGCAGGTCCAGCCGGCTGGGCGCCACCCCGGCGGCGACCAGGTGCGACCCGAGCGCGGCAACCATCGCCCCGTTGTCGGTGCACAGCTTCGGCCGGGGCACCCGGACCCGGATGCCGTACTTTTCGGCCCGCTGCTCGGCCAGAGCTCGCAGCCGCGAGTTCGCCGCCACGCCCCCGCCGATCACCAGGGTCTCGATTCCGTTCGCCCGGCAGGCGGCGAGCGCCTTGGTGGTCAGCACGTCACACACGGCCTCCTGGAAGGACGCGGCGACATCGGCCACCGGCACGGGCTCGCCGGCGCGCTGCCGCGCCTCGACCCAGCGGGCCACCGCCGTCTTCAGTCCGGAGAACGAGAAGTCGTACCGGTGCGCGGCTAGGTCCTTGGCGGCGGTCAGGCCGCGCGGGAAGGCGATCGCGGCCGCGTCGCCGGCCCGGGCCTCGCGGTCGATGGGCGGTCCACCCGGGAACGGCAGCCCGAGCAGCCGGGCGACCTTGTCGAACGCCTCGCCGGCCGCGTCGTCGATGGTGGCGCCGAGCGGGGTGACGCCCCGGGCCAGGTCGTCGACCAGCAGGAGGGACGAGTGCCCGCCGGACACCAGCAGCGCGATGGCGGGTTCGGGGAGCGGACCGTGCTCCAGGGTGTCCACGGCGACGTGCGCCGCCAGGTGGTTGACGCCGTACACCGGCTTCTCCGCGGCGACCGCGTATCCCTTGGCGGCGGCGACGCCGACGAGCAGCGCGCCGGCCAGCCCGGGGCCGGAGGTGACCGCGATGGCGTCGATGTCGGCCAGGGTGACGCCGGCATCGGCCAGCGCCCGGTCCATGGTCGGCACGATGGCCTCGAGGTGGGCCCGGCTGGCCACCTCGGGCACCACGCCCCCGAACCGGGCGTGCTCCTCGACGCTGGAGGCGAGCGCGTCGGCCAGCAGTGTGTGCCCTCGCACGATGCCGACGCCGGTCTCGTCGCAGGAGGTCTCGATGCCCAGGATCAGCGGTTCGTCAGCCATGGTCGTGTGGTCCGTCCCCGGTCGACTCGGCGACGCGCTGCATGACCAGCGCGTCGGTGTTGCTCGGTTGGTAGTAGCCGCGCCGCACCCCGATCGGCTCGAACCCGTACATCGCGTAGAGCCGCTGGGCCGGAGCGTTGTCGATGGCGACCTCCAGCAGGGTGCTGCGGGCGCCGACCCGGGCCGCCTCGGCGAGCAGTTCCTCCAGCAGGGCACGGCCGACGCCGCGCCGCTGCGCGTCGCGGCGGACCGCGATGTTCTGCACCCACACCTCGTCCGGCGGAGCCCCGGCGAGGCCGGCGTAGCCCAACACCGTGCCGTCGTCGTCGACGGAGACCCGGTAGTGGTGCCCGTTCGCCAGCTCGTTCCAGAACATCGCCGGCGACCACTGCTCGGCACCGAAGAGGTCCGCCTCGATCGGCAGCACCTGGTCGATGTGCCACCAGCGGAACCGGTCCAGCCGCACACTCACGGGAGGACCGGTTTGCGCGCGGTCGCCACCACGGCGTCCGGACGGCGCAGGTAGAGCGGGGTGAGCCGCTCACCGGGTGCGCCGGCCCGGATCCGCTCGGCGGCGAGCAGCGCCAGCACGGTGGCGTCCGGGTAGCGCGGCTCGACCCGGACCGGAAGGCTCAGAGTCTCGGCGTACCGGTGTGCACCGTCACCGACCGCGACCGTCGCTCCCAGTTCCCGGGCGCGGGCGGCGGCCACCGCGGGCGTGGAAACCTCGGGTCCGACGATCCGCTGGCCGGCGCCGTCGTAGACGGCCCAGTAGAGCTCCTTGCGCCGAGCGTCGCTGGCGGCCAGCACCGGCTCGCCGGCTGCCGCCGGGTAGCCGATGCCGTCCAGCGAGCAGACGCCGTACGTCGGGATGTTGAGCGCCTGGCCCATGGTGGCGGCGGTGACCAGACCCACCCGCAGTCCGGTGAACGGCCCCGGCCCGAGCCCCGCGACGATGGCGCCCAGGTCCCGCGGGCGCGCGTCGGCGTCGGCGAGGACCGCGTCGACCTGAGGGGCCAGCAGTTCACCGTGCGCGCGGGCGTCGACCGTGCATCGGTGCGCCCGGGACGCCACACCGTCCGCCGAGACCTCCACCAGCGCTGCGGTCACCGCGGGGGTCGAGCTGTCCACCACGAGTACGAGCACGGTTAGCCAGCCTAGCCGCCCCAGCCCGGCCCACCACCCGGTGGCCCCGGCGAAGGCGCGGGGCTTGGGTCAGGGGGCCGGTCACCCCCCTGAGCGTGATACCTCTCAGGCATATTTATGCCTCACAGGTATCAGGCTCATCAGAGCGAGGCCCGCCGCCCCGAGGCACGTCGTCCTCCTGGGGTCGGCTCCCCACCGGAGCCCCGTGAGTCGACAAGTTGCCTCACCGGTATCGCCGCCGCTTCCCCTGATCCACGATGCCGGGATGTCCTCCACTCGCCTCGTCCCCCTCCTCGGCGCCGTCGTGCGACGGCAACGGCACCTGTGCGAGCTGAGCCAGCGGGAGCTGGCGGACCTGGCCGAGGTCAGCCAGGCAGCCGTCGCCCGGATCGAGTGCGGCGATCGGGCGCCCAGCATCCCGGTGCTGGAGCGACTGCTCGCGGCCATGGACGTGCAGTTGGTTGTCGGGGTCGAACCGCTGGACGCGCACCTCGACGCCCGGATCGACGACCTGGCCGCCCGCCCGATCGCCGAGCGGATCGACGAGCTGGGCCTGCACCGGATGCTGGACCGGCTCACCGACTTCCCACAGGTGATCACCGGAAGCACGGCGGCCCTGCTGCAGGGCGCTCCGGTGCCGGTCGAGGCGCTGGAGATCGCCGTGCGTTGGCAGGACTCGAAACTGTTCACCCGCTGGCTGGAGGCGGCCTACGGCCAGCGGTGGAACGCCCGCTGGGGTGAGTTCGGCGGGGTGTGGTTGGAGCCCGAGGAGCAGGGCGAGCACCTCTGGACGACCCGGTACGGCGAGATCAGGGCCACGATGTGTGACGAACTGCCCGAAACGATCGAGGTACGCCACGGCGGCCGGAGTTACCGGGTCGTGCCGCTGGTAGAGCTGGAGCTGACCGAGCCGCGGGCCGGCGACCTGCTGCGCCGCTACCGGGCCCGGCAGGTCGCCAGCGGGAAGTGACGGTCCCGACCCGTCGGCGGGACCGCGTCAGCCGGCGGTGCGGTCCCAGTCGATGGTGGGCAGGCCGGCGTCGGCCAGCGCCTTGTTGGCCGCGCTGAACGGCCGGCTGCCGAGGAAGCCGCGCGGGTTCATCGGGCTGGGGTGACCGGCCTCCAGCACCACGTGCTGCGGGTTGGTGACCAGCGCGGCCTTCTTGCGGGCATACCCGCCCCAGAGCAGGAAGACCACCCGGTCGGGTGACGCGTCCAACGCTCGAATCGTGGCGTCGGTGAACTCTTCCCAACCGGAGCTGGCGTGCGAGCCCGGAGTGGCCTGACGGACCGTCAGCACCGCGTTGAGCAGCAGCACGCCCTGCGCGGCCCAGCCGTCGAGGTTGCCGCTACGCGGCTTGGGCACGCCCAGGTCCTCGCCCAGCTCCTTGAAGACGTTGCGCAGCGACGGCGGCACCGTCACCCCGTCCCGGACGCTGAAGCTCAACCCGTGCGCCTGCCCGGCCCGGTGGTACGGGTCCTGCCCGAGGATCAGCACCCGGGTGCCCTGCGGCGGGCAGAGCCGGTATGCGGAGAACAGGTCCGCCAACGGCGGGAAGACGGTGTGCGTCGCGTACTCCCGGGCGACGAACTCGGCCAGCGCGGCGGCGCGGGCCGGATCCAGGTGGGGGGTGAGCACGGCACGCCACTGCTCCGGCAGCAGGGCCAGCAGATCCAGGGCGGGGGCGTCGTCGGGCATCGGGAACCTCTCACAGCGCGGGTCGGTCCCCCGCACTCTAGGCATCGGGTACGACAGCGGCCCGGCGGCCTAACCCAGGTCGGCGAGCCGCCGGGACCAGTCGCCACCGACCGGGTCCAGCTCGACGATCCGGGTGTCGTCGTCGCGGCGGTCGATGCGGACCCGCAGGTGCGCGTCCACCAACTGCTCCACCAGCCCCTCGCCCCACTCCACCACGGTCACCGACTCATCGACCGATGCGTCCAGGTCCAGGTCGTCGATCTCGGCGCGCGGGTCCGTGGCGTCACCCAGCCGGTACGCGTCGGCGTGCACCAGGGCCACCCGGCCACCCCGTGCCGGATCGGGCCGGTGCACCCGGGCGATCACGAACGTCGGCGAGGTGACGTCTCCGAGCACCCCGAGCCCGGCGCCGACGCCCTGGGTGAGGGCGGTCTTGCCGGCGCCCAGCGGCCCGGTCAACAGCACCAGGTCACCGGCGCGCAGCAGCCCGGCCAACCGGCGGCCGAACTCCCGGGTGTCCTCGACGGTCGGGAGCTTGACGACGTGACTCACCGTTCCTCCACGCTCTCCAGTGACTCGAGGAACCCCGCCAGCGCGGTGTTGACCTCGTCCGCGTGCTCCAGCATCACCACGTGCCCGCTGTCCTGGATCTTCACGAACTCGGCGTGCGGCAACCGCCGGACGATCTCCTCCGAGTGTGTCACCGGAGTGATCATGTCCTTGTCGCCGACCACCACCAGCACGGGGGTGTCGGCCAGCGCCGCGAGCGCCGGGAAGCGCGAGTGGGTCGCCAGGGTCCGCAGGTAGCGGGTCACCGTGTCGGCCGAAGTCCGGGAGTTCATCATCTCCACGTAGGACACCAGCGCCGGGCTGGGCTTGCGGGTGCCGAAGCCGTACTTGCGGGTCAGCAACCAGGCCACGTTCGAGGTCGACTTGCGGGCTTTGTCGATCACCGGCCCGCCGTACCGGGTGGCGTTGCTGACCATGAACAGCACCGGGCCGCCGACCCGGCCGAGCAGCGCCGGCGCGACCAGCTTGGTCTCCGCGATCAGCCCGCCCGAGGTGGCCATCAGCACCGTACCCACCACCCGGTCACCGAACAGCTCCGGGAACAACTCGGCGAACGCCATGATGGTCATGCCGCCCATCGAGTGACCGACCAGCACCAGGGGCCCCTCGGGCGCGGTCCGGTCGATCACTCGGCGCAGCGTCTGGCCGAGCGCGGCGAGGTCGTACTCGCCGCTCTCCAGCCGGCCGGACCGACCGTGACCGGGCTGGTCGTACGTCACGATCCGGTAGTCGCCGCGCGCGGCGAGCATCTGGCGCTGGAAGTGGAACGTGCCCATGTCCAGGCAGAAGCCGTGCACCAGCACCACCGTCGGGTGCCCGGGCACCGGCCGGGTCGGCTCGACCACCTCGACGTGGATGTCGGTGCCGTCCGGCAGCTCCAGCCGGAACGCGTCGTCGTACCGCTGCTCGCCGAACGTCTCGTGCGCGTAGCGGTCCGTCGGGTCGGCCTTGAGCCGGCGGACCAGCGTGCGCTCGGTCGCGACGCCGGCCGCCAGGCCGGCCGCGGCCACTCCGACCGCGGCGCCGACCAGCCCGGCGACCCGGCCGGCAGCGGTCCGCGGTCGTGGAATGCGGTACGGGCTCATGGCCGCTCACCGTCATAGACCCGGGGCACCCGGGTGCTGCCGAACCGGGTGACGATCTCGTAGTTGATCGTGCCGACGGCCTCGGCCCAGTCGTCGGCGGTCGGCTCGCCGTCGGCGCCGCTGCCGAACAGCGTGGCGATGTCGCCGTCGGCCACCGGGTCGTCGCCGCAGTCCAGCACGAACTGGTCCATGCAGACCCGCCCGGAGATGGTCCGCCGCGCGCCGGCGAGCTGCACCGGCCCACTGTTGGACGCGTGCCGGGGCACTCCGTCGGCGTACCCGAGCGGCACCACGGCCAGGTTCGCGTCGCTCGCCGTGGTGTAGGTGTGCCCGTAGGAGACGCCGGTGCCGGACGGCACCCGCTTGGTGAGCATCACGCGGGCCCGGGCGGTCATCGCGGGCCGCAGCCCGTACGTCTCGCCAGCCACCGGGGAGAGCCCGTAGACGGCCAGCCCCGGGCGGACCAGGTCGAAGTGGGTGTCCGGCCGGGTCAGGGTGGCCGCCGAGTTGGCCAGGTGCCGCCAGCGCGGGCGCAGCCCGGCCCGCTCCACCATCGCCAGCCCCTCGTGGAAGACGGCCAACTGCCGGTCCGTGGTCGGGTGGCCGGGCATGTCCGCGTACACGAAGTGGCTCCACACACCGACCACCTCGACCAGGCCGTCGGCCTGCGCCTTGGCGGCGGCGTCGAGCAGCGCCGGCCAGTCGGCGACGGTCGCCCCACCCCGGGACAACCCGGTGTCGATCTTCAGGTGCAGCCGGGCCGGGCGCTCGGCACGCCGACTCGCCTCGATCATCTCGTCCAGTTGCGCCAGGCTGGCCGCCGCCAGGTCCACCCCCGCGCTGACGCCCTCGTGCAGCGGCAGGCCGGGCGCGAGCAGCCAAGCCAGCACCGGCACGGCCACACCGGCCCGACGCAGGGTGAGCGCCTCGTCGAGGGTGCAGACACCGAGCCAGTCCGCACCGGCGTCGATCGCCGCCCGGGCGGCCGGGACCATGCCGTGGCCGTACCCGTCGGCCTTCACCACCGCCATCAGCTCGGCGTTGGTGCCGGACCGGAGTCGACTCACGTTCTCACGGATCGCGTCAAGATCGACGCGTACCTCGGCCTGCCACATGAGCCCAGCCTACTTTCCGCCGTGATCACCGCGGGCGGCGACGCACGTCCCGAGTCGTCGATCCGGTCATCCCGGCCGCAACGCCGCGATCAGCCCAGCCGGGCAACGACCGGACGCAGCGCGGTGGCCACGTCGGGCGCGGTCACCGGCCCGCCTCGGGCCGCCTCCCGGCCGGCCAGCCCGTGCAGGTACGCGGCCGAGGCCGCCGCCCGGTCCGCGGGCACACCGCCGGCCAGCAGCGAGCCGAGCAGCCCGGCCAGCACGTCGCCGGTGCCGCCGGTGGCCAGAACCGGGGTGCCGGTGGGGTTGACGTACGCCCGACCGTCCGGCGTGCCGATCACCGTGCGGTCCCCCTTGAGCAGCACCACCGCGTTCATCCAGGCGGACAGCCGCAGCGCCGCGGCGACCCGGTCCGCGCCGGGCTCCTCCCCGCAGAGCCGGGCGAACTCCCGGTCGTGCGGGGTGATCACGATCGGGGCGTCCCGGCCGCGCAGCCGGTCGGCGAGCGAACCGTCGACCAGCAGGGTCAGCGCGTCGGCGTCGAGCACCACGGGCACCGGCGCGGCCAGCACGGCGCGCAGCTCGGCCGCCGCGTCCTCCCCCGTGCCCAGCCCGGAGCCGCAGACCCAGGCCTGCACCCGGCCCGCGTCGGCGACCCGGCCGGTGGCGATCACCGAGGGATGCTGGTGCAGCACCTCGGCCCGGGCGCCGCCGGCGTAGCGGACCATGCCGGTAGGCCCGGCCAGTGCCCCGCCGACGGAGAGCACCGCTGCCCCCGGGTACGTCTCCGAGCCGGTCGCCAGGCCGACCACGCCCCGGCTGTACTTCTCCGATGCCGGGCCCAGCCTCGGCCACCAGTCGACCAGGTCGGACCACTCGGTGACCCGCAGCGCCGGGGTGCCCCGCAGCCACGGCCGCAGCCCGATGTCGACCAGTTCCACCTGACCGGCCAGCGGGGCTGCCGGCCCGACCACCAGGGCGGGCTTCAGCGCGCCGAAGGTGACCGTCACGTCGGCGCGGACCGCGGTGGGCCGGCCGGACGCGGACAACGGCACGTGCCCGGTGTCCACCGCCACTCCGCTCGGCACGTCCACCGCCAGCACCGTGGCCCGGCCGCCGTCCCGCCCGCGCAGCTCACCGAGACCCTGGACCACCTCGTCCGCGTTCGTCCGCAGCCCGCCGGTGCCACCGATGCCGACGATGCCGTCCAGCACCAGGTCGACCGGGCCGGTCGGGTGGTCCACCAACCGGCCGCCCGCGGCCCGCAGCGCGGCCAGCCCAGCGGCGTGCGCCCGCCCGGGAGTGAGCAGTAGGGCGGACACGGTGACGCCCCGACGGGCCAGCCGCTCCCCGGCGTACAGGGCGTCGCCACCGTTGTCGCCGGAGCCGACCAGCAGCAGCACCTGCCCGCCGTACACCCCGCCCCGCTCCGCGAGCAGCAGCGCGGCCCGACGGGCCAGACCGGCGGCGGCCCGCTGCATCAGCGTGCCCTCGGGCAGCGTGCCCATCAGCCCCGCCTCGGCCGCCCGTACGTCGGCCACCCGCCACACCGATCTCATGCCACCGCCCCATTCCGCTTGCGGGCGGCCGGAACGGCCCACCCGGCCGACGTCACCGTTCCGCGACCACCATCGCCGACGCGATCCCGCCGTCGTGCGACAGCGAGAGATGCCAGCGGTCGACCCCGCGCTCCACGGCCGCCGCCGCCACCGTGCCGGAGACCGTCAGCCAGGGACGGCCGTCCGGGTCGGACACGATCTCGCAGTCGTGCCAGCTCAGATTGGCCGGCGCGCCGAGCGCCTTGGCGACGGCCTCCTTGGCGGCGAAGCGGGCGGCGAGCGACTCCGGCGAGCGTGGATTGCCGGAGCGCGTGTACCGCTCGGCCTCGGTGAAGAGCCGGTCGGCGAGCAGCGGCGTCCGCGCCAGGGACCGGGCGAACCGGTCGACCAGGACGACGTCGATGCCGACCGCGACGATCACCAACCCACCCTACCGGCGTCGGAGGCCGCAGATTAGCCGTCGGCCAGGCGGTGGGCAACGCCTGTGGACAGGTCGGGGTACGGCCGCCAACGGCCGTCCACAGGGCACTTCGGGGTGTACGTGTCCCGCCTACCGTCGACACGTCGATGCCGATCGCACGCGGGGGTGTGGGATGACAGAGGAGCCGTTGACGGTCCGACCGGAGCTGTTGCGAGGGGTGGCCCGAGCGCTGGACGACGACGCGTACCGGCTGGCGCACGGGCTGGTCGGGGTGCCCGGGCTGGTGGTGTCCGCGCCCGACTGGCCGACCGGCGCGGCGCTGGTCGGGCTGGAGTCGGCGGTGCACGGGTGGCTGGGCCGACTCGGCGGCCTGGTGGCGGTGACCGGCGGAGCGGTCCGGACGGCGGTGGAGTCCTACCGGGCGGTGGACGACCGGGCCGCCCGCCGGCTCACCGCGCTACCCCGGTGACCGCGCCGACTCGCCCGCGTGCGGACGGCGGGCCGGCGGGGGCCCGGGGACGCGGCGCGGCGGATCGCGACGACCCGTCGGCGCCCGCGGTCGGCTACGCCCAGCTCTGGGCCGCCGATCCGGGGCCGTGGCAGGCCGCCGGAGCCGCGTGGGCCGGGCTGACCGCGCTGGTCGAGAGGCGGGCCGGCGAGCTGAGCACGGACGCGAGGGCGTTGCGCGTCGCCTGGTCGGGCCGGGCGGCGACGGCGGCCGACGGTCGGCTCGCGGGGCTGCGCGGCGAGCTGACCTCGATCGCACCCGCGCTGATCGAGGCCGATCAGGTGCTCGCCGAGTTCGCCGGTCGGCTCACGGTGGCGAAGGGCCGGCTGGCCGCGGCGGTGGCCCTGGCAGACGGAGCGGGGCTGCTGATCGACCGGGACGGGCGGGTAGGCGCGGATCCGGCCCGGTCGCGATCACCCGGTGAGCGGGACGGGCCGGCGGCCGCCCGGGTGGCGGCGGCGCTACGGGCGGCGCTGGAGCTGGCCGGGGCGGCGGACCGGGCCGCGACCGCCCGGCTGGGCGAACTCGTCACGGCGGCTCTCGACGGCTGGCAGGCACCGCCGCCGCCCGGCCGGCCCGCGCCGGGTGCCACCCCGGTCGACGTCCGGGCGTGGTGGGCGGGGCTGACCCCGGCGCAGCGCCGGTGGCTGGTGGGGCACGAGCCGACGCTCGTCGGGCGGCTCGACGGCCTGCCGGTGGCAGCCCGCGACCAGGCCAACCGGCTGCTGCTCGACGCCCGGCGGGAGGAGCTGGTCGCCGAGCGGCGGCGGCTGCTGTCCCGCGTCCCGCCCGGGCCGGTCGGCGCACTGCGGCTGCGCCGGGTCGACGCGCGCCTGGCCGGGCTGGAGGCGCTCGCCGACCGGCTGGGCGAGCCGCGAGCCCCGCGGGCCTACCTGCTCCGGCTGGACCCGGCCGGCGAGGGACGGGTGGTGGTCTCGCTCGGCGACCCGGACCAGGCCGACCGGGTGGTGACCTACGTGCCGGGGATGACCGCCGGCCTCGACGACGCGCCGGGCGAACTGGCCCGGGTGGCGCGTGTGCAGGGCCGGTGCGCCACGCTCGACCCGGGCGAGCAGACCGCCGGGGTGCTCTGGCTGGACTACGACGCCCCGGACTTCCTGCACGAGGCGGCCACGGCCGGCCAGGCGCGGGACGCCGGTCCGGCGTTGCACCGCTTCCAGGAGGGGCTGCGGGCCAGCCACGAGGGGCCGCCGGCCCGGCAGACCGTGCTCGGGCACAGCTACGGGTCGCTGGTGGTGGGCATGGCCGCCCGGGACCACGGGCTGGCCGCCGACGCGCTGGTCTTCGTCGGCTCACCGGGGGTCGGCGCCGCGCAGGCCGCCGAGTTGGGCGTGCCGCCCGGGCAGGTCTGGGCGAGCAGCGCCCCGGACGACGTGATCCGGCTGACCCGGCCCCCGGCCGACCTGGCCCGGCAGGTGCTGCTCGGCACGTCACCGCTGGCGGCCGCGCTCAACCTGGCCGGGCAGGGCGAGCACGAGCTGTGGTTCGGCCGGGATCCGGCCGGAGCGGGCTTCGGTGGGCGCACCTTCCCCAGCGGGCGGCACGGTCACGTGGGCTACTGGGATCCGGCCAACCCGGCGCTGGACGGCATGGCCCGCATCGTCCTGGGCCGCTGACGGGCCAGGTCAGGCACGACGGAGGCCCCGGTCGCCGCGTGGTGCGACGTCCGGGGCCCGGGTCGGTGGTCAGGCTCGGTTACTCGACGGTGACGGACTTGGCCAGGTTGCGGGGCTGGTCCACGTCGTGCCCCCGGGCCGCGGCGATCTCGGCGGCGAGCACCTGGAGCGGCACGGTGGTGACCAGCGGGGCGAGCAGGGTCGGCGTACGCGGCACGTAGATCAGGTGATCGGCGTACCGGACGACGGCCTCGTCGCCCTCCTCCGCGATCACGATGGTCCGGGCGCCGCGCGCCCGCACCTCCTGGATGTTGGAGACGACCTTGTCGTGCAGCATGCCCCGGCCGACCGGCGAGGGCACCACGCAGATCACCGGCGTGCCCTTGTCGATCAGGGCGATCGGGCCGTGCTTCAGCTCGCCGGCGGCGAAGCCCTCGGCGTGCATGTACGCCAGCTCCTTGAGCTTGAGCGCGCCCTCCAGGGCCACCGGGTAGCCGACGTGCCGGCCGATGAACAGCACGGTGGGCTCGGACTTCAGCTCCCGGGCCAGCTCGCGCACGGGCTCGATCCGGTCCAGCAGCTCGCGCAGCTTGCCGGGCATCTCCTGCAACTGCGCGACCACCGCGCCCACCTCGTCGGCGAACTTGATCCCGCGTACCTGGGCCAGGTGCAGGCCGATCAGGTAGCACGCGACGAGCTGGGTGAGGAACGCCTTCGTGGAGGCGACGGCGATCTCCGGCCCGCCGTGGGTGTAGAGCACCGCGTCGGACTCGCGGGGAATGGTCGAGCCGTTCGTATTGCAGATCGCCAGCACCCGGGCCTTCTGCTCCTTGGCGTGGCGCAGCGCCATCAGGGTGTCCATCGTCTCGCCGGACTGCGAGATCACCACGATCAGCGTGGACCGGTCGAGCACCGGGTCGCGGTACCGGAACTCGCTGGCCAGTTCCACCTCGCACGGGATCCGCGTCCAGTGCTCGATGGCGTACTTGGCGACCAGGCCGGAGTGGTACGCCGTGCCGCAGGCCACGATGAAGATCTTGTCGACGTCGCGCAGGTCCTGGTCGCTGAGGCGGACCTCGTCGAGGGCGATCTCACCGGTCTCGGTGAGCCGGCCGAGCAGCGTGTCGGCGATGGCCTGCGGCTGCTCCTCGATCTCCTTGAGCATGAACCAGTCGTAGCCGCCCTTCTCCGCGGCCGACGAGTCCCAGTCGATGTGGAAGTCCTTGCCGGTGGCGGGCTGGCCCTCGAAGTCGGTGATCTCGATGCTGTCGCCGGTGATCAGGACGATCTGGTCCTGGCCCAGCTCCACCGCGTCCCGCGTGTGCTCGATGAACGCGGCCACGTCACTGGCCAGGTAGTTCTCCCCGTCGCCCCGGCCGACGACGAGCGGCGAGTTGCGCCGGGCGCCGACGACCGCGCCGGGCACCGCGGCGTCCACCGCGAGCAGGGTGAAGGCGCCCTCCAGCCGCTGGCAGACCACCCGCATGCCGGCGGCGAGCAGCTGCGGGCTGTCGGGCTGGCCGGCGGCGCGCAGGTCGGCCAGCGCGGCGGAGAGCAGGTGGGCGGCGCACTCGGTGTCGGTGTCGCTGGTGAACTGGACGCCGTCGGCCTCAAGCTCGGCGCGCAGCTTGGCGAAGTTTTCGATGATGCCGTTGTGGATCACCGCGACCCGGCCGTCGGGGGCGAGGTGCGGGTGGGCGTTGCGGTCGGTCGGGCCGCCGTGGGTGGCCCAGCGGGTGTGCCCGATGCCGGTGGTGCCGTCACCGATGCCGATCGGGCTGGCCGCGCAGGAGGTCGGGTCGTCGGCGGCCCGCTCGGAGAGCACCTTCTCCAGGTTGGCCAGCTTGCCGGCCTTCTTCTCGATCAGCAGCTGGTCGTCGCAGACGATGGCGACGCCCGCCGAGTCGTAGCCGCGGTATTCCAGCCGCCGCAGCCCGTCCAGCACGATGCCGAGTGCGGGGCGTGCGCCCGCGTAACCCACGATTCCACACATGGCCCGCAGCCTAACCCAGTTTCGCTCACGATGGTTGCTCGAAAGTCGGCTAAACAATCACTGAATCTGAGCGATCGGTGGCTGGTGGGTAACAACGGGACGAGCCACCCCGGTCCGCTCGGGGCGTGCCCGGCGCGACGGGGTTGCGAGGCTTTCCCGGGTACGAAAGTCTCTCGGCGGGTGCGGCGGGTCCTCTCCGCGGCTCGCTCGACCCATACCCACTCCCGCCCGGAGCAGCCATGTCCGACGCGCCCCCGCCCGACCCGTCCCCGACGCCGCCCTCGGATCCGTCTCCCGGCGGCTCGGCGGCACCGGAACCATCGGCCGCCCCGGGTGGCGGCCTCCCACCGGACCCCACCGCACCGCACTCGTGGACCCCGTCGGCACCGCTGCCAGCGCCGGACCCACTGGCTCCGGGGCAACCATGGGCGCCACCGTCACCGTGGACGCCAACCTCACCGACCCCGTCGTGGGCACCGCCCCCGCCCACCCCGCCATGGACGCCCGATCCGTCCGCCGCGCCGTGGACGCCCGCACCCCCCACCCCGCCATGGACGTCCACGCCGCAGCCGCCCGCGGACTGGCCGCCGAGCGCCGGCCAGCCGACACCCCAGGGATGGCCGGTGCCGGGCTATCCGCCGCCCTACACCCACCCCGGGCACCCACCGGCCAGCAGCGCCTCCACGGGCACCGGTCGGGTCGTCGGGATCGTGATCGCGATCGTCGTGACGCTGGTGCTGGCCGTCTGCGGCTGCGCCTGCGGGGCCGGCCTGCTGCTCGAAGCGTCCACCCCGGATCCGATCGCCGGAGAGCCGTACGTCGTTCCCGACGACGGCCGGACCACGCCCACGGCCGAGCCGCCCACCGCCGGACCAACGGCCGTCGCGCCCACCCCCACCAAGAAGCCGATCACACGCCCCACCTCCGGGCCGGCCCCGGTGACGGTGGTCTACGAGGTCACCGGAGCGGGCGAGGCCGACATCTCGTACTACGACGCCGAGAGCGACCTCATCCACGTCGACGACGTGAAGCTGCCGTGGCGCACCACCATCCGAACCAACGGCCGGAGCCGGGTGATGGTGGAAGCCACCTGGCCCGACATCGAATATCAAGGACCTCTCGACTGCACGGTCACGGTCACCGGCACCGGCAAGCCGGTCGTCGACAAGACCCGCGGTTACTGGCGGACCACCTGCACGGCGGAGTGAGGCTCTCGCTTGATCGACACGGGATCAGCGATACCGCGGTATCGGGATGCCGCTGACACCCCGATATCAACGATCTCGAGTCGATCATGTTTCGAAACGGATTGTTGAGGCTGGGGTTCGGCCCGCGGGTGCCCGTAGGCTGGCGCAGGTGACGACGAGCACCGATGTCGACCCGCTGGTGGCCCGGATGCGGCCGTTCGGCACGACGATCTTCGCCGAGATGTCCGCCCTCGCCGTACGGACCGGGGCGGTCAACCTCGGCCAGGGCTTCCCGGACACCGACGGCCCACCGGAGATGCTGGCCGCCGCGGCCGAGGCGCTGCGCGGCGGGCAGAACCAGTACCCGCCCGGGCCGGGGATCCCCGCCCTGCGCGCGGCGGTCGCGGCCCACCAGCGGCGGTTCCACAACCTGGCGTACGACCCGGACGGCGAGATCGTGATCACCGCGGGCGCGACCGAGGCGATCGCGGCCAGCATCCTCGCCTTGTGCGAGCCGGGCGACGAGGTGGTCTGCTTCGAGCCGTACTACGACTCGTACGCCGCCTCGATCGCGCTGGCCGGCGCGGTCCGGCGGCCGGTCACCCTGCGCCCCGCGGCCGATGGTCGGTACGCCTTCGACCCGGCCGAGCTGCGCGCGGCGTTCGGCCCACGCACCCGGTTGGTGCTGCTCAACTCGCCGCACAACCCCACCGGCAAGGTCTTCACCCGGGCCGAGCTGGCACTGGTCGCGGAGCTGTGCCAGGAGTACGGCGCGTACGCGGTCACCGACGAGGTGTACGAGCACCTGGTCTTCACCGACGCGTCGAGCCCGCACGTGCCGCTGGCCAGCCTGCCCGGGATGCGGGAGCGGACTTTGCGCATCTCCTCGGCCGGCAAGACGTTCTCGTGCACCGGCTGGAAGGTCGGGTGGGTGAGTGGTCCGGCGGCGCTCGTCTCGGCGGTGCTGCGGGTGAAGCAGTTCCTCACCTTCGTCAACGCCGCCCCGCTGCAACCCGCGGTCGCCGTGGCGCTGGCCCTGCCCGACGACTACTACACCGGCTTCCGGGACGGGCTCCAGCAGCGCCGTGACCAGCTCGTCGGCGGCCTCACCGACGCCGGGTTCGAGGTGCTGGTGCCGGAGGGCACGTACTTCGTCACCGCGGACGTCACCGCCCTCGGCGGTCGGGACGGGGTGGAGTTCTGCCGTTCGCTGCCGGAGCGCTGCGGCGTGGTGGCCGTGCCCACCCAGGTCTTCTACGACGACCAGGAGGCCGGCCGGCGGCTGGTCCGGTTCGCCTTCTGCAAGCGCCCGGAGGTGCTGACCGAGGCGGTCACCCGGCTGCGCGGGCTGCACTGACCGGTGGGGTCAGCCGGCCGCGCGGGCCGGTCCGGCGTCGTCCGCCTGCGGGGGCGGCGAGGCGTCGACGGCGGACGCCGTGATCTCCGACGGTGTGACCGCCAGGGTGGCGAGCAGCGCGCCGCTGTCGGCCAGCAGCACCGCCTCGGCATCATCGACGAAGGCGAGGTCGGCCTCAACGTGCCGGCTCGCCGCGGCGAGCAGCAGCCCGACCACCGGGTCGCCGGCCCTGCGGCGCAGCCCGTCGAGGTTGCGCAGCTCGCGGAGCAGGTGCCCGCGTTGGTTGCTCAGCACGGTGCGGACGGTGTGCGCGGAACCCGATCGGGCGGCAGCGGTGACCTTGAGGAAGAAGTCGTCCCGGAAGCCGCCACTGCGCGGGCTCGGCTCGTTGAGCCATCGGTCGAGTTCGGCCCGGCCATCGGGAGTGATCTGGTAGACCACCCGGTCGGGTTTGACCTGCTGGGCCTGCCGCTCGGCGACCACCAGGCTGTCCCGGGAGAGCCGGTCGAGGATCTGGTAGAGGTGGCCGATGTTGAGCGGCCCCCACTGTGGACCCGTGGCGGCCTCGAAGGCGCCTTTCAGCTCGTAGCCGTAGCTCGGGCCGCGTGCGAGCAGTGCCAGGACCGCGTGCTGGATCGCCACCGTCTCCTCCGATTCCACTGGCCGACCGGACCAGGTCTTGCATTGTGACAATGTAACGCGCAGAGTGTGAGGTGGCACACGGGGAGGCGCGACATGCTGGGGTTCATCTGGGGGCAGCTACGCGGCCGTGCTGGGCGGTCGGTGGCGCTGCTGGCGGGGGTGCTGGTGGCGACCACCGGCTTCGTCGTCCTGACCGGCGCCACCACCACCTCCCGCCTCGACGTCACCGGCGCGGTGGAGCGCAACACCCGAGCCGCCTACGACATCCTGGTCCGGCCCAAGGGGGCGCGCACACCGCTCGAGGCCGAACGCGGGCTGGTCCGCCCAAACTACCTCTCCGGCCTCTTCGGCGGCATCACCCCCGCGCAGTACGAGCAGGTGAAGGGGCTCGCCGGCATCGACGTCGCCGCGCCGATCGCCATGCTGGGCTATTCGACCTCGACGGTGCCGGTCCGATTCGACGTGACCAGCGCGGTCGACCCCTCGCTGGAGCAGCAGGTCATCCGGCTCAACCCCACCTTCACCGCCGAGCGAGGGCTCTCCACCGCCCCCAGCAGCCCGCGCTACGTGTACGTGACCAAGCGCCCGCTGCTCTACCCCGAGTGGGGCGGCGACGTGAACGATTCGTCGTCTCCGTACTCGGACGGCAAGACGTACAAGTACGACGACTATTGCGGGCAGGTCCCACGGGAGGTGTTCCCCGGTGGACGCAGCGAACCGATCTGCGACCCGCGCCTGACCGTGCGGACGGCGAACGGTGGGCTGACCTCCGAACGGGAGGACTGGAGCGTCGACACCGTCCGGCTCCTGCCCGACGGGCGCTTCGAGGCGAACCGCTGGTTCCCCGGCCGCGCCGAACGCGTCGTCACCGACCAACTGGTGGTCACCTACCGGGTGACGGTGCCGTTCCTGCTGGCGGCGGTCGACCCCGACGCGGAGCAGCGCCTCGTCGGCCTGGACGACGCGGTGACCGAGGGTCGCTCGCTCCGGCTCGACGACACGGCCACCGAGACCTCTCCCGGGCCCAATGTGACCGAGCGGTCGGTCCCGGTGTTGAGCACCAGCCGTCCCTACCTCGACGTCACCGTGCGGTCCGCCCTCACCCGGCTGCCGCAGGCGCGACCCGCGGGGCTGCCGATCGACGAGCTGGAGCGGACGCTGGGCAGCGCCACCGGGCTCGGGGTCGGGACCGAGGAGTACGCGCTGACCGACGGGTACCGCGACCTGCTCGCCGAGGGGATCTCCAAGACCGGCTGCTGCACGGGTGATTTACAGACGATCATTCAGGCGGGCGCACCGGAGTACGAGCGGCTCCCCGACGGCACTCTCCGCGCTGTCGTGCGACCACCGTTCGATCACGCGCTCTACGGCGGCGAGAACGATCTCAACTTCCGCTCCCGTCCGTGGCTGGCCGACGACAACGGCTTCCGCCCGGTGACTGCGCTTCCTCAGCCGCCGTCGGGCGCGCACCTCCAGGTCCGGCTCTGGCGGACCGTCGGCATCTTCGATCCGGAGAAGGTGAGCGGGTTCAGCGACCTGTCCCGGGTGCCACTGGAGACCTACGAGCCGCCACGCACCGACGGCGCCGACGAACGCAGCCGCCAGGCGCTGGGCGGTCGGCCGCTGGAGCCGAGCGGAAACCCGGCGGGCTACCTCTCCTCGCCGCCGCTGATGCTCACCAGCCTGACTGCGGTGCCGAAGCTGCTGGCGGACGACGCCACCCCCACCCGAACAGCGCCGATCAGCGCGATCCGGGTCCGGGTCGCCGGCGTCGACGGCTACACCGACCGGTCCGCCGAGCGGGTCCGGCTCATCGCCGAGCGGATCGCCGACACGACCGGGCTGGACGTCGATCTCACCTTCGGCTCGTCTCCCGCCCCGCAGACCGTGGAGCTGCCGGCGGGCTCGTTCGGCCGGCCCGAGCTGCGGCTCACCGAGCCGTGGTCCGCCCTCGGGGTGGCGTCGGTCATCACCAAGGCCGTCGACCGCAAGAGCCTCGTGCTGTTCGGGCTGGTGCTGGTGGTCTGCGGGCTGTTCCTCGGCAACGCCGTGTCCGCCGCCGTCCGGGACCGGCGCCGCGAGCTGGCGGTGCTCGCCTGCCTGGGCTGGTCAGCCCGTCGGATCGCGGCGCTGGTCCTCGGCGAGGTGGCCGCGCTGGGGCTGGCCGCCGGCCTGCTCGCCCTGGGGTTGGCGTTCCCCCTGGCCGCCGCGCTGGACATCGGGATCGGTTGGCGTCAGGCGGTGCTCGCCGTACCGGTGGCTCTGCTGCTGGCGCTGGTGGCGGGCCTGGTCCCGGCGCTGCGGGCCGCGGGCGCCCACCCGGCCGCCGCCCTGCGACCGCTGGTGGCCCCGGCCCGCTGGGTACGTCGGCCCCGCGGCCTGTTCGGGCTGGCGCTGTCCAATGTGGTCCGCACGCCCGGGCGCACCCTGCTCGGGGCGGGCGCGCTGGCCATCGGGCTGGCCGCGCTCACCCTGGTCAGCGCCGCCGCCTACGCCTTCCGCGGCGCGATCGTCGGCAGCCTGCTCGGTGACACCGTCTCGCTGAACGTGCGGGGCGCGGACACCCTGGCCGCGGTCGTCACCGTCCTGCTCGGCGCGGGCGCCGTCGCCGACGTGCTGTACCTGAACGTCCGGGACCGCGCCGCGGAGTTGTCCACCCTGCGCGCGGTCGGCTGGACGGACGCCGCGCTGGGCCGCCTCGTGGGCTACGAAGGGCTCCTCATCGGCGCGCTCGGGGCGGTGGCCGGCGCCGGGCTGGGGCTCGCCGGGGCCGCCTGGTTGGTCGGTGGCCTGCCGAGCGCCCTGGTCCTGGTCGCCGCCGCGGTGGCGCTCGTCGGGGTGCTGGTCACCTGTCTCGCGGCGCTCGTGCCGGCCGCGTTGCTGCGCCGGCTCCCGACCGCACGGCTACTCGCAGAGGAGTGACGATGGAGGCAACGACGGGCAGCACGGTCCGGACCCTCGGGCTGACCCGGCAGTTCCGCACCGGAGCCGAGCGGCTGACCGCGGTCGACGACGTCTCGCTGGAGATCACGGCCGGGTCGGTCGTGGCACTGACCGGTCCCAGCGGCTCCGGCAAGTCGACCCTGCTGCACCTGATCGGCGCCATCGAGCAGGCCGACAGCGGCACCATCACGGTCGACGACGTGGAGATCACGGCGCTGCGCCGCACCGCGCTGGCCCGGTACCGGCAGCGGGTGGGGTTCGTCTTCCAGCGCTACCGCCTGCTGCCCGCGTTGACCGTGCTGGACAACGTGACCACCCCGGTGCTGCCGCAACGCGGCCGGGCCGACCACGCGACCCGGGCCCGTGAGCTGCTCGACGCGGTCGGCCTCGCGGGACGGGAGCGGGCGATGCCGGCGCAGCTGTCCGGTGGCGAGCAGCAGCGGGTCGCCATCGCTCGGGCGCTGATGGGCGCGCCCGGGCTGCTGCTGGCCGACGAGCCCACCGGCAACCTCGACTCGACCACCAGCGCCCAGATCCTCGACCTGCTGCTCGACCTGCGGGAGCGGCACGGCATGACGATCCTGCTGGCCACCCACGAACGGTCGATCGCGGCCCGCTGCGACCGGTTGGTCCGGCTCGGTGACGGCAGCATGGTCGAGGACCTCGACCTCACCGACGGCGAGGACCCCGCCGACACGTACGAGCGGGCGGCTCAACTGCGGTGGTGAGGCCGCCGGGTGGCGGCCTCAGCCGACCGGGCTGGCGGTGCGGACCTGCTCCGCGATCCGCTCGGCGACGGAGCGGGCGGTCTGCTCGGTGGCCGCCTCGACCATCACCCGGACCAGCAGCTCGGTGCCCGACGGGCGCAGCAGCACCCGACCGGTCTCGCCCAGCTCCGCCTCGGCCCGCTCGACCTCGGCGCGTACGGCCGGCGCGGCGGCGCCGACGGTGCGGTCGCCGACCGGCACGTTGATCAGCACCTGGGGCAGCTTGGTGACGACCGAGGCCAACTCGGCCAGGGATCGGCCGGTGTCCGCCATCCGGGCCATCAGGTGCAGGCCGGTGAGCACTCCGTCGCCGGTGGTGGCGTGCGCGGGCATGACGATGTGGCCGCTCTGCTCACCGCCGAGCGCCAGCCCGGAGGCGCGCAGCTCCTCCAGCACGTACCGGTCGCCGACCTTCGTCTCGATGAGCCGGATGCCCTCGGCGGACATCGCCAGCCGCAGCCCGAGGTTGCTCATCACGGTGGCCACCAGGGTGTCCTGGGTGAGCGTGCCGGCGTCCCGCATGGCGAGCGCGAGGATGGCCATCACCTGGTCGCCGTCGACCTCGTCGCCGTCGGCGGTGACCGCCACGCAGCGGTCGGCGTCGCCGTCGTGGGCGATGCCCAGGTGGGCGCCGTGCTCGACGACGGCCTCTCGCAGCGCCTCGATGTGGTTCGAGCCGCAGTCGTCGTTGATGTTCAGCCCGTCCGGCTCGGCGTGGATCGCCACGACCTCCGCGCCGGCCTCCCGGTAGGCGACCGGGGCGACCTCGGCGGCGGCGCCGTTGGCGCAGTCGACCACGACCTTGATCCCGTCGAGCCGGTGCGGCACGGTGCCGACCAGGTGCTGGACGTAGTGGTCGGCGCCGTCGAGCAGGTCGTGCACCCGGCCGACACCGGCGCCGATCGGCCGGTCCCAGGCGGTGGTGGCGTTCGTCTCGACGGCCGCCTCGATCTGCATCTCGATCTCGTCGGGCAGCTTGTGCCCGCCGGCGGCGAAGAGCTTGATGCCGTTGTCCGGCATCGGGTTGTGTGACGCGGAGAGCATCACCCCGAGGTCGGCCTTGGCCTCCGCGGTGAGGAACGCGACCGCCGGAGTGGGCAGCACGCCGACCCGCACCACGTTGGCGCCGGCGCTGGTCAGCCCGGCCACCACGGCCGCTTCCAGCATCTCGCCGCTGGCCCGGGTGTCCCGGCCGACCACGGCGAGCGGCGGATGGCTGCGGTCCGTCTCGGCGAGAGTGTGCGCGGCGGCCACCGCGAGCGCGAGCGCCAACTCCGGGGTGAGATCCGCGTTTGCCCGCCCGCGTACGCCGTCCGTGCCGAACAACCGACCCATACCCGCCAACCTCCGATGAGCACTGCCAATGAGGAGAAAGCGGAACGGCCGGCCCACCTCCCCGTTCGAGGGGAGGCGGACCGGCCGTCCGTCAGAAGTACAAGGCGCTGGCGAAGATCAGCGCTTCGAGTACTGGGGAGCCTTACGGGCCTTCTTGAGGCCGTACTTCTTGCTCTCCTTGACCCGGGCGTCCCGGGTGAGGAAGCCGGCCTTCTTCAGGGCCGGGCGGTCGTCCGGCTCGTTGATGATCAGCGCGCGGGCAATGCCCAGCCGGAGCGCACCGGCCTGCCCGGTGGTGCCGCCGCCACGCAGGTTGGCGATGACGTCGAACTGCTCGAGCTTCTCGGCGGTGACCAGCGGGTCCTTGATGAGCTGCTGGTGCACCTTGCTCGGGAAGTAGGCCTCGAGGTCCTGGCCGTTGCAGGTGATCTTGCCGGTGCCCGGGACGATACGGACCCGGACGATGGCCTCCTTGCGGCGGCCCACGGTCTGGATCGGCCGGTCACCACGAGGCGCGCGGGCGACGGGCGCCGGCGCCTCGGTGGCCTCGGGGGCTTCCGGGGCAACCTCGGTCTCGGTGATGTCGGTCATGCTGCTTCCTTCGCCCGCGCTCACTGCGCGATCTGCTTGATCTCGAACGGCACCGGCTGCTGCGCGAGGTGCGGGTGCTCGGCACCGGCGTAGACCTTCAGCTTCTTGATCAGCTGACGGCCGAGCTTGTTGTGCGGGAGCATCCCCTTCACGGCGAGCTCGATGGCCCGCTCGGGGCGCTTGGTCAGCAGCTCCTCGTAGCCGATCTGCTTCAGACCACCCGGGTAACCGGAGTGGCGGTAGGCGATCTTGGTCTGGCGCTTGTTGCCGGTCAGCGCAACCTTGCCCGCGTTCACGATGACGACAAAGTCGCCCGTGTCGACGTGCGGCGCGAAAGTCGGCTTGTGCTTACCACGCAGCAACGTGGCGGCGTGGGTGGCCAGGCGGCCCAGCACGACATCAGAGGCGTCGATGACGTGCCACTGACGCTCGATCTCACCCGGCTTCGGGCTGTACGTACGCACAGGTCTACCTTGTCTCGTCGTCGGTCTGGGGTCGCGCGCCGAGGTGACCAGATCTTGCAGGCCGGACCAGCGCGCACGAACGACCAAGCGTACCTGATAGGGCACGCCTCTGGATGTCGTACAACAGCAGGCAACGATACCCGGCGCCCCATCAGCAGGTCAAAACGGGGGTACGGTCGCGCGTGCCGACACGGCCCATCATGGCACAGCTCACACGCCGGCCAGTCGGGCCGCCCCCCGCCGACGGTAGACGAGCCAGGTCACCGCGACGCAGAACGCGTACCAGGTGATGAACGCGAGGTAGGCGGCGTCGGCCGTGCCGGTGGTGCGGAACGACTGGCGGAACGCGACGTTGACCAGCAGTCCGCCGGAGGCGCCCACGGCTCCCGCGATGCCGATCAGCGCGCCGGTCATCCGGCGGGCCCAGCGGGCGGCGGCCACCGGATCGCACCGGCCGTCGGCCACCGCGCCCGCCGCCCGGGCCCGGAAGATCGCCGGGATCATCTTGTACGTGGAGCCGTTGCCGACGCCGGAGAAGACGAACAGGGCGAGGAAACCCACCAGGTAGAGCACGAACGACCGCTCCCGGGCCGCGTACAGGACGGTTCCGGCGCCGGCCGCCATCGCCACGAAGTTCCAGAAGGTCACCCGGGCTCCGCCCAGCCGGTCGGCGAGGTGCCCGCCCAGCGGCCGGATCAGCGAGCCGACCAACGGGCCGAGGAAGGTCAGCCCGGCGGCGTCGACCGGGGTGGGGAAGCGTTCGGCGAACTGGAGCTGGAGCACCTGGCCGAAGGCGAAGCCGAACCCGATGAACGACCCGAAGGTGCCGACGTAGAGCACCGACATGATCCAGGTGTGCGGGTCGCGGGCCGCCTCGCGCAGCGCGCCGGGCTCGTTCCGGGCCCCGGGGACGGTGTCCAGCCACCGGGCTGCCGCCAGCGCGGCCAGCACGATCAGCGGTAGGTAGACCGCCGGCACCAGCCGGGGGTACGCGGCCCCGGCGGTGGCCAGCACCGTCAGCCCGACCAGTTGCACCGCGGGTACGCCCAGGTTGCCGCCACCGGCGTTGAGCCCGAGGGCCCGGCCCTTGAGCCGCTGCGGATAGAACAGGTTGATGTTCGCCATCGAGGAGGCGAAGTTGCCGCCGCCGACCCCGGTCAGACAGGCCAGCACCATCAGGGTCGGGTACGAGACGCCCGGCTCCAGCAGCACCGCCATCGGCACGGCGGGCACCAGCAGCAGCAGCGCGCTGACGATGGTCCACCGTCGTCCGCCGAAGCGGGCCACCGCCAGCGTGTACGGCAGCCTCAGCACCGCGCCCAGCGCGGCTGGCACCGCGGTGAGCAGGAACTTGCCGGCCGGGTCGATGCCGTACTCGGGGCCGAGGAAGAGCACGGTCACCGACCAGAGGCTCCACACCGAGAAGCCGACGTGCTCGGCGAAGATCGAGACCCAGAGGTTGCGCCGGGCGATCGGCGCGCCCGTCGTACGCCAGAAGTCGGGGTCCTCGGGCCGCCAGTCGGCGAGCTCGTGCCGGCGCCCGGCGGCGGCGGGTGGGGCGGTTGTGCTGGTGAGCGTGCTCACTGCGGCTCCTCCTCGTCGGTGTGACCAGGGGGAACGCTAGGAACGCCGGGTTACCGGGCAGTGCCCGTCGCGGGTCGGCGCGGAAACGAGGGCCGCACCGCAGGCCGGCGGCGACGGTGAGACCCGCCCGGCGACGGCCGGACGGGTAGCGGCGGTGGTCAGAGCTCCTGGAGGATGCGCAGCGCGCGGCCGACCCGGAGCATGGTGTCGGTGTCGGCGACATCCACGCATTCGGTGAACCACTTCTTCATCGGCGAGGAGAGCCGGTCGGGCATCACCACGTACCGGCCCATCGACACGGCGAGCGGGGAGTCCCGCAGCAGCGACTCCTCGACCACCTCGACGACGATCACGATGGGCACGTCGGTGGAGTTGTAGACGTCCGAGCTGATCACGAGTCCGAGGCGTTCCCGGGCGCCCTCGATGCGCCAGACCTCACCCCTACGCAGCACGCGGCCGGCCGCGGAAGAGCAGGTCGTCGACCATGCCCACCTCGCGCGCGTCGGCGAGGGCGGCGGATTCCAGATCCAGGCCAGCGCGGTTCACCGCGGCGGCGTGTGCGGTGAAGACCTCACGCAGCGCCTTCTCCCGGGCGGCCTGGTCCATCCACGCGGAGAGCGACAGGCCCTCGCGCTTGGCGAACCGTCGGGCCTCCTCGATCGTCTCGTCTGTGAACGACAGGGTCACCTTGGCAGTCATGCCGGTGAGACTACCCATCGGTATGACCGTCAGTCATCCTCGCGACCGGGCAGGTCACCATTGGCGTCGAAACGTACATTCCGGCGTTGGTCGGACCGCGTCAGCGCCCGGCGCCGGTCGCCCGACCGCCGAACACCGCGAAGCGCCATTCCTTGAAGTAGCAGTCGACATCGACCAGGCCGGCCTCGGTGAGCCACCGGCACTGGTCGGCGACGGTCGCCGGTCGGTCGTGCCGCATCCGCTCCCGGGCGGCGGCGATCTCCTCGGAGGGCGAGCCCAGCTCGGTGATCCGCTCGGTCCACACCTCGTCGTAGCGCCGGTCCAGAGTCGGGGTCGGGCCGGCCACCTGCTCGGCGTTGACGAACACCCCGCCGGGCACCAGCGCGGCGGCGGCCCGCCGGTAGAGGGCACGTTTGCCGGTGTCGGCCAGGTGGTGGATCGCCAGCGCGCTGACCACCGCGTCGTACCGGCCTGTCGGCAGCGGGTCGGCCAGGTCGGCCCGGACCGTCCGGTGCGGCACGGACCGGACGTGCAGCTGGTCGGCGGCGCGGGCGAGCATCGCCGGCGCGGCGTCCACCAGGGTCAGCCGCACCCCCGGTACCGCGGCGGCGAGCAGCAACGAGAGCAGGCCGGTGCCCGCGCCCAGGTCCAGCACCTCCGGGGTACGCCCGGCCGCCTGCGCGGCCCGCAGCGGGGGCGCGGCCACCTGCACCGCCGTGCCGTAGAAGGAGTCGAAGCAGGGGA
Organism: Micromonospora sp. NPDC005206; assembly: GCF_040608175.1. Lineage (NCBI taxonomy): Bacteria > Bacillati > Actinomycetota > Actinomycetes > Micromonosporales > Micromonosporaceae > Micromonospora > Micromonospora sp. NPDC005206. Next base: position 149,758 of record NZ_JBEXHU010000008.1, read on the forward strand.
CCAACCGTCGGCGTGCCGCGTCGTAGCTGCCCGCCACCGCGTCGAAGGCGTCCGCCACGCTCATCGCGCCCTCCCAATTATCGAGACAGGTTTCTCATATTCTAGGCCGAGGGCGTCGCCCCGCCATCGCGTCCCCTGCCTCGGTGCGGTGTGAGCCCCACTTGACAGGACCGAAACAGAAGGGACCCGGACCGGAAACCGCCCGACGGCACGCTTTGCCGACATGACAGACGGTGCACGGTCGGCAACTCCACCGGGGTTCCCGCCCCGCGAGGTTGCCACGCACTGCCCGTACTGCGCGCTCCAGTGCGGCATGCTGCTGCGCGAGGAGCCCGACGGGGTGACGGTGCTCCCCCGGCAGTTCCCCACCAACCGGGGCGGGCTGTGCCAGAAGGGCTGGACCGCCGCCGAGCTGCTCGACCACCCCGAACGACTGACCACCCCGTTGCTGCGCGACCCGGCCAGCGGCGAGCTGCGCCCGGCCAGCTGGGACGCCGCGCTGAAACGGATCGTCACCGGCATCCGCGCCGTCCAGGCCGAGTCCGGCCGGGACGCGGTCGCCGTGTTCGGCGGCGGCGGACTGACCAACGAGAAGGCCTACGCGCTGGGGAAGTTCGCCCGGGTCGCGCTGCGCACCCGGCACATCGACTACAACGGACGGTTCTGCATGTCCTCGGCGGCTGCCGCCGGCCTACGTGCCTTCGGCGTCGACCGCGGGCTGCCGTTCCCCCTCGCCGACCTGGGCCGGGCCGACACGTTGCTGCTGGTCGGCGCCAACCCGGCGGAGACCATGCCGCCGCTGGTCCGCTGGCTGACCGAGCAGCGCCGCAACGGCGGCCGGCTGATCGTGGTCGACCCACGGGCCACCGCCACCGCACGCCAGGCCGACCTGCACCTGCAACCGCTGCCCGGCACCGACCTGGCGGTGGCCAACGCGCTGCTGCACATCGCGCTCACCGAGGGCTGGGTCGACCGGGCGTACGTCGGGGAGCGGACCACCGGCTTCGCGGCGGTCCGGCGCAGCGTGGCGGCCTGGTGGCCGGCCCGCGCGGAACAGCTCTCCGGCGTGCCGGTGGCCGACCTGGAGGCGACCGCCCGGGCTCTGGGCACCGCCGGACGGGCGATCATCCTCACCGCGCGCGGCGCCGAACAGCACGCCAAGGGCGTGGACACCGTCACCGCGTACGTCAACCTCGCACTCGCCCTCGGGCTACCCGGCCGCCCCGGCTCCGGGTACGGCTGCCTGACCGGCCAGGGCAACGGCCAGGGTGGACGGGAGCACGGGCAGAAGGCCGACCAGTTGCCCGGTTACCGGCGCATCGACGACCCGGCCGCACGGGAGCACGTCGCCGGGGTCTGGGGCGTACCGGCCGACGAGCTGCCCGGCCCGGGCGTGCCGGCGTACCAACTGCTCGACTCGCTCGGCACCCCGGGCGGGCCACGGGCGCTGCTGGTGCTCGGCTCCAACCCGGTGGTGTCCGCACCCCGGGCGGCCCACGTCGAACGCCGACTGCGGGAGCTCGATCTGCTGGTCGTGGCCGACCTGCTGCTGTCCGAGACGGCCGCGCTGGCCGACGTGGTGCTGCCCACCGCGCAGTGGGCCGAGGAGGACGGCACCATGACCAACCTGGAGGGCCGGGTGCTGCGCCGACGGGCGCTCCGCCCTCCCCCGCCGGGCGTCCGTACCGATCTGGCCATCCTCGCCGACCTGGCGGCCCGGTTGGCCGCCGCCGAGCCGACAGAGGTGCCGACCGGCGCCGCGGTGGCCCGGTTCCCGACCGACCCGGCCGCCGTCTTCGCGGAGCTGCGGCGGGCCTCCGCCGGTGGGCCGGCCGACTACGCCGGGATCAGCTGGTCCCGGATCGACGCCGCCGACGGTGTCTTCTGGCCCTGCCCCACCGAGGACGGGCCGGACACGCCACGACTCTTCACCGACCGGTTCGCCACCCCGGACGGGCGGGCCCGGTTCCATCCGGTGGACCACCGTCCCGCCGCCGAGCCGGTCTGCGACGAGTACCCGCTGCACTTCACCACCGGCCGGGTGCTCGCCCAGTACCAGTCCGGCACCCAGACCCGCCGGGTGGACGCGCTGCGTCTGGCCGCACCGGACGCCTTCGTCGAGCTGCACCCCGACCTGGCCGCCCGGCTCGGCATCGGCGACGGTGAGCCGGTACGGGTCACCTCCCGGCGGGGCGAGCTGCGGGCGCCGGCCCGGCTCAGCCCGACCATCCGGCCGGACACCGTCTTCGCGCCGTTCCACTGGCCGGGCCCCGCCCGGGCCAACTCGGTCACCAACGACGCGGTGGACCCGATCTCCGGCATGCCCGAGTTCAAGATCTGCGCCGTGCGGGTGGAGAGGGCATGACCGAGCGCGTGGTGGTCGTCGGCAACGGGATGGCGGGCGCACGGCTCGCCGCCGAGCTGCACGCCCGCGCCGGCGACCGGAAGGTCACCGTGCTCGGGGCGGAACCGCACCGGGCGTACAACCGGATCATGCTCTCCGCGCTGCTGGCCGGCCGGATCGGCGAGCAGGACGTGGAGCTGGCCGAGGCCGCCAGGCACAGCAGCGACCTGCGCACCGGCGTGCCGGTGACCGGCATCGACCGGGCCGGCCGGACGGTCCACACCGCCGACGGCGACCGGATCGGCTACGACCACCTGGTGCTGGCCACCGGAAGCCGGGCGATGGTGCCGCCGCTGCCCGGCCTGACCGGGGAGCTGCCGCGCCGGGTGGCGCCGTTCCGCACCCTGGACGACTGCCGGCGGATCCTCCGGGTGGCCGGCGGCGCGCGCAGCGCGCTGGTCCTGGGCGGCGGACTGCTCGGCCTGGAGGCCGCCCGCGGGCTGGCCACCCGGGGGCTGGCGACCACCGTGGTCCACCCCACCGGGCACCTGATGGAACGGCAGCTCGACCCGATGGCCGGCGGCGTGCTCGCCGACACGCTCACCGGCCTGGGCGTCACCATCCAGCTGGCCGTGCCGGCGACCGGCGTGGCCGCGGACTCGACCGGCGTCCGCCTCGACCTGGCCGACGGCCGGTCGCTCCACGCCGACCTGTTGGTGCTCTCCTGCGGGGTACGCCCCGACACCACGCTCGCCGCCGACGCCGGCCTGGACGTGCGTCGCGGCGTGGTCGTGGACGACCGGCTGCGCACCAGCGACCGGCGGATCTCCGCGATCGGCGACTGCGCCGAGCACGACGACACACTCACCGGGCTGGTCGCCCCCGCCTGGGCCCAGGCACGGGTGCTGGCCCAGGTGCTCAGCGGTGCCGAGCCGCTGGCCCGGTACCGGCCCCGGCCGGCGGTGACCCGGCTCAAGGCGGCCGGTGTCGACCTGGCCGCGATGGGCGACGCCACCGGCGGTGGTCCGGGTGAGGAACTGACCTTCAGCGACCCGACCCGGGGCACGTACGCCCGGCTGCGGATCCGCGACGAGCGGCTGACCGGCGCGATCCTGATCGGCGACAACCCGACGATCGGCACCGTGATCCAGCTCTTCGACCGGGGTCAGCCGGTCCCGGCCGACCGGCGGTCACTGCTGCTGGGCCGGGCCTCGGGCAGCGCCGGCGCGGCACCGGCCGCGTCCCCGGCGCTGATGCCGGACGCGGCCACGGTCTGCCAGTGCAACACCGTGACCAAGGGCGCCCTGGTGAGCTGCTGGCGCTCCGGCGCCCGGAGCGTCGACGCCGTGCTGGCGGCGACCCGGGCCGGAACCGGCTGCGGCGGCTGCCGGGACGCCGTCGCCGGCATCGTCGACTGGCTTTCCCAGGCGGACTCCGTGGAGGTGACACGATGAACGACGGCGATCTGGTCGTCATCGGCAACGGCATGGTCGGGCAGCGCTTCGTGGACGCGCTGCGGGCCCGCGACCCGCGCGGGCGCTGGCGGGTGACGGTGCTCGCCGAGGAGAGCCGACCCGCGTACGACCGGGTGCGACTCTCGGCCTTCTTCGACGGGGTGGACGCGGACGCGTTGAACCTGCACACCCCGCACGACGGGGTGCGGCTACGCCTGGGCGAGCCGGCCACCGCGATCGACCGCGAGCGGCGGGTGGTCAGCACGGCCACCGGCGAACACCGGTACGACGCGCTGGTGCTGGCCACCGGGTCGTACCCGTTCGTGCCGCCGGTGCCCGGCGCGGACCTGCCCGGGGTCTTCGTCTACCGCACCCTCGACGACCTGGTGGCGATCCGGACGTACGCGCGGGGCCGGCGGGCCGGCGCGGTGATCGGCGGCGGGCTGCTGGGGCTGGAGGCGGCGAACGCCCTGCGGCTGCTCGGCCTGAGCACCGACGTGGTCGAGTTCGCACCCCGGCTGATGCCGGTGCAGGTGGACCCGGCCGGCGGCGCGATGCTCCGCCGCTACGTCGAGGAGCTGGGCGTGCGGACCCACCTCGGGGTGGCCACCACCGCGATCCGGCCCGGTCCGGACGGCGCGGTCGCCGCGCTGGACCTCTCCGACGGCCGCACGGTGGAGGCCGAACTGGTGGTGGTGGCCGCCGGCATCCGGCCCCGGGACGAACTGGCCCGGGCCGCCGGCCTGCCGCTGGGTCCGCGCGGCGGGGTGCTGGTCGACGCGACCTGCCGCAGCGCCGACGAGCGGATCTGGGCGGTCGGCGAGTGCGCGGCGGTCGACGGCACCTGCCACGGGCTGGTCGCCCCGGGGTACGCCACGGCCGAGGTGGTGGTCGACCGGCTCCTCGGCGGTGCGGCGACCTTCCCGGGCGCGGACACCGCCACCAGGCTGAAACTGCTCGGCGTCGACGTGGCCTCGTTCGGCGACGCGCACGGCGTGACCCCGGGCTGCCTGGATGTCACGTTCACCGACCCGGCCACCCGGGTCTACGCCAAGCTGGTCCTCTCCGACGACGCGCGCACCCTGCTCGGTGGTGTGCTGGTCGGTGACGCCAGCGCGTACCCGACGCTGCGGGCCAGCGTCGGTGGCCCGTTGCCGGCCGCTCCGCTGGCGCTGCTCGCGCCGGACGGCGGCGCGGACGCCGGCGCGCTGCCCGCCGCCACCCAGGTCTGCTCCTGCAACGCGGTGACCCGGGGCGACGTGGACGCCGCCATCGCCGGTGGATGCGCGGACGTGTCGGCACTGAAGGCGTGCACCAGGGCCGGCACCAGCTGCGGCTCCTGCGTGCCGATGCTGAAGCAGCTCCTGGACGCGGCCGGCGTGGCGCAGTCCACCGCGCTCTGCGAGCACTTCGACGCCAGCCGGCGCGAGCTGTTCGAGATCGTCCGGGTACGCCGCATCCGCACCTTCTCCCGGCTGGTCGCCGAACACGGCCGGGGACGCGGCTGCGACATCTGCAAGCCCGTGGTGGCGTCGATCCTCGCCTCGCTGGGCGCGGGGCACGTGCTCGACGGCGAGCAGGCGTCGCTACAGGACACCAACGACCACTTCCTGGCCAACCTGCAACGCGACGGCAGTTACTCCGTCGTGCCGCGGATCCCCGGCGGGGAGATCACCCCGGAGAAGCTGATCGTCATCGGCGAGGTGGCCCGGGACTTCCGCCTCTACACGAAGATCACCGGTGGTCAGCGGATCGACCTGTTGGGAGCCCGGGTGGAGCAGCTGCCGCAGATCTGGCGGCGGCTGGTGGATGCCGGCTTCGAGTCCGGCCACGCGTACGGCAAGGCGCTGTGCACGGTGAAGTCCTGTGTCGGCGAGACCTGGTGCCGGTACGGGGTGCAGGACTCGGTGGGGCTCGCCGTCGCGCTGGAGCTGCGCTACCGGGGGCTACGCGCCCCGCACAAGATCAAGTCGGCGGTCTCCGGCTGCGCCCGGGAGTGCGCCGAGGCGCGCGGCAAGGACTTCGGCGTGATCGCCACCGAGACCGGCTGGAACCTGTACGTCGGCGGCAACGGCGGTTTCCGGCCCCGGCACGCCGACCTGTTCGCCTCCGACCTGTCCACCGAAGCGCTGATCTCGCTGATCGACAGGTTCCTGATGTATTACATCCGCACCGCCGAGCGGCTGCAACGCACCGCCGCCTGGATCGAGGCGATGGACGGCGGCCTCGACCATCTGCGGTCGGTCATCGTCGACGACTCGCTGGGGCTCTGCGCCGACCTCGACGCGGCGATGGCCCGGCACGTCGCGTCGTACTCCGACGAGTGGCGGGACGTGCTGAACGACCCGGAGCGGCTGCGCCGGTTCACCTCCTTCGTCAACGCGCCGGACGTACCCGACCCGTCGATCACCTTCGCGCTGGAGCGCGGCCAGCCGGTGCCGGCGGGCGGTGGTCCGCCGCCCGCCACCCCGGGCGACGACCGTCGGGAACGGGAACCGGCCGACACCGGCCGGCGGCGGCAGCCCGTGGCACTGGGCCTGCCGGAGGTACGGCGATGAGCGGGACCGCCACCCTGACCTGGACCCGGATCTGCCGGCTCGACCGGCTGGAGCCCGACCGCGGCGTCGCCGCCCTGGTCGACGGCGTGCAGGTGGCACTCTTCCGGACCACGGACGGGCTGTTCGCCATCGACAACCACGATCCGGTCACCGGCGCGTACGTGCTGTCCCGGGGCATCGTGGGCAGCCGCGGCGCGGCGCCGACGGTTGCCTCGCCGCTGCACAAGCAGGTGTACGACCTGCGCACCGGTCGCTGCCTCGACCTGCCCGGGGTGGCCGTGGCCCGGCACGACGTGCGCTGCCGGGACGGGCTGGTCGAGGTGCGGCTGCGACAGGAGGCCTGATGCGGGAGGAACTGGCCGGCTTCACCATCGGGGTGACCGCCGACCGGCGGCGCGACGAGTTGGCCGCGCTGCTCGAACGCCGAGGTGCCCGGGTGGTCCTCGCCCCGGCTCTGCGCATCGTGCCGCTGTCCGACGACACCAAGCTGCGCGAGGCGACCCGCGCCTGCCTGGACCGGCCGCCGGACATCCTGATGGCCAACACCGGCATCGGCATGCGCGGGTGGCTGGAGGCTGCCGAGGGCTGGGGGCTGGCCGAGCCACTGCGCTCGGTGCTCGCCAGGTCGTACGTGGTGGCCCGAGGCCCCAAGGCACGCGGCGCGATCCGCGCCGCCGGGCTGCACGACCAGTGGTCGCCCGCCTCGGAGAGCTGCGACGAGGTCGTCGACCACCTGCGGCGGCGCGGGGTGGCCGGGCAGGTGATCGCCATGCAGCTGCACGGCGAGCGGCAGCCGGACTGCACGCTCGCGCTGGAGGCCGCCGGGGCCACGGTGATCGAGGTGCCGGTCTACCGCTGGGCACCGCCGACCGACCCGGCGCCGCTGCACCGGCTGGTCGACCTGATCGCCGGCCGGCTGGTGGACGCGGTGACGTTCACCTCGGCACCGGCGGCCGAGGCGCTGCTGCGGACGGCCGGCGACCGTACCGACGCCGTGCTGTCCGCGTTCCGTGGCGACGTGCTGGCCAGCTGCGTCGGCGCGGTGACCGCCGAGCCGCTGCTACGGCTCGGGGTGCCGGTCAGCGCGCCGGGCCGGGCCCGGCTGGGCGCGCTGGTACGGACCATCGTCGACGAGCTGCCCCGCCGGACGACGACGTTCAAGGCCGGTGGGCACCTGCTCACCCTGCGCGGACACGCCGCGATGATCGACGGCGAGCTGCGCCCGCTCGCCCCCGCCCCGATGGCGGTGCTGCGTGCGCTGGCCCAGTCCCCCGGCCGGGTGCTGTCCCGTACCGCGCTCCTGCGAACCCTGCCCCGGGGCGCGGACGAGCACGCGGTGGAGATGGCCGTGGCCAGGCTCCGGGCCGGCCTGCACGCCCCCCGCGTGGTGCAGACCGTGGTCAAGCGCGGCTACCGGCTCCGGGTCGACTGACGCCTCGCGACCGGCCGGCGTGTGCCGGCCGGCCGCCCCGGGTCAGCCGACCGGCGTGGCGAATCCCCGGCCGTGCTCGGCCTCGAGCCGGAGCATGGCGTGCTCGACCACCGTCACCAGCACCTGCTTGACCGACTCCCGGTGCCGGGCGTCGGTCATCACCAGTGGCACCTGCGGCGAGATGGCCAGCGCCTCGCGGACCTCCTCCAGCTCGTACTGGGGAGCGTCGTCGAACCGGTTCAGCGCCACCACGTACGGCAGGTTGCGGTTCTCGAAGTAGTCCAGGGGCGCGAAGGCGTCCGTGATCCGGCGGGTGTCCACCAACACGGCCGCACCCACCGCACCCCGGATGATCTCGTCCCACATGAACCAGAACCGGGTCTGGCCGGGGGTGCCGAAGAGGTACAGAATCAGGTCCTGCGCCATGGTGATACGGCCGAAGTCCATGGCGACCGTGGTGGTCTCCTTGCCCGGCACCTTGGACGGATCGTCGATGCCGACACCGGCCGCGGTCATCACCGCCTCCGTCGTCAGCGGTGTGATCTCGGAGATCGACCCGACCAGCGTCGTCTTACCGACGCCGAAGCCGCCCGCGACGACGATCTTCGCGGAGACGATTCCCCGGCTCGGCCGTCCCCCGGCGGGGTCATAGCCTGCGAAGTCCACTTAGCACCCTTCCAAGCAGTTCCATCCGCTCCTCGAACCCCTCGGCGGGAGCAGCAGTGTGTAACGTCAGCAGGCTCTCGGCCACCATGTCGGCGACCAGTACCCGGGCGACGCCCAGCGGCATCCGGGTGTACGCGGCGATCTCCGCCAGCGACTGTGCCCGGCCTTCACAGACCGAGGCGATGCGGTGCTTGTCATGCCCGGCGAAGCGGGACTCGGCGACCTGGGTGGGAGAAGCCGTGAGGACCGCCTCGAGGGCGATGTCCTGCCGGGGCTCGGTACGACCACGGGTGACCGCGTAGGGACGTACCAGAGCGCCGCGCGGGTCAGCGCGTCGTTGGTCCATCCCCGATCACCTCCTCGTCCCCCGTGGAGCCGGTCCACACCGCCTCCCCTCCCTGCTCCGGCGCACCGTCGGCACGCCGTCGTGTCGTCGCTACGAGCGCACCGCGTCGCGCGGCAGCGGCACCAGGGCGGCACCCACCCGCTCGACCAGCAGCGCCATCTCGTAGCCCACCTGGCCCACGTCGCAGCTGCGCGCGGCCAGCACGGCCATCGACGAGCCGTCGCTGATCGACATGAGGAAGAGGTAGCCGCTGTCCATCTCGATGACGGTCTGCAACACCCCACCCGCGCTGAACATGCGGGCCGCGCCCTCGGTCAGGCTCACCACGCCAGAGGTGATCGCGGCGAGCTGGTCCGCCCGGTCTCCCGGGAGGTCCCGGGAGGAGGCGAGCAGCAGCCCGTCGGCGGACACCGCCACCACGTGGGCGATACCCGCCACGCTGTCGGCGAAGTTGGTGAGCAGCCAACCCATGTCCTGCATGGCAGCTGGCCTGTTCATCGGCTCTCCTTGGTCGAGGTGCTGTTCAGGTCCGTCCCGGCCGTCCGCCCGCGCTGCACGCCACGGTGGTAGGCCGACAACAGACCGCGTACTTCATCGGGGGTCCGCCGGCTGCGGTCCCGGCCGCTCTTCGGTTCGATGCCGCCGGGCACGAGCTGCGCCTGCGGCACCCGCTTGGGAAGCCCTGAGCGGGTGGTGCCGGCGGCGGCCGGCTCGGCGGCCCGGCTGGCCCGGGACCAGCCCTCGTCGGCCGCCGTCCGCCAGGCGCTCGGGTCCACCGCCGGAGCGGCGGGCGCGCTCGGGGCGGCGGGCGCCGCGGGCGCGGTCCGGGCGGCCGGCGGCGGGTTGTACGACGGCGGGGGCGGCGGTGTCGCGGCGCCGAACCCGCCGGTGCTCGCGGCACCCGGCGTCGCGGTGCCGTCGGTGGCGGAGCCGCCCGGGGTACGGGTCGGCAGTGGCGGTCGGGCCGGCGTCGCGGCCGGCGCGGCAGTGGCGGTCGGGTGACCGCCGCCCGAGCGGGTGCCGGCGTCGGTGGAGGGTGGCGGCGAGTCGAACTGCGGCCGAGTGAAGATCGCGGTGGCGTCGTCGCCGTGCGACCGGAACCAGACCGCCTCCATCTCCCGGAAGATCGGCGCCTCGGCGGGGAAGTCGGGCCGGTTGGTGACCGGCGCGGCCGGCACCGGCGGCGCGGCTGGCGGCGCGACCGCACCGGGGCCGGCGACCGGCCCGACCGGCAGCACCGGAGCATTCCGCGTGTCGGTGGCGTCCGCCCCCGAGCCGCGCCGGGGCAGCGGGTCGACGGTCGGGCTGCCCACCGAGGCACCCCCGCCCTTGAACGGGGTTCGGGCCGGCGGGACCGGGGTGGCCGGGGCCGACGCGGGCGGCAACGTCGTGTGCGCCCCGGTGAAGCCGCCGGCCTGCACGGCCGGGGCGGTGTTCCGGGCCTCCAGCGGGGACGGCCAGGTCGCCGGCGCCGGCGTGCTGGTCCGCCATTGTTCGGGCAGCGTCGCCGCCGAGGTGGTGGCACCGGCGAACGGCTCGGCGTGACCGACCGGGGTGAGCGGCGTCTGCTCGACCGCCATCGGCTGGCGTGGCCGGGTCAGCACCTGCTCGCGGCCGCGGTTGACGGGCAGCACCACGGTTGCGGCGGGCAACGTCACCTGAGCAACAGTGCCGCCCTCCATGTTGCGGCGCAACTCGACGCGGATGCCGTAGCGGGAGGCGAGCCGGCTCACCACGGCCAGACCCATCAGCCGGAACGCGGCGACGTCGACGCTCGGCGGCGCGGCCAGCCGCCGGTTGAGCGAGTCGAGCTGCTCATCGCTGAGGCCGAGCCCCCGGTCCTCGATCTGGATCAGCACGTAGTCGCGGATCCGGCGACCGTCGGCGACCACCGTGGTGTTCGGCGGCGAGAACCGGGTGGCGTTGTCGAGCAGTTCGGCGACGAGCCGTACGACGTCGTTGACCGCGTGCGCGGCCACCGAGATGTCGGTGTCCACGGTGCCGAACTCGATGCGGTTGTAGAGCTCGACCTCGGACTGGGCGGCGCGCAGGACGTCCACCACCAGGGCGTCCTCACGGCGCGGCACAGCGGAGTCGGCGCCGGCCAGGACCAGCAGGTTCTCGTCGTTGCGGCGCATCCGGGTGGCCAGGTGGTCCAGCTCGAAGAGCTGCGCCAACCGCTTCGGATCCTCCTCGCCACGCTCGATCGCGTCCAGCTCGCCGATCATCCGGTCGACCAGGGTCTGACTGCGGCGGGCCAGGTTGAGGAACATCGCCGAGACGCTGGTACGCAGAGCGGCCTGCTCGGCGGCGACCCGCACCGCCTCCCGGTGTACGACGTTGAAGGCCAGCGCCACCTGACCGACCTCGTCGCGGTTGTTGAGCTGGATCGGGTCCCGGACCTGACGGACGATCTCGTCCACCCCGCCGTCGCCCACGCTGCCCATGTTCTGCAGCCGCTGCACCGCGTCGGGCAGGTCGTGGTTGGCCACCGAGAGCGCGCCCTCGCGCAGCCGGCGCAGCGAGTGGTTCAGCGAGCGGGCCAGCACCACGGCCAGCGACACGGCGATGATCAGGGTCAGCAGCACCAGCACCGACTCGACCACGGCCTGCCGGATGACGCTCGAGCGCGCCTGGTCGGCCTGCTCGAGCAGCCGGTTCTGCAGTTGGATCTCGGCCCAGCGCATCAGGTCGTGGACCGCGCCGATGGCGGAGGTGGCGTCCTGGGCGGCGACCAGCGGGCGCTGCCCCACCGAGCGGGTGATGTCGGTGGCCACCCGGTCGGCCAGGCCGACGGCGTCACCGGAGACGGTGCTGTCGACCAGAGCGCGCTGCACCGGGTCGGCGGCGAGCGAGAAGGCGACCAGGGCCTCCTGCTGGCTGGTCAGGGTGGCGACGAAGGAGGAGAACTGTTCCTCGTCGAGCTGGCCGGCGCTCAGCGCGGTGAAGGCGACCGCCTCCTCCTCGGCGACGGACGCCTTGGCCCGGGCGAACGCGGCGACCGCCCGCCGGCTGTCCGACAGGCGCTCCTCGCCGGGCAGTTGGGCCAGCCCGTCACCGTAGGCGACCAGGTCGGTGAGGATGACGCCGTAACGCAGCACCGCCTCGGCGACGGCCATCTGCCGACGGTCGAGCACCTCCTGGCGGGTTCCGTCCAGCGTGGCCAGATGCTCGTCGATCGCGGTCAGCCGGCTCCGCAGAGCCGCCGGCACCTCGCCGATCCGGGCCCGCTCGGCGCGGTACTCGTCCACCCGCTGCTGCGTCTGGCGGACCCGCAGGTTGTACGCGTCGGCGGGCTGCTGCGGCGCGGCCAGGTAGGCCGCCGCGGCCATCCGCTCGACCTGGAGGTCCTGGGTCAGCGCGCTGACGTCGATGGAAAGCGCGGTGAGCGACCGCGCCCGGGTGGCGTCGAAGGCGCCCTCACCCACCGAGATCAGCCGGACCGTGGCCAGCGCGATCACCGCCGCCACCGGGACGACCAGGATCAGCGCCAGCTTGGACCGGATCCGGGCGTCGCGCAGCCTCGGCAACCGTCGGCGCGTGGGCCGAGCGGTGTCGCCGAGCGCGGGCAGGGTCGTCGGTCCGGTGCTCACGACATCGCCTCCGTCGTTTCTTCCCCGCCTGACCCGCCGAACCGTGCCACGAGCGGAGGGGACCACGCGCGGCACGGCCGCGATTTCATCAGAGAAGGTCCTGTTTGGGAAGCCGCAGTGGGGCAGGAAACGGTCGGACGGCGCGCAACCCATGATCCGGTCAACTGATACCTTCATTTCCGCAAGCCCCTGAACAGGGCATGTAACTCCAGAGTGGTCACGCGTGCATGCAAAGTGAGCTTTTGCAAACATTGCGTTACCCCAGCATGTGGGATGGCCGTCCCGAAAATGCGACCCGCGTCCGCGCTTGACCACAGCGCCGGCCATTGGCAAGGTTTTGCAGGCTTCGCGCACACCGTACGGCAGAGGAGATCCCGTCCTCCACTGAGGACGGATTAGCGGCGGTGACCGGGCAGCGCCCGCGCCCGCACCTGGAGGACTGAGTTGAGCCCCATCCGCTCCGCGACCATCGCGGCGCTCGCATCGGCCGTAGTGGCCACCACGCTCACCGGCTGTCAGTTCGGCGGGGCGGAGCAGGACACGAGTCCGATCGTGATCGCCGCAGACCTCGAACTCTCCGGCGTAGCCGCTCCGGTCGGCCGGGCATACCAACGGGCCCTGGAACTCAAGGTCGAACAGTTGAACTCGTCCGGCGCGCTGAACGGCCGGAAGATCGAGCTGAAGTGGAAGGACAACCGTTCCGACGCCGCCGAGTCGTTACGCAACATCGCCGACTTCAGCGGTGATTCCCGGGTCAGCGCCATCATCATGGGTGGCTGCAACGAATGCGCGGTCGGCGCGGTCGGGACCATCAACGAGAAGCAGATTCCCACCATTGCGCTCGCCTCTTCCGGCGCGATCGCCAGCCCGGTCGCGGAACGGCGATACGTGTTCAAGCTGGGCCCGAACGCCGTGGACAGCGCCGCGGCACTGACCACCGAACTGCGTCGCAAGAACGTCCGCAAGGTTGGCCTGCTCTACAGCAACGACGACTACGGTCGGGAGGGCGCAGCCGCGCTCCGCAGGGAGCTGGCCAAGACCACGATCAAACCGCTCGGCGAGGAGTCGGTGAAGACCACCGACACCGACGTCTCGCAGCAGGTCGAGCGGCTGGCCAAGCTCAAGCCCGACGCGCTGGTCGTCTGGACCCCGCCGGAGCAGGCGACACTGGCCGCCACCAGCATCCAGCAGACCACCTTCCGCGGGTCGCTCTTCTTCGATCCGGGGGCGGCCGGCGACCTCTTCCTCGGCGCGGCGGCCCGGGCCACCGAACGGGCCACGCTCATCTTCACCCAGACCATGGTGATCGACGACGTGATCGCCACGACGCCGGCGAAGGCGGCCCGGCGGCAGTGGTTCCAGGACTACACCGCGCGCTTCGGCGGGTACAACGGATCCTCGTCCTTCGCGGCCGACGCGGTCCAGCTCATCGCCGACGCCGAGCTGCGTGCCGGCGGCCCGGCGGGGCGGGTGGACCGGAACGGCATCCGGGACGTGCTGGAAACGTCCCAGATGGACGGCCTCTCCGGCCCGATCCGGATGACGCCGGACAACCACTCCGGGCTGATGCCGCAGGCGCTCACCACGCTGGTCGCGCGCAACGGGCGGTGGCGGCTGGCGGGCTGAGGCCGGTCGAGGGCCACACCCCCTCCGGCGCGATCCCGCGTCGGTGGACGGTGTGGCCCCCGCCGTACCCGGCTCCGGGCGGTCAGGCTTGATCCCTCCGCCGGGCACGGCGGGGCCACACCTCAGGCCGTTCACCGGTCACGGTGAGCGGGATAGCCGGGACTGAACCGGCTCGCCCTGGTGATGATCTCAATGGTCAGCGGCTGCTGGTGGTTTCTCGGACCCAGGGCAGGGCGAGCCGTTCGAGCAGCACCAGCACCGAGTAGAGCAGGATGCTCACCAGCGCCACCAGCATGATCGCCGCCCAGGCGGTGGCGGTGTCGCCGATGCCGGCGTACTGGACGATGACGTAGCCCAGGCCGCTCTCGCCGGCCTGGAACTCACCGATCACCGCGCCGATCGCGGCCAGCGGCATGGCCACCTTGAGCCCGACGAAGATCTGCGGCAACGCGGCCGGGAAGCGCACCTTGCGGAACGCCTGCCAGCGGGAGGCGTTCCAGGAGCGGACCAGCTCCGCCAGGTCGGCCGGGGTCGTGGTCAGGCCGGTCGCGGTGGAGAGCACGATCGGGAAGAAGCAGAGCAGGAACACCATGGTCAGGATGGGCTTCTGACCCCAACCGAGCGCGACCACCAGCAGCGGACCCAGCGTGATCTTGGGCACCGCGTTGATGGCGACCAGCAGCGGGGTGAACATCCGCTCCACCGTGCGGGAGCTGGCCAGGGAGAGTCCGAGCAGGACACCGGCGGCCGCCGACAGGGCGAAGCCGAACACGATCTCCAACAGGGTGTCCCAGGTGTGCTCCAGCATCCGGGCGGGCTTGTCGACGAATGCGGTGAGCACGTCGCCCGGCGGTGGCAGGGCGGCCGGGTGGACCAGCTCCAGCCGGGCGATCAACCACCAGGCCGCCAGGGCGATCAGGATGCCCGCGACGGGCAACAGCCCCGCCCCGACCCCGGTACGCAGGCCCGCGCCCCGCCCCGCTCGCCCCGCCTCGGTGCCGGCGCCCGGGGGCGCGGGCACTTCCGCCACCGGCTCCGCTGACCGGACGTCGGTCATCTTGTCCTCCTCGATATGCCGCGGCCCCACCGGGGCCGACGAGCGACGGGGGCACGCCCCACCGGAGCCGGTGGGACGTACCCCCTGGTGACGACCGGACGATCAGGCCTTCGGCGCGAGGCTGAAGTCGATGACCTGCTCGGGGGTGATGTTCTGCTTCAGCGCGCCGGCGCCCTGCAGGATCGCGATGCTCTTGGCGACCCGGCCGCTGTCCAGCGTGCCGATGGCGGTACCGGAGTTGCCGGAGCGCACGTACGCGGCCATCAGCTCCAGCTCGGCGGCGGCGGACGCCGTGTTGGTGGCGTCCACGTTCTTCTTCAGGATCTCGGCGGCCTCCTTGGAGTTCGCCAGGCTGTACTCCAGGCCCTTGAGCAGCGCCGTGGTGAACCGCTTCACCATCTCGGGCTTCTCCTTGGCGATCTTCGAGGAGGTGATCAGCACGTTGCCGTAGAGGTCCTGCATCACGTTGCTGTACGGCAGCATGACGGCCTTCTTCTTGGCCACCGCCTCGATGGTCGGCTGGCCGACGACGAACTGGCCGATGCCGTCCACCGACCCGGAGGCCAGGGTGCCGATCAGCTGCTGCGCCTCACCGTTGACCCAGGTCACCTTGTTGACGTCCACGCCGGCCAGCCGGGCGTACGTCGGGAAGAGGTTGCGGACCACGGACCCGGGGGTGTCGGCGAGCTTCTTGCCCTCCAGGTCCTTCGGGGAGGCGATGTTCTTGCCCTCGAGCGTGGCGATGCCGGCCATGGTGCGCTGCTGGATCGCGGCCACAACAGTGAAGTCCCTCGCCTGGCCGTTGCCGACCTGGAGCAGACCACCGGTGAGGTCGATCGGACCGAAGTCGGCCTGGCCACCTACGACGGTCTGGATCACACCACCGGTGCCCTGACCTGCCTTGATCTCGACGTCGAAGCCGGCTTCCTTGAAGAAGCCCTTCTCCTTCGCCACCCAGGCGTAGGAGTCACGGCCGAACTGGCCGAAGGAGGTGAGGTAGGTCACCTTCTCCAGCGTCTTGCTGTCGCCGCCCTTGGCGTCGTCGGCCGAATCCGACCCGCTGCTGCAGGCGGAGACAAGGGCGAGGGCGGTGGCCAGCGCGGCCGTAGCGACCGTACGGGTCAGCCTTCTCATCAGTGCACCATGTCCTTTCCGACCGGGGCCGGCAGGCCACCGGAGGGGGTTGTCGCGGCGGAACCGGCAGGAGGGGTGGAAGCCGGGCACCGCCATTGTGAGGGGACTCTTCGCGGGCACAGCGTACGAGAAACCCACCTTTGCGACGCCAGGCGTATCGGGTTGCGGAACGGAAACAACCTGACGACCACCCCGGACGGTGCGATTAGGTGATGAGCCGGCTAGCCTTTGCCAGATTCCTGACCGTCCACTCAGCGGAGGTCCGCCCGAGATGATCCGACTGTCCGGGGTGTCCCGTACCTTCGAGGGCCGATCCGGCCGGGTGGAGGCGCTGCGGGGCATCGACCTCGACGTCGCCGAGGGCGAGTTCGTCGCCGTGCTCGGCCGCTCCGGCTGCGGCAAGTCCACCCTGCTGCGGCTGGTGGCCGGGCTGCTCCCGCTGAGCGCCGGCGAGATCACCGTGGCCGGGACACCGATCACCCGGCCCCGCCGGGACATCGCCATGCTGTTCCAGAAGCCGGCGCTGCTGCCCTGGCGCACCGTCCTGGACAACGTTCTCCTGCCCGTGGAGATCTTCGGCTGGAGCCGCGCCAAGCACCGCGAGCGGGCCCGGCAGCTGCTCGACGTGGCCGGGCTCGCCGGCTTCGAGAAGCGACTGCCACACGAGCTCTCCGGTGGCATGCAGCAGCGCGTGTCGCTGTGCCGGTCGCTGATCGGCGAGCCCCGGGTGATGCTGATGGACGAGCCGTTCTCCGCGCTGGACGCGCTCACCCGCGAGGAACTCTCCGGCGAACTCCAGCGGGTGCACATGGAGAACAAGCCGACCATCGTCTTCGTCACCCACTCGATCGACGAGGCGGTGCTGCTCGCCGACCGGGTGGTCGTGCTGAGCCCCCGCCCCGGCCGTATCCGCAAGGTCGTCGAGGTGACCATCCCCCGACCCCGCACCCTGGGCCGCAATGCCCACCTCGCTGACGTCGCCAGCGTCAGCGCCGACCTGCACGAGCTGTTGATGGAACGCGACCAGCCGGCCGCGGCCGGTGCGGAAGGACGATAGACATGCGGATGTCCGTCTTCACGGAGCCGCACCGGGGCGCCAGCTACGACGACCAGCTCCGGTTCGCGCGGATGGTCGAGGCGGGCGGCTTCGAGGGCTTCCTCCGCGCCGACCACTACCAGTCGATGGGCGCCGACCCGGGCCTGCCCGGCCCGACGGACGCCTGGCTGACCCTCGCCGCGCTCGCCCGGGAGACCGAGCGGATCCGGCTCGGCACCCTCGTCACGTCGGCCACCTTCCGGCTCCCCGGCCCGCTGGCGGTGATGGTCGCGCAGGTCGACCAGATGAGCGGTGGCCGCGTCGAGCTGGGCATCGGCGCCGGCTGGTACGAGCGCGAGCACATCTCGTACGGCATCCCCTTCCCGGCGGTCGGCGAACGCTTCGACCGGCTGGCCGAGCAGCTCGAGGTGATCACCGGGCTGTGGCGGACGCCGCCGGGCGCGACGTACAGCTACACCGGCGACCACTACCGGCTGGTGGACGCACCTGCCCTGCCCAAGCCGGTGCAGGTGCCCGGGCCGCCGATCATCGTGGGCGGGCGCGGCCCCAAGCGCACCCCCGAGCTGGCCGCCCGGTACGCCGACGAGTTCAACATGCCGTTCAAGTCCGTGGCGGAGACCGCGAAGGCGTACGACCGGGTGCGCGAGGCGTGCGACCGCAGCGGCCGGACGGAGTCCGGGCGGGCGCCGCTGGTGCTCTCCGCCGGGATCGTGGTGGCCGTCGGGCGGACCGACGCCGAGGCGAAGCGACGGGCCGCGCCACTGCACGAGAAGAGCGCGCTACCTCCGGAGGACCCGGTGGTCGGCTCGCCCGCGCAACTCGTGCAGCGGATCGGCGAGTTCGCCGCGGTTGGGGCCACCCGGGTACACCTACGCCTGATCGATTTCGCTGACCTGGACCACCTCGAGCTGATCGCCGCCGAGGTGCTCCCGCAACTGGACGGAGAACGATGACCGACGTGTTCGACGGGACCAAGCTCGGGCCGGTGGGCCAGGAGATCGTGTACGAAAACGACCGGGTCCGGGTCTGGCACATCCGGCTCGAACCGGGCGAGCGGCAGCCGCTGCACCGGCACGACCACCCGTACCTGGTGGTGGCGATCGAGGGCGCGAAGAACGTCGTGCAGACGGTCGACGGCACCCTGATCGACGCCGACGAACCCACCGGCGGAGTGGTCTACCGGGACCCCGGCGCCGTACACATGCTCACCAATGTCGGAGATACGACGTACCTGGCCCGGCTGGTCGAACTCAAGTAGACCCGCCGGGAGCGGGCCGGCGCGCCGCGCGGCGCGCCGGTGGCGATCGGGTGTACCAGGTGCGTAACGTGCCGGACATGGCCTTTCGGACCTGGGGCAGACTGCTGCTCACGGCGCTCGGGGTGAGCGTGCTGGCCGGAGCCGGCCAGCTCGGCGTCGCGTACGGATTCGGCATCGTCCGACTCACCGGCGCCTTCACCGGCACGACCGTCAATCAGTGGCCGGCCCAGCTCGTCTGGGTGGGCTGGTTCGCCGCGAACGCCGCCGTTGCCGGTGCCGTCCTCACCGGACGCCTGGCCCGCCGGGACGCCGCGCCGGTCAGCACCGGCCGGCAGTTGGCCATCGGCGCCGCGGCCGCGCTCGGCGCCACCGTCGTCGCTCCGCTCTGCATGCAGCCCGCCCGGGCAGCCGAACTGATCTCCGTCGACCCGGTCTGGGCGGTCGGCATCTGCGCCGTGCTCGGCGCGGTGATCGGGGCCGGCGCGGCGATCGCCGTCCTGCTCCGGCCCGAGCTGGGCTGGAACATGGCGGCGGTGGCCGGTGCGGTCTGGGTGCTGGCGCTGGTCTCCGTCCTGCCGTCGCTCGGCACGGTCGGCCCGCTGCCCACGGTCCGGCTCGGCGTCCTCGAGCCGAGCTGGTTGGACGACGGCGCGGCGCAACGGCTGGCGCTGGTCCTGCTGCCGCTCACGGCGCTGCTGGCCGGCGTGGCGACCGCCGGCCTGGCCCGCTGGCGTGGCCAGGTCCCCCTGGTCAGCGGGGCCACCGGGGTGGCCGGCCCGGCGCTGGTGGCGTTCGCCTACCTGACCGCCGGTCCCGGCGACGCGGTGGA
Organism: Micromonospora sp. NPDC005206; assembly: GCF_040608175.1. Taxonomy (NCBI): domain Bacteria; kingdom Bacillati; phylum Actinomycetota; class Actinomycetes; order Micromonosporales; family Micromonosporaceae; genus Micromonospora; species Micromonospora sp. NPDC005206. The sequence goes on from NZ_JBEXHU010000008.1 coordinate 169,112, forward strand.
TCGTTACCAGACCACCCCCTACTACGGCGCGCTGATCGCGATCCTCGCCGGCGCGCTCGGCGCGGCCGCCGCCGCCCTGCTGCGCTGGCCGGCGCGTACCCGCACCGCCGATCGACGGGCGATCGAGCCGACCGACATCCTGCGCCCGTTGCCCGCCGGCCCGGCCCTACCCGGCGCCGACGCGGCAGACGCGGCAGACGACCGGGGCGCCGCCGAGTCCACCGGCACGGACCTGGCCAGCGCCGGCGCCGGACGTGACCCGCGCGCCGCCGACAGCACCGGACGTGACCCGGGCGCCGCCGACAGCACCGGTGCCGTCCGCACCGTCCCGGCCCACTGGGACTGGCCGGCGACCTCGGGAATCGGCCAACACGGGTCGGTGCCGGCTCACCCGACCGGCACTCCCCTGCCCCGACCGGCCGGCGGTCCCCGCCACCACAGCGACAACCTCGGTGACCCCGCGACGACGGCCACTACGCACGAGCCGGCCGCGACCAAGGCAAGCAGGGGCGAGCCGGCCACGACCACGTCAAGCAGGGGCGGGCCGAGCACCGACGACCCGGCCCAGGACGGTCCGGTCGGCGTCGACCCCACCGCTCCGAACCCCACCGCTCCGAAGGGCGGTCCGGGCGACGACGGCTCGACCAGCACCGCGGCGACGGCCACCACCGGCACGGCCCAGCCGACCGGCGAAGACGCGACGAGCCACCACTCAACCATCGACGGCACCACCGCCGCGACCAGCGCGAGCCCGGAGACGACCACAGCGAGCGCGAGCACGACCACAGCGAGCGCGGGCACGACCAGCACGGGCGCGGCGAGCAAGAGCACCGGCACGACCAGCGCGGGGACGACCAACGAGAGCGCCGGCACTGCCGGTGACGGCACGGCCGACGCACCGGCGCCCAAGCCGCGCCGGACCCGCAAGCCGAAGGCCGCACCGGCCGCCACGACCGCAGACTTGGCCGACGGTACGACGCCGTCCGACCCGGAGGTCGCCGCCGACCCGGGCAGGTCCACGACCGCAGGCCGCGCCAGAAGAACCACCCGGCCAGCCAAGGCCACCGACGGCACCGGCACGGCCACCGACGGGTCCCGCCCCGGCGAGGACGCCCCGGGCACCGAGCCCGGTCCGGTAGCCGGGACGCCCGCGGCGACCCCGGCCGCCACCACCGGCCCTGCGAGCCCCGCCACCATCGGCCCGACGGCGGCCGACCCGGGCGGTGATTCCGCAGCCGCGGTCGCGCCCCGGACCACCGACACCGACACCGAACGGTCCGCGACCGCGAGTGGTCCCGCCGGACCTCTGATCCGGCCGGCGGCAGCCACCCCGGAGGCGGATCGGTGGACCCCGGCCGCGCCAGCCTGGCCGGTCACCCCGGCGTGGACGGCACCTCCACAGGCCGGCGCCCCGGAACCTTCCGCATCGGACACCCCGATCAGCCCGGAGGAGCCGACCGAGCGGACGCTGCGCCCCCGGCACCGGGCACCCCTGCCGGACCTGAGCAGGGCCAGCACCTGGGACGCGTTCACCACCGCACGCCGCGAGGGGGCGGCAGACCCGCTGGAAAGTTCGGCGGGCGCCACCTGGCCGGCGTCGACCGACTCGCCCTCGGCCGGCGACCCGGCACCTCCCGCCGGAGCGTCGAGCCCGAACGGCACCGCCACACCGAACGGCACAGCCACACCGGCTGTCCCGCGCAGCGCGTCGGACCGGGCGGCCACCCGATGGCGACGGGCGGCCGGCACGCCGGACCTGGCCGCCGAGCCTGTTCCGACCGTTGCGGCGGGACAGGCCTCCCCGACCGCGGCCGCTCCGCTGGTGCCGGAACAGACCGGCGTCTATACCGACGGTCCGGCGAGCGCCGACGCCGCACCGGGCGCCGGCAACGACGCGGAGCAGCCCTCCCGCCGGGGACGGCTCGGCGGCCTGTTCCGCCGCAACCGGTCCCGCGCCGACGAGGAGAGCCCGGCCGCACCGGAGGCGACCGAGCCGCTGCCGGCACAGGACGAGGAGTTCGTCGACTGGGTCAGCGGCCTGAGCGAGCCGGTGGCGGACAACGAGCCGGAGCAGGAGAACGGCCGCTGCTCGCTGCGCTCCACCGGACGACACCACCGCGACTGACCCCGCAGCCCCGCGCGGGCTCGCCTGTGCACGGGCGGCCGGCGCGGGGTAGGCGGATCAGGCCAGCGGCAGGTAGACCTTTCCACCGCCGGAGACGAACTCCGCCGACTTGTCCTTCATGCCGCGGGCCGCGTACTCCTTGAGCTCCTGCGTGATCTTCATGGAGCAGAACTTCGGGCCGCACATCGAGCAGAAGTGCGCCGTCTTCGCCGGCTCGGCGGGCAGCGTGGCGTCGTGGTACGAGCGCGCCGTCTCCGGGTCCAACGACAGGTTGAACTGGTCCTCCCAGCGGAACTCGAACCGCGCCTTGGACAGCGCGTCGTCCCACGCCTGCGCGCCGGGATGGCCCTTGGCAAGGTCCGCGGCGTGCGCCGCGATCTTGTACGCGATCACGCCCGCCTTGACGTCATCGCGGTCCGGTAGGCCCAGGTGCTCCTTCGGGGTGACGTAGCAGAGCATCGCGGTGCCGAACATGCCGATCATCGCGGCGCCGATCGCCGAGGTGATGTGGTCGTACGCCGGCGCGATGTCGGTGGTCAGCGGGCCGAGCGTGTAGAACGGCGCCTCGTGGCACCACTCCTGCTGGAGGTCCACGTTCTCCTTGATCTTGTGCATGGGCACGTGCCCGGGCCCTTCGATCATCACCTGCACGTCGTGCTCCCAGGCGACCTTGGTCAACTCGCCGAGGGTGCGCAGCTCGGCGAACTGCGCCTCGTCGTTGGCGTCGGCGATGGAGCCGGGCCGCAGCCCGTCGCCGAGGGAGAAGGTCACGTCGTAGCGGGCCAGCAGCTCGCACAGCTCGGCGAAGTTGGTGTAGAGGAAGTTCTCCTCGTGGTGCGCCAGGCACCAGGCCGCCATGATCGAGCCGCCCCGGGAGACGATCCCGGTCACCCGGTTCACCGCGAGCGGCACGTACGGCAGCAGCACCCCGGCGTGCACCGTCATGTAGTCCACGCCCTGCTCGGCCTGCTCGACCACGGTGTCCCGGAACACCTCCCAGCTCAGCTTCACCGGGTCGCCGCCGACCTTCTCCAAGGCCTGGTAGATCGGCACCGTCCCGATCGGCACCGGCGAGTTCCGCACGATCGCCTCGCGGGTCTCGTGGATCCGCTTGCCGGTGGACAGGTCCATCACCGTGTCCGCACCCCAGCGGGTGGCCCAGGTCAGCTTCTCCACCTCTTCGGCGACGGACGAGCTGACCGCCGAGGTGCCGATGTTGGCGTTCACCTTGACCAGGAACGCCTTGCCGATGATCGCCGGCTCGCACTCCGGGTGGTTGACGTTGAGCGGCAGCACCGCCCGGCCGGCGGCGATCTCGGCGCGGACGAGCTCCGGGTCGACGTTCTCTCGGATCGCCACGAACTCCATCTCGGGCGTCACCACGCCGGCCCGCGCGTAGGCGAGCTGGGTCGGTCGGCGCCCGTCCGCCCCGGCCAATGGCGTACCCGCGCCCCGCGCCGGGGCGACGTCACCCCGTTCGGCGATCCACGGCCCGCGCAGCGGCGGCAGCCCCACCTCCGGGTCCGAGCCGGGACCGGACGTGTCGTAGAGCCGCACCGGCGGATGGTCACCGGTCAGCGCCACCTCCGCGAACGGCACCCGGACATCGGGCCGTGACCCCTCGACGTACACCTTGCCTCGTGCCTGCATGACAGCCTCCCTGGTGATCAAGCGGACCAGCCGAAGTGATCCAGCGGCCCACGGCCCGCACCCAGCTCCCAACCCCGCGCTCCAGTCAGTGCGCGGAGCACGTACTCCTTGGCGACCCCCACCGCCGCCGGCACCGGATCGCCCAGCGCGAGCCGCACGGCGATCGCCGCCGAGAACGAGCACCCGGTGCCGTGGGTGTGCCGGGTGTCCACCCGGGGTGCGCGCAGCAGGGTGGTGTGGCCGCCGCCGTGCAGCACGTCGACCGCCTCGCCCGCGTCCAGGTCACCGCCGGTGACCACCACGTACTTCGGGCCGCCGGCCGCGAGGGCCTCGGCGGCCGCGACCATCCCGGCCACGTCGTCCACCGGGCGTCCGGTGATGGCGGCGGCCTCCGCGCAGTTCGGCGTCGCCACCCTGGCGTACGGCAGGAGCCGTTCGACCGCGCTCACCACGCCGAGCCGGTGGCCGCTGGTGGCCACCAGCACCGGGTCGACGACGAGCTGGGGCAGCCGGCCGTCCCGGGCGGCCTCGGCCACGGCGTCGGCGACGGCGGGATTGCCGAGCATCCCGGTCTTGACCGCGCAGACCGTGAAGTCGGCGAGCACGCTGTCCAGCTGCTCGGTGACCGTGCGCGGGGGCAGCGGCAGGACGGCGTCGACGCCCCGGGTGTTCTGCGCGGTGACCGCCGTGAGGACGCTGGTGCCGTACGCGCCGAGCGCCGCGAAGACCTTGAGATCGGCCTGGATGCCGGCGCCGCCTCCGGAGTCGGAGCCGGCGATGGTGAGGATTGTGGTCGGTGTCACGGCTCCTCCTTGGTTGCGGTTTGGGGCTGCGGCCGACCGTGCCCACTCCGGGCGGTCAGGCTTGATCCCTGCGTGGGCACGGTCGGCCGCAGCCCCGTCGTGGGGACCTGGGCGCCTCCGCGCCGGGTTTGCGTCATCGGGGTGACCGCCTTCGTGAAGGCCCTGGTCAGGGTGGTGGCTGCTTCGGTTGGGTCTTCGGCTCGCATGACTGCGCCTAGTACCGCGACTCCTGCTGCTCCCCCCTCGATACAGGCGATCACCTGATCTGGGGTTTCCACGCCGCCCAGCGCCAGCACCGGTGTTGGGCTGGCCTGGATCAGCTTTCGCAGGCCCTCGGGGTGCAGGGGTGGGCCGTAGCCGGGTTTGGTTTGTGTGGGGTAGACCGGGGAGACGGTGGCGTAGTTCTCGGTGGTGATCCGGTGCAGCTCGGACTGGTTGTGGCAGGAGCGGCCGACCAGCCGGTGGGTCGGGGGCGGGTACGGGCCGGCGGCGGGCAGGTGGACGGCGTCGCCGCCGAGCGGGTCGGGGCCAGCCACGATCAGGGTTCCGCCGGCATCGGCGAGGATCGCGCGCAGGTCGGCGGCGAGGGCGGCGCGCTCGGCGCGGGGGAGGTCCTTCTCCCGCAGCACCACCCAGCGCACTCCCCCGGCAACGGCCCCCGCCACCACCTGATCGAGCGCCCCCCGCGCCACCCGCCGATCCGTCAGCACGACAACGCCCGACGGCAGGGTTGCCGGGCACCCGGGCGGGACGCGCTCGGGGGTCACAGGTCGGGTCTTCCCTCGTCGGGGGTGGACGGGAGGGCGTGGAAGCGGCGGGCGATCCGGCCGGCGCCAGCGGCCAGCCGACCCGCCTCGACCGCGTACCGCATCGCGGTCGCCATCGCGACCGGGTCCGCGGCCCGGGTGACCGCGCTGGCCAGCAGCACCGCGTCGCAGCCCAGCTCCATCGCCAGCGCCGCGTCGGACGCCGTGCCGATGCCGGCGTCCAGGATCACCGGCACGTCCACGCCCTGCCGGATCAGCCGGATGTGGTGCGGGTTTCCGATGCCGAGCCCCGAGCCGATCGGCGCGCCGGCCGGCATCACCGCGGCGCAGCCCACGTCGGCCAGCCGGCGGGCGAGCACCGGGTCGTCGCTGGTGTACGGCAGCACGGTGAATCCGTCGGCGACCAGCTCCTCGGCGGCGCGGAGCAGCTCGACCCCGTCGGGCAGCAGGGTCCGCTCGTCAGCGATCACCTCCAGCTTGATCCAGTCGGTGTCGAACGCGTCCCTGGCCAGCCGGGCCACCTTCACGGCCTCGGTCGCGGTGTGGCAGCCGGCGGTGTTCGGCAGCAGCCGTACCCCGCACCGGTCCAGCAGCTCCAGCAGCCCACCGGCGCTGCCCGGCGCGGTGTCCACCCGGCGCAGCGCCAGAGTGACCAGCTCGGTGCCGGACGCCCGGATCGCCTGCTCCAGCACGTGCAGGTTCGCGGCGCCGCCGGTGCCGAGGATCAGCCGCGAGGTGAACGTCGCCCCACCCAGCTCGAACGGCACGCCGGTCACCCGCCCTGCGCGGCGGCGAGCACCTCGACGCGATCACCGTCGCGCAGCGCCGTGGTCGGCCAGCCGGTTCGGGGCACCACCTCGCCGTTGACCGCGACCGCCACCCCGCGCTGCTGCGGCGCGATGTCGCTGACCAGATCGGCCACCGACGCTCCACCGGGGACGCTGCGCCCGGTCCCGTTCACCGTCAACTCCACCGGTCCTCCTCTGTCGTCCGATCAGGTGCGCCGACATCGGCCGCACCAGGCCCGGCCAGCCGACCGGCCGCGCTGGTGGGATCCGGGCCGGCGGCGGCGAACCGGCCCGGGTGAAAGGGCGTGAGCAGCGGATCGGGCACGCCGGTGGTGACCAGGTCGGCGATCAGGTCGGCGGTGACCGGGGTGAGCACGATGCCGTGCCGGTGGTGCCCGGTGGCGGCCAGCACGTCCGGCCGGTCGGACAGCGGCCCGAGGATCGGCGCGTTGTCCGGGGTGCCCGGACGCAGCCCGGCGACCGTCTCGACCAGGTCGTACTCGGCCAGCTCGGGGAGCAGGTCGACGCCGGCACGGAGTAGGCGCAGCACCGCGCCGGCGGTGACCGTGGTGTCCGACCGCTCCTCGACCGTCGCGCCGAGCACCACCTCGCCGTCTGCGCGGGGCACCAGATAGACCTGCTCGCCGTCGGCGTACCCCCGGATCACGTGCCGGAAGCCCGGCGCGGCGCCGCCGGGCGCGCGTAGCCGGAGGATCTGGCCCTTCACCGGCCGCACGGGCAGGCCGGTGAGGGCGGCGGCGCCGCAGCCGGCGGCGACCACGGTGACCCGGGCGTCCACCTCGGCGAGGGAACGGACCGCCCGCGGGGCGAGCACCGCGCCGGCCCGCTGCGCGGCCGTGCGCAGCGCCGGCACCAGCAACCGTGGGTCGACCTGGTGGTCGGTGGGCGCGAGTGCCCCGCCGCGCACCCGCGGCGCGAGCGCCGGCTCGCGGTCGCGCAGCTCGGTGGGGCGCAGCGGGGTGACCGGCAGGCCCAACCCCTGCTGGTACGCCCAGAGCCGGCGCGCCTCGGCCAGGTCGTCCGCGGTCAGCCCGACCAGCAGGGTGCCCTCGGTCCGGTAGCCCAGCTCGACGCCGCTCGCCTCGGTCAGCTCGTCCGCGAACGCCGGCCACCGGGCGGCGGACGCCAGCAGCAGCCCGGTCAGCTGCCGCTCACCGAAGTACGCCTCGGCCACCGGAGAGAGCATCCCGGCGGCCACCGCCGAGGCCCCCGACCCGGGGGACGGATCGTGCACCACCACCCGAAGTCCGCGGGCGGCGCACCGCCAGGCGATCGCCAACCCGATCGGCCCCGCCCCCACCACCGCCACGTCCGCAAGGAAGGGCCCCTTGTTAACGGATTCTGTAGAGGAAGGGCCCCCTGTTAACACGTCAGCGCCCCGAGCAGCTCGGCGGTGGCCCGGGCCGGGTCGGCGGCAGCGGATACCGCGCCCACCACCGCCACCCCGTACGCCCCGGCGGCTCGCAGCGCCGGCACCCGGGCGGCGGTCACCCCACCGATCGCGATCACCGGAACGTCGACCGCGTCGTTGACCGCCCGTACCCCCGCCGGGCCGATCGGGTCCGGCAGCCCGGCCTTGGTGCTGGTGGCGTGGCACGGCCCGACGCCCAGGTAGCTGGCTCCCGCGGCGACGGCCTCGATCGCCGTCTCCGGTGCCCGGGCGGTGGCCCCGAGCACGCCGGTGGGGCCGAGCACCCGGCGGGCGGCGGCGACCGGTAGGTCGTCGGCACCGACGTGTCCACCGGCGGCGCACACCGCCAACGCCACGTGCAACCGGTCGTTGACCAGGCAGGTCGCCCTGTACGGCGCGCAGAGCGCGAGCACCCGCCGGGCCAGGTCGTACGCCTCGCGGTCGGTGGCGGAGTCCTCGACCCGGACCTGCACCACCAGGTCGGCTCGGGCCGTGGTGAGGGCGGCCCGGACCACGGTGAGTGGATCCCGCCCGGGTCGGGTGTCGGTGATCAGATGCAGTCGCCCGAGGGACGGCACGGCAACGCTCCTCCCTGCGCCGGCATTACCCGGATCAGGTTCGACGGTCGGGGGCTGTCAGCCCCCCTCTCAGCCCGGTACACCGGACTCCCGTGGGTTACTTGCGTGTCACCGTACGACAGTTCCGGCCGTCTGCCAAGGCGGGGTCGGCCGGCGGCCGGCGGGCGAAAACCACACCGCTCGGCGAGATCCGTTGGGCGCTTCATGCGGTCCTGTTCGGAATGTCGCCCACCGTTGCAGAACCGTTACCCGCCGGCATCTTGCCGGACATTGATCCAACCGAATTAATTTGTTCAGCGATTCGACAAAATGCTGGCGTGGTTGCCCTGGCACGGCATTCGCACCGGCTCCATCTGGGACGGTCTTCGGCGAGCCGGCCCCCGCGATCCCTGTCCACCGCGACATAGGAGGCGGCGTGTCCCATTCTCGTCGTGCCCGAGTACCCATCACCGCGACCCTGATCTCCCTGGCCCTGGCCTCGACAACTCTGTTCGGGCTGCCCGCCCAGGCGGCTCCGGCCGCCGCCCAGGTCCCCCCGCGAAACACGCCGGCCGCGGCCCCGGTCAGCCAGGTGCCGCCGAAGGCGCCAAAGGCTGCGGCCGATCCCTTCTCCGTCCTGGTGTTCTCCAAGACGGCCGGCTTCCGCCACGACTCCATTCCCACCGGGCTCGCCGCGATCCAACAACTGGGCGAGGCCAACGGATTCACCGTGGACAGTTCCGAGGACGGTGGCGCGTTCACCGACGCCAATCTGGCGAAATACCGGGCGGTGATCTGGCTCTCCACCACCGGCGACGTGCTGGACGCCGAGCAGCAGCCCGCGTTCGAGCGGTACGTGCGTGCCGGCGGCGGTTACGTCGGCATCCACGCCGCCTCGGACACCGAGTACAGCTGGGCCTGGTACGGCGACCTCGTCGGCGCGTACTTCGCCAACCACCCCGCGAACCAGCAGGCCACGGTCAAGGTGGAGGACCACGCCCACCCGTCCACCGCCGAGCTTCCGGACCGCTGGTCCCGCTTCGACGAGTGGTACAACTACCAGACCAACCCCCGGCCGGACGTGCACGTGCTGGCCAGCCTGGACGAGAAGAGCTACACCCCGGGCGCCGGTGCGATGGGCGCCGACCACCCGATCGCCTGGTGCCAGGACTTCGACGGCGGCCGTTCCTGGTACACCGGGGGCGGGCACACCCGGGAGTCGTACGCCGAGCCGGAGTTCCTCTCCCACCTGCTCGGCGGGATCCGGACCGCCGCCGGGGTGGCGGACGCCGACTGCGGCGCCTCGAAGACCGCGAGCTTCGAGAAGGTCACCCTGGACAGCAACACCAGCAACCCGATGGAGTTGGACATCGCCCCGGACGGGCGGGTCTTCTACGTCGAGCGGGACGGCCGGGTGCAGGTCGTCAAGCCGGACACCGGCAGCACGTTCACCGCCCTCGACCTGGACGTCTTCACCGGCAACGAGGACGGACTGATCGGCATCCGGCTCGACCCGGACTTCGCCACCAACAGGTGGGTGTACCTCTACCACGCCCCGAACGACGGCATCGCGCGCAACCTGCTGTCCCGGTTCACCGTGACCGGCGACACCATCGACCCGGCCAGCGAGAAGCAGGTGCTGCGGGTCGACACCCAGCGCAACACCTGCTGCCACGCCGGCGGCAGCATGGCGTTCGACAGTGTCGGCAACCTGTACCTGGCCACCGGCGACAACACCAACCCGTTCGAGTCGAGCGCGTACTCGCCGCTCGACGAGCGGCCGGGCCGCCAGGACTACGACGCGCAGCGCACCTCCGGCAACACCAACGACCTGCGCGGCAAGGTGATCCGGATCCACCCGGAGGACGACGGGACGTACACCGTCCCGGCGGGTAACCTCTTCGCGCCGGGCACCGAGAAGACCCGTCCCGAGATCTACGCGATGGGCTTCCGCAACCCGTTCCGGATCGGCACCGACCCGAAGACCAACACGCTCTACGTCGCGGACTACGGGCCGGACGCCAACGCGGACAGCCCCACCCGGGGCCCGCGCGGCCTGGTCGAGTGGAACATCGTCACCCCCGGCAATTACGGCTGGCCGTACTGCACCGGGACGAACGAGGCGTACAACGACTACACGTTCCCGTCCGGCCCGAGCGGGGCGAAGTTCGACTGCGCAGCCCCGGTGAACAACTCGCCCAACAACACCGGCCTGACCAACCTCCCGCCGGTCGTCCCAGCGACCGTCGACTACGGGTACGCCGGTGACGCGCGATACCCGGAGATCGGCGGCGGCGGCGCCCCGATGGGCGGCCCGGTCTACCGGTACGACGCCGACCTCGACTCCGACCGGAAGTGGCCGGCGTACTACGACGGCAAGGCGCTGCTCGGCGAGTGGAACCAGTCGAAGATGTACACCATGCAGGTGACCGCCGACGGCAGGTCGTTGGTGGACATCAACCAGTTGCTCACCGGGATGGGCATGCTCCGGCCGATGGACTTCGAGTTCGGCCCGGACGGCGCGCTCTACCTGATCGAGTGGGGCAGCGGCTTCGGCGGCAACAACGACAACTCCGGCGTCTACCGGATCGACTACATCGCCGGTGAACGCGCGCCGATCGCGGTGGCGGCGGCCACCCCGACGTCGGGGCCCGCGCCGTTGACGGTGGAATTCTCCAGCGCTGGGTCGCGCGACCCGGACGGCGGCGCGCTCACCTACGCCTGGGCCTTCGGCGACGGGCAGACCTCCACCGAGGCCAACCCGACGCACACCTACGCCACGGCGGGCAGCTTCACCGCCCAGCTCACCGTCACCAACCCGAAGGGCCGTACCGCGGTGGCCAACGTGCCGGTCACCGTGGGCAACACCGCGCCGACGGTGACCATCGAGTTCCCGCCGGACGGCGGCTTCTTCGACTGGGGTGACCAGGTCCACTACACGATCAAGGTGACCGACCCGGAGGACGGGCAGATCGACTGCGACCGGGTGCGACTCCAGGTGCTGCTCGGCCACGACGAGCACGCCCACCCGCTGGAGCAGCACACCGGCTGCAGCGGCACCGTCCAGACGTCGCTCGCCTCCGGGCACGGCGCCGAGGCGAACGTCTTCGCGGTCTTCGAGGCCACCTACACCGACCAGGGCGGCGCTGGCGGGGCCGGCCCGCTCACCGGCCGCGCGATCGAGCAGTTGCAGCCCAAGCGCAAGCAGGCCGAGTACTTCACCGCCACCGGGCGGGCGCCGGGGAGCACCGGCGGCGGCGACGCCGGCGTGCAGCGGGAGACCGGCGGCGACAGCGCCGGCGGCGGCCAGAACATCGGGTTCATCGAGGACGGCGACTGGTGGTCGCTCGCCCCGGCGAACCTGACCAACGTCACCGACATCCGGTTCCGGGCCGCCTCGGCAGTCTCCGGAGGCCGGGTCGAGGTCCGCGCCGGCGCCGTCGACGGACCGGTGGTCGCCTCGGCCACCGTGCCGGGCACCGGCGGGTGGCAGACGTACACGGACGTGACCGCGCCGGTGACCGGCGCCGCGAGCGGCACGCTGTACTTCGTCGCCCGGGACCCGAACGGCGGCGCGGGGTCGCTGTTCAACGTCAACTGGATGGACTTCCTCGGCCGCGGCGTCACCGAGAACGCGCCACCGGTGGTCAGCGCCACCGCCACCCCGGCCACCGGCACCGCGCCGGTCACCGTCGCCTTCGACGGCACGGCCACCGACGCCGAGGGCGACACCCCGCTGACGTACGCCTGGGACTTCGGTGACGGCGGCACCGCGTCCACGTTGGACGCCAGCCACACCTACACCAGCCCGGGCACCTTCACCGCCACCCTGACGGTGACGGACAGCAAGGGCGCGAAGTCGTACGCCACCGTGCCGGTGCGGGTCGACGCGCCGAACACGTCCTGCTTCGGGGCGCGCTCGGACGACTTCGACGGCACCAGCCTCGACAAGAACCGGTGGACCAGCGTGGTCCGGGAGAACCAGCTCTACTCGGTTGCCGGCGGCGCGCTGCGGCTGCCCACGGCGGTGGGCGACCTCTACGGTGCCCGCAACGACGCCACCAACCTGGTGCTCCAGGCGGCTCCGACCGGGGCCTGGCAGGCGACCACCCGGGTCACCCTGCCGGTGACGGCCAACTACCAGCAGGCCGGCCTGCTGGTGTACGGCGACGACGACAACTACGCCAAGCTGGACCTGCTCTACAACGGCAGCCGGCGGGTGGAGTTCATCCGGGAGACGGCCGGCACGCCGCGCAACGAGGCCGCCGACAGCACCGCCGCACCGGCGGGTGACACCGTGCACCTGCGGATCATCAGCGACGGGACGAACCTGACCGCGGCCGTCTCGGCCGACGGGCAGACCTTCACCCCGGTCGGACGATCGGCCGCGCTGGACGGCATCACCAACCCGCGGATCGGCCTCTTCGCGGTCAACGGCGGCACCGAGGCGCCGGTGGTGGACGCCAGCTTCGACTGGTTCCAGGTCACGCCGGACGCCCCGGCCGGACCGGTCGTGCCGTCGGACGAGTTCACCGGCGACACGCTGGACAAGTGCCGGTGGAACGCGATCCTGCGCGAGGACCCGAACGGTTACCGGGTCACCGGTGGCGCGCTGCGGGTCGACGTGCCCAACGGTGACATCTACGGCACCGACAACACCGGGCCGAAGAACTTCATCCTCCAGACCGCGCCGTCGGGCGACTGGACCCTGGAGACGAAGGTCGACGGCAGCCTGCTGAACGAGCAGTACCAGCAGGCCGGTCTGATCGTGCACGCGGACGACGACAACTACCTCAAGTTCGACTACATCGCGGACAACCAGGTCGGCCAACCGGTGACGCGGCGGATCGAGTTCCGCAGCGAGATCGGCGGGGCGGTCCAGAACCCGCAACCGGAGGCGGCCAACCTGACCGGCGCGGTGTGGCATCTGCGGCTCGCCCGCAGCGGCGACACCTTCACCGCGTCGTACTCGGCCGACGGGACGACCTGGACCGCGTTGACCACGCTCACCAACAGCGCGGTCGGGGCCACCCCGAAGGTCGGGTTGTTCACGCTCGGCGCCAACCAGACCGCCTCGAAGACCGCCGCGTTCGACTACTTCCGGTTGAGCACCGGGGTGGCCGACGAGACGGCGCCGGTCACCACTGCGGCGGTTTCCGGCACCCCGACCGACGGGTGGTACACCGGGCCGGTGACGGTCACCCTCACCGCGGCCGACGAGGCCGGCGGCAGCGGGTTGGCCGGCACGGCGTACCAGCTGGGCGGGGCCACCACCTGGACGGACTACACCGCTCCGGTGGCGGTCAGCGGTGACGGCGAGCACGAGCTGCGGTTCCGCTCGACCGACGAGGCGGGCAACGTGGAGTCGACGAAGACCGTCACGGTCCGGATCGACGCCACCGCGCCGGTCACCTCGGCGACGTTCGCTCCGGCGAACGACGCCGGCTGGCACGACGGGACCATCCCGGTCGTGCTGACCTCTACCGACGCCGGTTCCGGGGTGAAGACGGTGGAGTGGTCGCTGGACGGCGGCGCGTGGACGCCGTACACGACGCCGGTCGAGGTGACCGGCGACGGGCAGCACGAGCTGCTGTTCCGCGCCACCGACAAGGCGGGCAACGCCGAGACGCTCAAGTCGGCGGTGCTGCGGATCGACGGCACCAGACCGACGCTGCTGGTCTCCGGGATCGCCGACGGCCAGCTCTACGGGGACAGCCAGGACGTCCGGGTGTCCTGGCAGGCCGTCGACCCCACCTCGGGCATCGCGTCCGTGGTGGGCCGGTTGAACGGCCAGGCGTACGCCAGCGGCACCCTGCAGGCCATGTACGAGCTGCCGCTCGGCCTGCACGAGCTGACCGTGACCGCGACCGACAAGGCGGGCAACACGACGACCTCGACGGTCCGGTTCTTCGTCACCACCTCGTTCCGGGACATGCAGAACCTGCTGGACCGGTTCAAGGCGACGGGGCGGCTCTCGGCCAAGGCGCACAAGCAGTTGACGGCGAAGCTCGACGCGGCCCGCAAGGCCGAGGCTGCCGGCAACGACAACAAGGCGATCAAGCAGCTGACCGACTTCCGGACGCTCGCCGCCAACGCCACGCTGGTGGGCGAGGCGGAGATCCGGGACGTCCTGATCCGGGACGCCGACGCCATGATCGTCCGGCTCGGCGGCACGGCCAGCAAGGCCGGAGTCAAGGCGAACGACGGCGAGCCGGTCAAGGGCGCCGGACGGCTCGGTGGCGACGCCACCCGGCTCGCCCCCGGTCGCCAGCTCTGATCTGACCGACTGATCGACTCGGTATCCCAGAAGTCGGGGTGTCCCGGACCACAGGACACCCCGACTTCAGGGAACGCGGGGTGGATCAGGATCCCGCGCCACCCACGCCGGGCATCAGAGGACGGCGCGCAGGGCCGCCAGATCCTCGTCGGTGGGCTCCCAGGTGCCGGCAGCGGCGTTGGCGTGCACCTGCTCGGGCGTGGTGGCACCGGCGATCACCGAGGTCACCGCCGGCTGGGCGGCCAGCCCGCCGATCGCCACCTGGAGCATGGTCAGCCCCCGCTCGGCCGCGTACGCCTCGATCGCCTCGATGGTGTCCCAGTCGGCGGCGGCGAGTCGCTCCGCGTACCGGCCACCGCCGGAGAGCCGGCTGCCGGCCGGCGGCCGCCCCGCACGCTTGTACTTGCCGGTGAGCAGGCCGTTGGCAAGCGGGAAGAACGGCAGCATGCCGAGACCGAACCGCTCGCAGGCCGGGATCACCTCGGCCTCCACGGACCGCTCCACCAGGCTGTAGTGGTTCTGCGCGCTGATGAAGCGGGCCCGGCCGTTGGACGAGGCGATCCAGTCCGCGTCGGCGATCTGCCAGCCGGCGAAGTTGGAGTTGCCCAGGTAGCGCACCTTGCCGTCCCGGACCAGGTCGTCCAGGGCTGCGAGGGTCTCGTCGATCGGCGTGCCCGGGTCGGGCTCGTGCATCTGGTACAGGTCGATGTGGTCGGTGTCGAGCCGGCGCAGCGACGCCTCCACCGCGCGGGCGATGTAGCGCCGCGACCCCCGGGCACCGAAGTCCGGCCCGTTGAGGCCGTTCATGTCCATGCCGAACTTGGTGGCCACCACCACGTCGTCCCGGCGTCCCTTGAGCGCCTGCCCGAGCAGTTCCTCGGAGCTGCCCTGCGGCTCGCCGTAGATGTCAGCGGTGTCGAACAGGGTGATCCCGGCGTCCAGGGCGGCGTCCACCACCGCTCGGGTGCCGTCGAGGTCGAGCTTACGGCCGAAGTTGTTGCAGCCGATGCCGACCACGGACACCACGAGCCCGGAGTCGCCCAGCCGGCGATAGGTCATCTCAGTCACGAGATCCACCCTATGCCCAGCGAAGGAAGGGCCCCTTGTTAACACCTGGCGTTAACAAGGGGCCCTTCCTTCGCCTCAGCCCACGTCCCAGACCGGCTCCGGGGTCTCCACCACTTCGCTATCGCCACCGAACAGCACGAAACGGTCGAAGGATCGCGTGAACCAGCGGTCGTGGGTGACCGCGATCACCGTTCCCTCGAACGCGTTCAGGCCCGCCTCCAACGCCTCCGCGCTGGCCAGGTCGAGGTTGTCGGTGGGCTCGTCCAGCAGCAGCAGGGTCGCCCCGGAGAGCTCCAGCAGCAGCACCAGGAACCGGGCCTGCTGCCCGCCGGAGAGGGTGCCGAAGCGCTGGTCACCCTGCCCGGCCAGCTCGTAGCGGCTGAGCACCCCCATCGCCGTGTGCCGATCCATGCCGGTCCGGTGCTCGTCGCCCCGCCAGAGGATCTCGACAAGCGTCTTCGACATCAACTCCGGCCGGTCGTGGGTCTGGGAGAAGTGCCCCGGGCGCACGCGGGCGCCGAGCCGGGCCGTGCCGTCGTGCGCCACCGGGGCGAGCGCGGCCGCCCCGTCGACCGGCCCGTTGGCCGGGTCGGGGTCGCTGCCACCCCGAGCCAGCAGCCGCAGGAAGTGCGACTTGCCGGTGCCGTTGGCACCGAGCACCGCCAAGCGGTCGCCGTACCAGATCTCCAGGTCGAAGGGGTAGGTCAGGCCGTCCAACTCCAGCTGCTCGCAGATGACCGCACGCTTGCCGGTCCGCCCGCCGGTCAGCCGCATCCGGATGTCCTGGTCCTTCGGCGGTACGGGCGGCGGCCCGGCCTCCTCGAACTTGCGCAGCCGGGTCTGCGCGGCCTGGTACCGCGAGGCGAGCCCGTCGTTGTACGCCGCCTTCTGCTTGTACATCAGCATCAGCTCGCGCAGCTTCTGGTGCTCCTCGTCCCAGCGCCGGCGCAGCTCGTCGAGGCGGGCGTGCCGGGCCACCCGCGCGGAGTGCCAGCTGGCGAAGCCGCCCGGGTGCACCCAGGCGCTGCCGCCCTCCACGGCGACCACCCGGTCGGCGGTCTGGGCCAGCAGCTCGCGGTCGTGCGAGACGTAGAGCACGGACTTGGTCGACTCGCGCAGCCGCGCCTCCAGCCAGCGCTTGCCGGGCACGTCGAGGAAGTTGTCCGGCTCGTCGAGCAGCAGCACCTCGTCCGGGCCGCGCAGCAGCAGCTCCAGCGCGAACCGCTTCTGCTGCCCACCGGAGAGGGTGCGGACCGGTCGGTCCCGGACGGCGTCCCAGGGCTGGTCGAGCACGATGGTGGCGACGGTGTCGAAGAGCACCTCGGCGTCGTACCCGCCGGACTCGCCCCAGGCGCCCAGCGCGTCTGCGTACGCCAGCTGCGCCTTGCCGGCCGCGGTGCTGTACTTGCCGCGGACCTCGGCCGCCCGCATGGCCGTCTCGGTCTCGCTGAGCCGGCGGCCGGCCTCGCGCAGCGGCGGTGGGGCGAGCGACAGCGCCAGGTCGGCGAGTGTCGACTCGTCGCCGATCATGCCGATGAACTGGCGCATCACGCCCAGCCCGCCGGCCCGCGCGACGGCGCCGGTACGCACCGGCAGGTCACCGGCGACCATCCGCAGCAGTGTCGTCTTACCCGCGCCGTTCGGCCCGACCAGGGCGATCTTGCCGCCCTCCCCGACCCGGAACGACACGTCGGCGAAGAGTTCCCGACCATCGGGCAGGATATGCCCGACCGCTGCCACGTCCACGTATCCCACGCCGGGATCCTGCCCCAGCAGGGGCCGGGCGGTACATCCAATTACCGGGTGACCCGCAGCACCCGGAAGCCCTTCTGGCTGGCGTGCCGCTCGACCTGCCAGCTCTGGTCGGTGAGCCAGCGGTGCAGCGAGTCGCCACCGAGGTGCCGGGCGACCACCAGCCAGCCGACGCCGTCCGGGGCGAGCCGGGGCAGCCAGCGCAGCAGGAGGTCGTGCAACCCGTCCTTGCCGATCCGGATCGGCGGGTTGGACCAGAGCTGGGCGAAGCGAAGCTCTGCCGGCACGTCGTCCGGCGCGCTGACCCGGACCCGGTCGCCGGCGCCGACCCGGGCCGCGTTGGCGGCGGTCAGCTCGCGGGCGCGGGCGTTGACGTCGACCGCCCAGACGGTGCTCGCCGGCGCAAGGTCGGCCAGCACGCAGGTGATCGGCCCGAACCCGCAGCCGAGGTCGAGCAGGTCGCCGGTGGTGGCGGTGGTGGGCAGCTCGGCCTTGCGCAGGAGCACCGCGGTGCCCGGGTCGAGACGGCTCGCGGAGAAGACCCCGCCGGCCGAGGCGAGCCGGTAGTCGCGGTCGGCGACGGAGAACTCGACCTCGCGCGGCGGGGCGTCGCTGGCGGGCTGAGCGGTGAAGTAGTGGTCGCCGGTCACGCCGGCAATTCTCGCATTGGTCGCAGCACGCCCCGACACGGCCCACACCTACATTTCCCATTATTACCCCCTAAAGGGACAATGCCTCCTAGTCTGGGCGACATGGTGTATCGGTACGAGTCCGATGAGGACGCTTTCGTGGAGTACCCGGATGACGGGTCCGACCTGTCCGTGGCCGGCGCTGGTCCGCCTCCGCCTGCCGGGCCCTCTCCGTCGCGTTTCCCCACCCCGTCGCTGCGCCGGACGAACCAGATCGCGCTGCCGTCGTCCGCTCCGCCGCCGACCCGTGCCGACATCCCGCCCGCCCCGCCACGCGAGCAGGTCTACACCTCAGCGGAGCCGATCGAGCCGACCTCCCGGCGCGGGGGCGGCCGGCTCTGGCAGGTGCTGGTCGGTGGCGCGGCCGTCCTGGTCCTCCTCGCGCTCTGCGGCCTGGGCGCCGCCGCGCTGCTGGTGGACCGCGGCCCACAGCCGGAGACCACCCCGACGTACCAGCCGAACGCCGCCGCGTCCGACCCCGCCGAAGAACGGCAGGACCTCGACTCCCGGGACACCGACCAGGCCCCCCTCACCGCCAAGGAACTCTTCCCCGGCAAGGAACTGAAGGTCACCGACGGCCAGCCGGGCTACCAGGTGGTCAAGACACACTCGAGCGGCAGTTGCGCCGTCGCCGCCACCGACGAGGTCGCCGACCTGCTGGTCCGGCTCGGCTGCAACCAGGTGGTACGGGCCACCCTGCGGGCTCCCGGCGGCAACCACCTGGTCACCACCGGGCTGTTCAACCTGACCGACAAGGTGAGCGCGGAACGGGCCCGGGACCGGATCCGGCAACTGCTCGACGAGCGGCAGGGCCGGTTCCAGGGCATGGTCGGCAAGGAAGGCGACGGCACCGAGGTGGTGGCGACAGCCCCCGCCCGGGTCGGCTGGCAGGTCCGCGGCCACTACCTGGCGTACGCGCTGGTGGTCCGCACGGACGGGGTGGCCGTCAAGTCCGGTGACACCACGATCCGGGAGATCCTGTTCGACATGCTCGAGCTGCACCTCAGCCGGGGCGTGCTGGAACGGCGGGCCGATGGCGGCACGGCGGGGCAACCGACGGCGGGGCCGACCGAGAGCGGCGGCACCCAGAGCGGCACCACCGGCGACGACGAACTACCGGGCGACTGACCGCACCCCGCCGTCGGCGGTCACCGTGACCGGCCAGTCCGCTCAGCCCTCGACGGGCACCCGCAGCCGGCGGGTGAGGTCGGCGCGGCGGGCGTACTCGGTCGGATCGGCCGGGTACCCCACCTCGACCAGGGTCAGCCCGTGCGCCGGGGCCACGGTCACCTCGCTGGACCGCTCCCGGCGGGTCAGCAGCGTGCCCGGCCACTCCACCGGGCGGCGGCCGTCCCCGGCCACCAGCATCGCCCCCACCAGGCTGCGCACCATCGCCTGGCAGAACGCGTCCGCCTGCACGGTGGCGACCAGGATGCCGTCCGGGTCGCGACGCCAGTCCAGCCGGGTCACCTCGCGCAGCGTCGTCGCGTTCTCCTTACGCCGGCAGTACGCGGCGAAGTCGTGCTCCCCGACCAGGCCGGCCGCCGCGGCGTTCAGCGCCGCCAGATCCAGGGGCCGCGGCCAGGCCAGCACCTCGTGCCGGCGCAGCGGCTCCGCGCCGTACCGGGCGTCGGTGACCCGGTACTCGTAGCGTCGGAAGGTGGCCGAGAACCGGGCGTCGAAGTCGGCCGGCACCTCGGTCATCTCCCGCACCCGCACGTCGGTGGGGAGCAGCCGGGCCAGCCGTCGCAGCAGCCGACCCTCGTGCTGCCGCCACACCTCGGCGGGCAGATCGAGGTGGCAGACCTGCCCGGTGGCGTGGACCCCCGCGTCGGTCCGCCCGGCCACGGTCAACCCGGTGGCCGTGCCGGCGCCGAGGACCAGGTCCAGGGTCTCGACGAGCACCCCGGCGACGGTGCGCCGGGTCGGTTGGGCGGCCCAGCCGGAGAAGCCGGTGCCGTCGTACGAGACATCCAGCCGCAGCCGGATCCGCTCGTCCACCTCGTACCTCCTGTTACGGGTCGGGCCCGGCACCCCGATGGGGTGCCGGGCCCGAACGATGCCCGAGATCAGGCCTTGTTCTCCTCGGTGGCGAGGTCGCTGTCCTCGCGCGCCTCGGCGGTGTCGCCGGACGCCGAGACCGGCGGCTCCGCGTCCTGGTCGGAGTTCTCCGACCGCGGGGCCTCCTCCGCCGGGGCGAGCGCCTCGACCTTGTCCTGCTGCGCGGCCTTGCGGGCGGCGGTCTTCTTGTTCGCCTTCGGCTCGGCGACCTGAAGCTCCTCCACCAGCTCGATGACCACCATCGGCGCGTTGTCACCCTTGCGCGGACCGGTCTTCACGATCCGGGTGTAGCCGCCGGGGCGGTTGGCGTACCGGGGCGCGATCTGGTCGAACAGGGCGTAGACGACGTCCTTGTCCTTGACGACGCCCAGCACCCGCCGCCGCGCGGCCAGGTCACCGCGCTTGGCCTTGGTGATGAGCTGCTCGGCCAGCGGACGCAGCCGCCGGGCCTTCGTCTCGGTGGTCTTGATCTTGCCGTGCTGGAACAGCGCGGTGGCCAGGTTGGCCAGCATCAGCCGCTCGTGCGCGGGGCTGCCGCCGAGGCGGGGGCCCTTGGTGGGCGTGGGCATGCTTGGTGCTCCTCAGTTGTGGCGGCAGCGCGGACTAGAGCTGCTCGGTCTCGCGGTAGTCCTCGGTGTCGTAGTCGGCCTCGCCGAAGGTGTCCACGACGTGCGCCGGGTCGAAGTTCGGGGCCGAATCCTTCAGCCCCAGACCCATCCCGGCGAGCTTCATCTTGACCTCGTCGATCGACTTCTGACCGAAGTTGCGGATGTCGAGGAGGTCGGCCTCGGTACGCCCGATGAGCTCACCAACGGTGTTGATGCCCTCGCGCTTGAGGCAGTTGTAGGAGCGGACGGTGAGGTCCAGCTCCTCGATCGGCAGGGCGAGGTCCGCCGCCAGCTGGGCGTCCTGCGGGGACGGCCCGATGTCGATACCCTCGGCGGTCTCGTCCAGCTCCCGGGCCAGACCGAACAGCTCCACCAGCGTCGAACCGGCGGAGGCCAGCGCGGTACGCGGGCCCATCGACGGCTTGGTCTCGACGTCGATGATCAGCCGGTCGAAGTCGGTGCGCTGCTCGACGCGGGTCGCCTCGACGCGGTAGGTCACCTTCAGCACCGGCGAGTAGATCGAGTCGACCGGGATACGGCCGATCTCGGCGCCGGACTGCTTGTTCTGCGCCGCCGTCACGTAGCCCCGGCCCCGCTCGACGGTCAGCTCCATGTCGAGCCGGCCCTTGCCGTTGAGGGTGGCGAGCTTCAGATCCGGGTTGTGCACCGAGACGCCGGCCGGGGGCTGGATGTCACCCGCGGTCACGTCGCCCGGGCCCTGCTTGCGCAGGTACATGCTGACCGGCTCGTCGTGCTCGGAGCTGACGCACAGCTCCTTGATGTTCATGACGAGCTCGACCACGTCCTCCTTGACACCGGGGATGGTGGTGAACTCGTGCAGCACGCCGTCGATCTTGATCGAGGTGACCGCCGCACCCGGGATCGACGACAGCAGCGTGCGCCGCAGCGAGTTGCCCAGGGTGTAGCCGAAGCCCGGCTCCAGCGGCTCGATGGCGAACCGCGACCGGGTCTCGTTGATCGACTCCTCGGAGAGGGAGGGTCGCTGGCTGATGAGCATGTTTTCTCTTCTCTTCCGGGCCGCCCGCTATTTGACGCCCACGACACAAACTGTTCCGGTGGCCCGCCCTGGAGGGCGGGCCACCGCAACGAGCTCCGACTACTTGGAGTAGAGCTCGACGATCAGCTGCTCCTGGACCTGCGTGTCGATGACCTGCCGGGCCGGGAGGGAGTGCACCAGGATCTTCATCTGGCTGGGAATGGCCTCGAGCCACGCCGGCACGGCCCGCGAACCGGCCTGAGCCTGCGCCACGATGAACGGGGTGAGCTCCTTGCTCTTGCCCCGAACCTCGATGATGTCGTGCTCCTTGACGCGGTACGACGGGATGTCGACCTTCTTGCCGTTCACCGTGAAGTGACCGTGCTTGACCAGCTGGCGGGCCATGTCCCGCGAGTGGGCGTAGCCGGCCCGGTAAACGACGTTGTCAAGCCGCGACTCGAGGATCTGCAGGAGGACCTCACCGGTCTTGGCCTGCTTGCCAACGGCTTCCTCGTAGTAACCGCGGAACTGCTTCTCCAGCACGCCGTAGACACGGCGGGCCTTCTGCTTCTCACGGAGCTGGAGCAGGTACTCCGTCTCCTTGGTGCGGCCGCGGCCGTGCTGCCCGGGCGGGAACGGCCGGGACTCGAACGGGCACTTCGGACCATCGCACTTGCTGCCCTTGAGGAACAGCTTCATCTTCTCCCGCCGGCAACGGCGGCAGTCAGCACCGGTGTAACGAGCCATCTCTCTCTACCTCTCAGACCCGGCGACGCTTCGGCGGACGGCATCCGTTGTGCGGCTGCGGGGTGACGTCGGAGATCTGCCCGACCTCGAGGCCCACGGCCTGCAGCGAACGGATGGCGGTCTCCCGGCCGGAGCCGGGGCCCTTGACGAACACGTCGACCTTGCGCATGCCGTGCTCCATGGCCCGACGCGCGGCGGCCTCGGCGGCCAGCTGCGCGGCGAACGGAGTCGACTTGCGGGAGCCCTTGAAGCCAACCTGGCCCGCGGAGGCCCAGGAGATGACCGCACCGGTCGGGTCCGTGATGGACACGATGGTGTTGTTGAAGGTGCTCTTGATGTGCGCCTGCCCGTGGGCGACGTTCTTGCGTTCCTTGCGCCGGACCTTCTTTACAGCGGCTCCGGCACGAGCCTTCGGTGGCATAAGTCTGTGCGCTCCTAGTTGACTTTCCGGACTGGGTTGCGGCCTGGCCCACCTCGGCGGCGGCCGACCCCGTCATCCGGTTAAGAACTACTTCTTGCCGGGCTTCTTCTTGCCGGCGACGGTCCGCTTCGGGCCCTTGCGGGTCCGCGCGTTGGTCTTGGTCCGCTGGCCACGCACGGGCAGGCCCCGGCGGTGCCGGATGCCGGCGTAGCAGCCGATCTCAACCTTGCGGCGGATGTCAGCGGCGACCTCGCGGCGCAGGTCGCCTTCAACCTTGTAGTTGCCCTCGATGTGGTCGCGGAGCTGCACGAGCTCCTCGTCCGTGAGGTCCCGAGCGCGCTTGTCCGGCGAGATGCCGGTGGCGGCGAGTGTCTCCAGGGCGCGAGTGCGACCGACCCCGAAGATGTAGGTGAGCGCGATCTCCATCCGCTTCTCGCGGGGGAGATCCACGCCGACTAGACGTGCCATGTGCGGGCGTACTCCTCATGATGTGTGGCGGAGGTGTGGACCCGTCCCACCCCGCTACCGGCCGTCCCGACTTTCCGACGCTGTCAGCGTCGGCGACCGGGATCGGTCGCTGCCCAAGCGGGCCCCGGCCTCCGACCGGGGGTCAGCCACGCAGGAGTACGTCTCGCGTACCGCTCGTGGCTGGGACGAGCATGTGTGTTGTGTGTCGCTGGGGATCTACCTGGGCCAACGCCACCCGGCCGCTTCCGGCCGGATGGGCTGAATCAGCCCTGGCGCTGCTTGTGGCGCGGGTCGGTGCAGATGACCATGACCCGGCCGTGCCGGCGGATCACCCGGCACTTGTTGCAGATCCTCTTGACGCTCGGCTTGACCTTCACGGTTGCCTTACTTCCCATCTGGCCCGGGGACGCGCGCAGCGCGAGACCGGACGTCGAAGACGGACACGGGACTTCCCGGCCGCCGTCAGGACTACTTGTAGCGGTAGACGATGCGCCCGCGGGTCAGGTCGTACGGCGAGAGTTCGACGACGACCCGGTCCTCCGGCAGGATGCGGATGTAGTGCTGCCGCATCTTGCCGCTGATGTGAGCCAGCACCTTGTGGCCGTTCGCGAGCTCCACCCGGAACATGGCGTTCGGCAGGGGCTCGATGACCCGACCCTCGATCTCAATGGCTCCGTCTTTTTTCGGCATGTCCTCCGCTGTCCTGACGTCGATTGCTCCGGGCGGCCCACAACGTCTTACACGGGTGTCTGACCAAGATCAGAAAGCCCGCGCCAGCCGCGGCTCCAGCACCCACCGAAGCGCAGGGTGGGCATGCCGGAGTGGACGCTGTGCGCCGATCAGAAAGTGTACGCCGGCCTGCGGGCGGTCGCCAAACCGGCCACCCACCGCGCCGCCGGGTCGAGCGGCGCTCCCCCGTCCGGGACCCCGATGATCTCCGTCCGAGCAACGCCGGGGCGTCGCGCCGGATCGGCTCCGCCCCCTGCCCGCGGGTCAGCCGGCCGGTCGGGGGTCGTCCCGTTCGTCCCGTGCACCGGCGCGCAACTCCCGCCGCCGCCTCCGCTTCGCGCGCCTGCGCTCCCGCACGATCGCCTGGCGCCGGGGCTCTCCCCCGGCCAGCCCGGTGACCGTGCGGATCACCAGCACCGCGCCCCACGGCCCGGCCACCCAGGCCGGCCAGAAGTAGAGCAGGTCGCGGCTGAGCAGCGAGGTCACCGCCCAGATGGTCACCACGATGGCGACCACCTTCAGATACGGAAACCACACCTCGGCCAACCAGCGAGCGGCGACGCCCCGGTCCCCGGCCGGGGCGGGCGAGGGCTCCGCACCGCCCTCCAGCGGCCCGGCAGCCGGTGCGGTGACCGGCGCCAGCGTCGAGCGCTCCGGCGGCGCCACCGGCGGCAGATCGGTGAGCAGGGCGTCCAGTTCGGCGTACGTGCGGGCGGCGTAGGCCCGCTGCAACCGCTCGTCGTACTCGTGCAGGTCCAGTCGGCCCTCACCGAGGGCCACCCGCAACCGTTCGGCCACCGCCTCACGATCCGCGTCCGCCGCTCGCATCCCGTCCCGCCCGTCCATGCCGGCAAGCATGCCACCGTCACGCCAACGGCGTCCCACCCGGCCGACCCCCTTGATCCACCCGGGTCGGCCCATGGAGGGGCTGCGGCGCCCCAGGGGGTCAGGACGCGGTCGAGGCCGCCGACTGCCGCGCGGTGACCAGGTCGCCCAGTCGGGCACGGCCGCCATCGAACGCGGTGAGCACCCAGACTCCGTCCGGCAGCAACGCCATCGAGTGCTCGACGTGCGCCGCCACCGAGCTGTCCCGGGTGACCACCGTCCACCCGTCGGCCAGCTCGACCGTACGCGGCGACGCCATGGTGATCATCGGCTCGATGGCCAGCGCCATGCCCGGGACCAGCCGCGGGCCCTTGCCCGGCCGGCCGTGGTTGAGCACGTGCGGGTCCTGGTGCATCTCCGTGCCGATACCGTGCCCGCCGTAGCCGTCGACGATGCCGTACCGGCCACCCTTGCGGACCGCGGTCTCGACCGCGTGCGAGATGTCGGTGAGCCGCCCCTTGCCGCTGGCTGCCCCGCGTGCGGCGGCCGCGATGCCGGCCCACATCGCGTCCTCGGCCACGTCGGCCATCTTGAGCAGCGCCGGGTCGACGTCACCGACGCCGACGGTGATCGCGGAGTCACCATGCCACCCGTTCAGCACCGCACCGCAGTCGATCGAGATCAGATCGCCGTCCCGCAGCACCTGCTTCGGCGAGGGGATGGCGTGCACGATCTGCTCGTTGACCGAGGAGCAGATCGACGCGGGGAAGCCGTGGTAACCCTTGAACGACGGGACGCCACCCGCCTCGCGGATCGTCGACTCGGCGATGGCATCCAGGTCGGCGGTGCTGACGCCGGGCGCCACGGCCTCGCGCATCCGGCGCAGCGCCTCGGCCACCACCAGCCCGGCGGCGCGCATCTTCTCGATCTGGTCAGGGGTCTTCAGCTGGATGTCCAGCTGGGGACGACGCATGGACCGATTACCTTTCGTTGCCGATCAGCGGGGCACGTCGCACGTACCCCGCTGATCGCACTCTATCCGCCGTGGCCCGGCCGGACCTCAGCCGCCGTACGACCGCAGCGCGTCTATGGCCCGGGTGGTGACGTCCTCCACCGGGCCGGTGGCGTCGATCCCGACGAGCTTGCCCTGGGCGCCGTAGTAGTCGACCAGTGGAGCGGTCTTCTCGCTGTATTCCCGCAGCCGCGTGGCGATGGTCTCCGGCTTGTCGTCGTCGCGCTGGAACAGCTCGGCGCCGCACCGGTCACAGATGCCGGGCCGGGTGGTGGCGTCGAACTCGACGTGCCAGATCTTGCCGCAGCCCCGGCAGGTCCGCCGGCCGGAGAGCCGCCGGATCACCTCGTCGTCGTCGACCACCAGCTCCAGGACCAGGTCCAGTGCGGTGCCCAGGTCGGCGAGGAGCTTGTCCAGCGCGGCGGCCTGCGGAGTGGTCCGCGGGAAGCCGTCGAGCAGGAACCCCTCGCTGGCGTCGGGCTCCGCCAGCCGGTCCCGGACCATGTTGATGGTGACCTCGTCCGGAACCAGCTCGCCAGCGTCCATGTAACGCTTCGCCTCGACACCGAGCGGCGTGCCCTGGGTGACGTTCGACCGGAAGATGTCCCCGGTCGAGATCTTGGGCACCGACAGGTGCGCGGCCACGAACTCGGCCTGCGTGCCCTTGCCCGCGCCCGGCGGGCCAACCAGAACGAGTCTCATCTACCGCAGGAACCCTTCGTAGTTCCGCTGCATGAGTTGGCTCTCGATCTGCTTCACGGTCTCCAGACCGACGCCGACCATGATGAGCACAGCGGTGCCGCCGAACGGGAAGTTCTGGTACTGCTGGTTGTCCAGCCAGATGAAGAAGAAGTTCGGCAGGATCGAGATCACGCCGAGGTAGAGCGCGCCCGGCAGGGTGATCCGGCTGAGGATGAAGTCCAGGTAGTCGGCCGTCGGCTTGCCCGGGCGGATGCCCGGCACGAACCCGCCGTACTTCTTCATGTTGTCCGCGACCTCGGTCGGGTTGAACGTGATCGAGACGTAGAAGTACGTGAAGAAGATGATCAGCAGGAAGTAGACCGCGATGTAGATCGGGCTGCTCGGGTTGACCAGGTTGTTCTGGATCCAGGCCTGGGTCTTGCCCGGGTCGGTCTGGTCGAAGAACTGCAGGGCCAGCTGCGGCAGGTAGAGCAGCGACGAGCCGAAGATGACCGGGATGACACCGGCCTGGTTGACCTTGAGCGGGATGTAGGTCGAGGTGCCGCCGTACATCCGCCGGCCGATCATCCGCTTGGCGTACTGCACCGGGATGCGGCGCTGCGCCTGCTCGATGAAGGTGACCGCGGTGATGACCACCAGGACCAGCGCGATGACCAGGGCGAACATGTCCCAGCCCTTGCTGGTCTTGATCTGCCAGCCCTCGCTGGGCAGCCGCGCGGCGATCGAGGTGAAGATCAGGACGGACATGCCGTTGCCGACGCCCCGGTCGGTGATCAGCTCACCGAGCCACATGACCATGCCGGTGCCGGCGGTCATGGTCATCACCAGGATGGCCAGGGTCAGCCAGTCCGGGATGCCGGTGCCGGTGGGGATGATCGGGAACTGGTCGCAGCGGTTCTGGAAGAGCTGGCCCGAGCGGGCCAGCGCCACGAAGGCCGAGGCCTGCAGCACACCGAGACCCAGGGTCAGGTACCGCGTGTACTGGGTGATCTTCGCCTGGCCGGCCTGGCCCTCCTTGCGGAGCTGCTCCAGACGCGGAATCACGACGGTCAGCAGCTGCAGGATGATCGACGCGGTGATGTAGGGCATGATGCCCAGCGCGAAGACCGAGAGCTGTAGCAGCGCTCCGCCGGAGAAGAGGTTGAGAAGGTTCACCACCCCGGTGGTGTCACCCTGGATGGTGTCGAGGCACTTCTGCACGTTGCCGTACGAGACGCCCGGGCTGGGCAGCGTTGCACCCAGCCGGTAGACCGCGATGATGCCTACTGTGAACAGCAGCTTCTTGCGCAGGTCAGGCGTACGGAACGCACTGAGAAAGGCGGACAGCAACTTCTTCCTCCTGCGCGAGGCGGGCCGCCGGTGATCCCTGGCGGGTCGGGGTGGATCCCGGGCGAGCGCCCGGAATCCATGGCTGGGATGGGACTCTAACAGCCCCATCCCGGTCCGGGCAGATGTGCCCGGCTACATAAACCGATTCCGATATTACCGGGCGCATACGCCCCAGGCAGACCATGGCGCCCGCCAGTTGGTCACAACTGGACGGGCGCCATGGGTCGTACGCCTTACAGCTCGGTGACGGAGCCACCGGCGGCGGCGATCTTCTCCTTGGCCGACGCACTGAACGCGTGCGCCGACACCTGGAGCGCCACTCCGCCGAGGTCGCCGGTGCCGAGGACCTTGACCGGGTGACCCTTGCGGACCGCGCCGGACTCGACCAGCTCCAGCGGGCCGACCTGGCCGCCGTTCGGGAACAGCTCGGCGAGCCGGTCCAGGTTGACCACCTGGAAGACCACCTTGAACTTGTTCTTGAAGCCCTTCATCTTCGGCAGGCGCATGTGGATGGGCATCTGCCCACCCTCGAACGCCGCCGAGATGTTCTTGCGGGCCTTGGAGCCCTTGGTACCGCGACCAGCGGTCTTGCCCTTGGAACCCTCACCGCGACCCACACGGGTCTTCGCGGTCTTGGAACCGGGCGCCGGGCGCAGGTGGTGCACCTTGATCGTCATTACTCGACCTCCTCGACCTTCACGAGGTGGTTCACAGTGAAGATCATGCCGCGGATCTCGGGCCGGTCCTCCTTGACCACCACGTCGTTGATCCGCTTGAGGCCGAGCGAACGCAGCGAGTCACGCTGGTTCTGCTTGGTCCCGATGCCGGATCGGAGCTGGGTGACCTTCAGACGTGCCATCAGTGCGCCACCCCCGCACGCGACGCCAGCATGGCGGCCGGCGCGACGTCCTCCACCGGCAGGCCACGACGTGCCGCGACCTGCTCGGGGGACTCAAGCCCCTTCAGGGCCGCCACGGTGGCGTGCACGATGTTGATCGGGTTCGACGAGCCGAGGCTCTTCGAGAGCACGTCGTGGATACCGGCGCACTCCAGCACGGCGCGCACCGGACCACCGGCGATGACACCCGTACCGGCCGAGGCCGGCTTGAGCAGCACCACACCAGCGGCGTCCTCACCCGTCACCGGGTGCGGGATCGACTTGCCGATCCGCGGGACCTTGAAGAAGTGCTTCTTGGCCTCCTCGACACCCTTGGCGATCGCCGCGGGCACCTCCTTGGCCTTTCCGTAGCCCACGCCGACCGTGCCGTCGCCGTCACCAACGATCACCAGGGCGGTGAAGCTGAAGCGACGACCACCCTTCACGACCTTGGCGACGCGGTTGATCGCGACGACCCGCTCGAGGTGCGGGGTCTTCTCGACGGGCGCGTTTCCGCGGCCGCCCTCACGGCGGTTGTCGCGGCGACCACCCTCGTTGCCACCGGACCCGCCGCCACGGCGCTGTTGACCTGGCATCAGCAGCCTTCCTTATCTCTCGTGACGGGGTTGTTAGAACTCGAGCCCGGCTTCGCGGGCAGCGTCGGCAAGCGCGGCGACTCGCCCCGCGTACCGGTTGCCACCGCGGTCGAAGACGACCTTGGAGACGCCGGCGGCCTTGGCCCGCTCGGCGAGCAGCGCGCCCACCTTGCCGGCGAGGGCGCTCTTGTCGCCCTCGGCACCGCGCAGCGAGGCGTCCAGGCTCGACGCCGACACCAGGGTGTGACCCTTGGTGTCGTCGACGATCTGGGCGACCATGTGCCGCAGCGAACGGGTGACGACCAGGCGCGGACGCTCGGCCGTACCGC
Organism: Micromonospora sp. NPDC005206; assembly: GCF_040608175.1. Lineage (NCBI taxonomy): Bacteria > Bacillati > Actinomycetota > Actinomycetes > Micromonosporales > Micromonosporaceae > Micromonospora > Micromonospora sp. NPDC005206. The sequence continues at coordinate 198,721 of NZ_JBEXHU010000008.1, forward strand.
TGACGTTCTTGCGGACGCGGAAGTGCCGACGCGCACGCCCAACGGCGCGCTTGGCGGCGACACCGCGGCGGCGCTTGAGCAGCGTGGCGCTCACTTCTTACCTGCCTTTCCGGCCTTGCGGCGGATGACCTCGCCCTGGTACTTGACACCCTTGCCCTTGTAGGGCTCCGGCGGGCGGATCTTCCGGATGTTGGCGGCGACCTCACCGACCTGCTGCTTGTCGATGCCGGCCACGTGGAACAGGGTCGGCCGCTCCACCGTGAAGGTGATGCCCGCCGGTGCGGGAACCAGCACCGGGTGCGAGAACCCGAGCGCGAACTCGAGGTCCGTGCCCTTGGCGGTGACCCGGTAACCGGTGCCGGCGATCTCCAGGCTCTTGCGGTAGCCCTCGGTCACGCCGACGATCATGTTGGCTACCAGCGTACGGCTCAGGCCGTGCAGTTCCTTGGCCTTGCGCTCGTCGTTGGGGCGGTTGACGCTCAGCTGCCCGTCCTCGGCCCGCTCGATCGTGATCGGCTCGGCGAGGGTGTGCTGGAGCTGGCCCTTCGGGCCCTTGACCTTGACGGTCTGCCCGTCGATCGTGATGTCGACGCCGGCTGGTACCGGGATCGACTTACGTCCAATTCGCGACATTTCTACCTGTCTCCCGTTACCAGACGAAGGCGAGGACTTCCCCGCCAACACTCCGCTTGCGGGCCTGCCGGTCGGTGAGCAGCCCCTGGGACGTCGAAATGATCGCCACGCCCAGCCCACCGAGCACCCGGGGGAGCCCGTCCGACTTGGCGTACACCCGGAGACCGGGCTTGGACACGCGCTTGATGCCGGCCAGGCTCCGCTCGCGGTTCTGGCCGTACTTCAGCTCGACGACCAGTCGCTTGCCGACGGCACCCTCCTCGGGCTCCTCGACCGACCAGGTGGCGATGTAACCCTCGGCCTTCAGGACCTCGGCGATGTTCGCCTTGATCTTGGAGTAGGGCATCTTCACCTGATCGTGGTACGCCTGGTTGGCGTTACGCAGACGCGTGAGCATGTCTGCGATCGGGTCGGTCATCGTCATGGATTTCGTCAGCCTTTCTCGCCGGGGTTCCCGGGGCATCGGCCCCGGGCCTACGGCGAAGAGCAATACCTAATCGGTGCAGGAGTTCCCGGCCGACAGCCGGGACGCGGTCGCCCTTACCAGGAAGCCTTGGACACACCCGGCAGCTCACCGCGGTGGGCCATCTCCCGGAGGCACACCCGGCAGAGCCCGAACTTGCGGTAGACCGCCTTCGGGCGCCCGCACCGCTGGCACCGGGTGTACGCGCGAACCGAGAACTTCGGCTTCGCGGCCGCCTTGATGATCAGCGCCTTCTTGGCCATCTCAGTTCTCCTTGAACGGGAAGCCCAGGAGCTTGAGCAGCGCCCGGCCCTCGTCGTCGGTCGTGGCGGTGGTGACCACCGTGATGTCCATGCCCCGCTGGCGATCGATCCGGTCCTGGTCGATCTCGTGGAACACCGACTGCTCGGTCAGACCGAACGTGTAGTTGCCGTGCCCGTCGAGCTTGCGCCCGTCCAGACCGCGGAAGTCGCGGATACGCGGCAGCGCGATGGACAGCAGCCGGTCCAGGAACTCCCACATCCGGTCACCGCGAAGGGTCACCTTCGCGCCGATCGGCATGCCCTCGCGGAGCTTGAACTGCGCGATGGACTTGGTCGCCCGCCGCACCTGCGGCTTCTGGCCGGTGATCGTGGCGAGGTCGCGGACCGCGCCGTCGATCAGCTTGGCGTCGCGAGCAGCCTCGCCGACACCCATGTTGACGACGATCTTGACCAGCCGCGGCACCTGCATGGGGTTGCCGTAGCTGTGCTGCTCACGCAGCTGGGCCACGATCTCGTTGCGGTACCGCTCCTTGAGGCGCGGCATGGTCTTTTCGGTAGCCGTGGTCATCACAGGTCCTTACCGGTGCTACGCGCGATGCGGACCTTCTGGCCGTTGTCGTCGATCCGGTAACCGACGCGCGTCGGCTTGCCGTCGGAGTCCAGGACCTGCACGTTCGAGACGTGGATCGGGGCCTCCTGGGTGACGATGCCGCCGGTCTTGGCGCCACGCTGGGTGGTGCTGATGCGGGTGTGCTTCTTGACCCGGTTCACGCCCTCGACCAGGACCTTGTCCTGCCGCGGGTAGGCCGCAATGACCTTGCCCTTGGCACCCTTGTCCTTGCCGGCGATGACGACGACCGTGTCGCCCTTCTTGACCTTCACGGTCACAACACCTCCGGCGCGAGGGAAATAATCTTCATGAACCGCTTGTCCCGCAGCTCCCGGCCCACCGGGCCGAAGATGCGGGTACCGCGCGGGTCCCCGCCGTCCTTGATGATGACGGCGGCGTTCTCGTCGAAGCGGATGTATGAGCCGTCCGGCCGCCGCTTCTCCTTGGCCGTGCGGACGATGACCGCCTTGACGACGTCGCCCTTCTTCACACCGGCACCCGGGATCGCGTCCTTGACGGTGGCCACGATGACGTCGCCGATGCTCGCGTAGCGCCGACCGGAGCCACCGAGAACCCGGATGCACAGGATCTCCCGAGCACCCGTGTTGTCGGCGACGCGCAGTCGCGACTCCTGCTGAATCACGTCTATCTCCTATGTCTGCCGGTTCTCCGGCCGCCGAGGACGGCCGGAGCCTGGCGGAACCAACGCCCGACGCAACGCCGGGCGAGCTCGAGCCTTCGCTACTTGGCCTTTTCCAGGATCTCCACGATCCGCCAACGCTTGGTGGCGCTCAGCGGCCGGGTCTCCATGATCAGGACCCGGTCGCCGGTGCCGGCAGCGTTCTGCTCGTCGTGGACCTTCAGCTTGCTCGTCCGGCGCATGATCTTGCCGTACAGCGCGTGCCGAACCCGGTCCTCGACCTCGACCACGACGGTCTTGTCCATCTTGTCGCTCACCACGAGGCCCTCACGGACCTTGCGGCGAGCCCGCACGGTGGCGGTCGTGTTCTCGTCGGTCATGATGCAGTCACCTCAGTCGGCGCGGCCGAGAGCCCCAGCTCACGCTCACGCATGATCGTGTAGATCCGGGCGATCTCCCGACGGATGACCTGCAGCCGCCGGTTGTTGTCCAGCTGCCCGGTTGCGGCCTGCACGCGGAGGTTGAACAGCTCCGCCTTGGCCTCCCGCAGCTTCGTGACCAGCTCCTCTTCGGAGAGCTCACGCAGCTCGGTCGCCTTAACGCCCGCTGCCATCAGGATTCACCCACTTCGCGCGTAACAATGCGGCACTTCATCGGGAGCTTGTGGATCGCGCGACGCATGGCCTCTCGCGCGATCTGCTCGTTGGGGAAGGACATCTCGAAGAGAACCCGCCCCGGCTTGACGTTGGCGACCCACCACTCGGGCGAGCCCTTACCGGAACCCATCCGGGTCTCGGCAGGCTTCTTGGTGAGGGCCTGGTCCGGGAAGATCGTGATCCAGACCTTGCCACCACGCTTGATGTGACGGGTCATCGCGATACGCGCCGACTCGATCTGGCGGTTGGTCACGTACGCCGGCTCGAGAGCCTGGATCCCGAACTCGCCGAACACCACCCGGTTACCACCCTTGGACGCGCCACTGCGGTCCGGGTGGTGCGGCTTGCGGAAGCCCTTCGGGGGCTTGCGCGGCATCAGCATCTGTCAGCCCTCCTGCTGCGTTTCTGCCGGAGCAGCCGCGGCGGCGACAGCTGCGCTGTCCACCGGCTCGCCGCTCGGCGTCTCGGCCTGCTGCGCGATGGTGGTCGCAGCAGCACGGCCAGCCTCGGTGCCACCAGCCGTCGTGCCGGACGAACCCGACCGGCCACGGCGCGGACGCTCGGGACGGTCGCCGCGCTCACCACGACGCGGGCGGGACGGACCGGCCTCGGCCGGAGCCTCCCGGCCCGGGACGGCGTCGCCCTTGTAGATCCAGACCTTCACACCGATCCGACCGAACGTGGTACGGGCCTCGAAGAAGCCGTACTCGATGTTGGCCCGCAGCGTGTGCAGCGGAACCCGGCCCTCACGGTAGAACTCGGTCCGGCTCATCTCGGCGCCGCCGAGGCGACCCGAGACCTGAACACGGATGCCCTTGCAGACCGGGTTCTTCATCGCCGACTGCATGGCCTTGCGCATCGCCCGACGGAAGCTGACCCGGCTGGACAGCTGCTCGGCCACGCCCTGCGCGACGAGCTGAGCGTCCGACTCGGGGTTCTTCACCTCGATGATGTTCAGCTGCACCTGCTTGCCGGTGAGCTTCTCGAGCTCGCCGCGGATCCGGTCGGCCTCCGCACCCTTACGGCCGATGACGATGCCCGGCCGGGCGGTGTGGATGTCGACCCGGACCCGGTCGCGGGTGCGCTCGATGTCGACCTTGGAGATGCCGGCGCGCTCGAGGCCCTTGGACATCATCCGGCGGATCTTGACATCCTCGCCGATGTAGTCCTTGTAGAGCTTGTCCGCGAACCAGCGGGACTTCCAGTCGGTCGAGATGCCGAGCCGGAACCCAGTGGGGTGAACCTTCTGACCCATTACTCGGCGTCCTCCGTCTTGCTCTGCGCTTCGGCCGGTGCGGCCTCCGTGGCCGGGGCGGCCTTCTTCGCCGCGGCCTTCCTCGGCGCTGCCGGCGCGACCGCTTCGACCGCCACGGTGATGTGGCAGGTGCGCTTGCGGATCCGGTACGCCCGGCCCTGCGCCCGCGGCTGGAACCGCTTCATCGTCGGGCCCTCGTCCACGAACGCCTCGCTCACGAGCAGCGCGTCGGGGTCCAGCCGCTCGTTGTTCTCCGCGTTGGCGATCGCGCTAGCGAGCACCTTGTACACCTGCTCGCTCGCAGCCTGCGGCGCGAACTGCAGCACCGTGAGAGCCTCCTTCGCGGGCAGGCCGCGGACGAGGTTGACCACCCGGCGCGCCTTCATCGGCGAGATGCGCACGTGCCGCGCAACCGCCCGCGCGCCCGGAAGCACCGGAGCGTCGCCCTTTCCTGGCATCGCTGTAACCCCTTGTTCCCTCTATCCGTATGCCCGCGGCGTCAGCGCCGACGGCTCTTCCGGTCGTCCTTCTCGTGACCCTTGAACGTGCGGGTCAGCGCGAACTCGCCGAGCTTGTGCCCGACCATCGCCTCGGTCACGAACACCGGGACGTGCTTGCGTCCGTCGTGCACCGCGATCGTGTGCCCGAGCATCTCCGGGATGATCGTCGAGCGCCGCGACCAGGTCTTGATCACGTTCTTGGAGCCCTTGTCGTTCTGAACTTCCACCTTCTTGAGCAGGTGGTCGTCTACGAACGGGCCCTTCTTCAGGCTGCGAGGCATGTCTTATCTCCCTCAGCCGCGCTTACGCGTGGCGTAGCGACGGCGGACGATCAGCCGGTCACTCGGCTGGCCCTTACGGCGGGTGCGGCCCTCGGGCTTACCCTGCGGGTTGACCGGGTGGCGACCACCGGAGGTCTTACCCTCACCACCACCGTGCGGGTGGTCGACCGGGTTCATGGCGACACCACGGACGGTCGGGCGCTTGCCCTTCCACCGCATCCGGCCGGCCTTGCCCCAGTTGATGTTCGACTGATCGGCGTTGCCGATCTCGCCGACGCTGGCGCGGCAACGCACGTCCACCCGCCGGATCTCGCCGGACGGCATACGCAGGGTCGCGTACGCGCCCTCACGGCCGAGCAGCTGGATGCCCACGCCGGCGGAACGGGCCAGCTTGGCCCCGCCACCCGGACGCAGCTCCACGTTGTGGATGGTGGTACCGACCGGGATGTTGCGCAGCGGCAGGTTGTTACCCGGCTTGATGTCGGCGCCCGGGCCGGACTCGACGCGGTCGCCCTGCTTCATGTCCTTCGGCGCGATGATGTACCGCTTCTCGCCGTCGGCGTAGTGCAGCAGCGCGATGCGCGCGGTGCGGTTCGGGTCGTACTCGATGTGAGCGACCTTCGCCGGCACGCCGTCCTTGTCGACCCGCTTGAAGTCGATCAGACGGTACTGGCGCTTGTGACCGCCACCGTGGTGCCGCGTGGTGATCCGGCCGTGGGCGTTACGCCCGCCCTTCTTCGGCAGCGGAGCCAGCAGCGACTTCTCCGGCGTGGACCGGGTGATCTCGGCGAAGTCGGCGACACTGGAACCACGTCGGCCCGGCGTCGTCGGCTTGTACTTACGGATAGCCATTGTCTACACCCCTCAGCTGACCGGGCCGCCGAAGGCCTCGATGCGGTCACCGTCAGCCAGCTTCACGATCGCCCGCTTGGTCGCCTTGCGCTGACCGAAGCCGGTCTTGGTGCGCTTGCGCTTACCCTGGCGGTTGAGCGTGTTGACCGTCAGGACGCGGACGTTGAAGATCTGCTGGATAGCGATCTTGATCTCGGTCTTGTTCGCGTCCGGGTGCACCAGGAAGGTGTACCAGTTCCGGTTCAGCTCGCTGTAGCTCTTCTCCGAGACGACCGGCGCCACGATGATGTCGCGCGGGTCGGCGATCGTGCTCACTTGCCACCCTCCTCGGTGGTCTCGGCGGGCACGCCCAGGAACTCGTCCAGGGCGTCCTTGGTGAAGACCACGTCGTCGGCCACCAGCACGTCATACGTGTTGAGCTGGCCGGACTCGATCAGGTGCACCCGCGGCTCGTTGCGCAGCGACACCCAGTTCAGTTCGTCGATGCTGCTCAGCACGACCAGGACCCGACGGGCCTCGGTGAGCTTGGTCAGCGTGGCAAGGGCCGCCTTGGTCGACGGCCTCTCGCCCGAGACGAACGCCTCGACGACATGCACCTGCCCGGCGCGGGCCCGGTCGGAGAGGGCACCCCGCAGCGCGGCGGCCTTCATCTTCTTCGGGGTCCGCTGGCTGTAGTCGCGCGGCACGGGACCGTGCACCACGCCACCGCCGGCGAACTGCGGCGCGCGGATCGAGCCCTGCCGGGCGCGACCGGTGCCCTTCTGCTTGTACGGCTTCTTGCCGCCACCGGCGACCTCGCCGCGGGTCTTGGTCTTGTGCGTGCCCTGTCGGGCCGCCGCGAGCTGGGCCACCACGACCTGGTGCATCAGCGCGACGTTGGCCTGCACGTCGAAGATGTCAGCCGGCAGCTCGACGGAGCCGCTGGTGCTGCCTTCGACGGTGCGCACGTCAACGGTGGTCACTTGGCCGCACCGCCCTTCTTCACCTTGCTCTTGGCCGCGGTACGGACCAGAACCAGCGCGCCCTTGGGACCAGGGATGGCACCCCGGACGAGCAGCAGGTTGTTCTCGGTGTCGACCGCCTGGACGGTGAGGTTCTGCACGGTGTAGCGAACGCCACCCATCCGGCCGGCCATCCGGGTGCCCTTGAAGACACGACCCGGAGTGGCGCAGGCGCCGATGGAGCCGGGCGAGCGGTGCTTCCGCTCGACACCGTGACCGGCACCCAGGCCGTGGAAGCCGTGCCGCTTCATCGGGCCGGCGTAGCCCTTGCCCTTGGTCTTGCCGGTGACGTCGATGGTGACGCCGGCCGGGAACTCCTCGACCGTGACTTCCTGGCCGAGCGAGTATTCCCCAGCGTCCGCGGTGCGCAGCTCGACGATGTGCCGGCGCGGCGCCACGTCCGCCTTGGCGTAGTGGCCGCTGATCGGCTTCTTGACCTTGCGCGGGTCGATGATGCCGTACGCCAGCTGGACCGCGGAGTAACCGTCCTTCTCGGCGCTACGAACCTGGCTGATGACGCACGGGCCGGCCTCGACCACGGTCACGGGAACAACACGGTTGTTCTCCCAGACCTGGGTCATGCCGAGCTTGGCGCCCAGGATCCCCTTGACTTGCCTGTCCATTTGTCCGGTCCCTACAGCTTGATCTCGATGTCGACGCCAGCCGGCAGGTCGAGGCGCATGAGCGAGTCGACCGTCTTCGGGGTCGGGTCGATGATGTCGATCAGCCGCTTGTGCGTGCGCATCTCGAAGTGCTCGCGCGAGTCCTTGTACTTGTGCGGCGAGCGGATAACGCAGAAACGGTTGATCTCCGTGGGCAGCGGCACCGGGCCCGCGACCTGCGCCCCGGTGCGCGTCACCGTCTCGACGATCTTCCGAGCCGAGGAGTCGACGACCTCGTGGTCATAGGCCTTGAGCCGGATGCGGATCTTCTGTCCCGCCATGGTGGCTTCTGTTCCTTCTCTCGATGCCGCTGTGTTGCGGGCGCCTGTGCCGGCTGGCACAGGCCCACTTCGCCGACCCCCGCGGTCGGGCGTGTCGCGCCCTCGGGCCGGGCTCCGCCCTGGGACTCCAGAGCGGTGCTGACCGCGCGGTGGGTCAAGGCGCCGATCGCAATTACCGCGACCTGAACGCCGTGCGAGGGTGGTTGGCGGCGAGGCCGCCAACCACCCTACGCTCGACTGTCCCGTCACCCGGAGGTTCAGCGAGAGCCGAACACAGGCGACGAACTGTCGTTACGCAACCTGACTAGTATGCCGCACGACCGGCGGCGGGTCTAATCGGGGTTACCTAGTTCACTTCATGATCTTGGTGACGAACCCGGCGCCGACGGTGCGGCCACCCTCGCGGATCGCGAACTTGAGGTTCTCCTCCATGGCGATGGGCTGGATCAGCTTCACCGACATGGTGGTGTTGTCACCCGGCATGACCATCTCGGTGCCCTCGGGGAGAGTGACGACACCGGTGACGTCCGTGGTGCGGAAGTAGAACTGCGGACGGTAGTTCTGGAAGAACGGGGTGTGCCGGCCGCCCTCCTCCTTGGAGAGGATGTAGACCGTCGCCTCGAACTCCGTGTGCGGGGTGTTCGAGCCCGGCTTCACGACGACCATGCCGCGCTCGACCTCGTCGCGCTTGGTGCCACGCAGCAGCAGGCCGACGTTCTCACCTGCGCGGGCGTCGTCCAGGGTCTTCCGGAACATCTCGATCGCGGTGACCTTGGTCTTGAAGCTCTTCTCCCTGATGCCGACGAGCTCAACGTCCTCGTTCGGCAGCAGCACGCCGCGCTCCACCCGCCCGGTGACGACGGTGCCACGACCGGTGATCGTGAACACATCCTCGACGGGCATCAGGAACGGCTTGTCGACATCGCGCTCCGGCTGGGGGATCGAGGTGTCGACCGCGGTCATCAGGTCCAGCAGCTTGCCGGTCCACTCGGGGTCACCCTCGAGGGCCTTCAGCGCCGAGACACGGACGACCGGCAGGTCGTCACCCGGGTACTCCTGCGAGGAGAGCAGCTCGCGCACCTCGAGCTCGACGAGCTCCAGGAGCTCCTCGTCGTCGACCATGTCGCTCTTGTTGAGCGCCACGACGATGTACGGAACGCCAACCTGACGGGCCAGCAGCACGTGCTCGCGGGTCTGCGGCATCGGGCCGTCGGTCGCCGCGACCACCAGGATCGCGCCGTCCATCTGCGCGGCACCGGTGATCATGTTCTTGATGTAGTCCGCGTGGCCGGGGCAGTCGACGTGCGCGTAGTGCCGCGCCTCGGTCTGGTACTCGACGTGCGCGATCGAGATCGTGATGCCGCGGGCCTTCTCCTCCGGCGCCTTGTCGATCTCGTCGAACGGCGTGTAAGGGTTCAGGTCGGGGTACTGGTCGTGCAGGACCTTGGTGATGGCCGCCGTCAGCGTCGTCTTACCGTGGTCGATGTGACCAATGGTGCCGATGTTGACGTGCGGCTTAGTCCGCTCGAACTTCGCCTTCGCCACTGGTGTCCTCCTGTGGACTTCTTGGTTCGTACGCCCGGCGCGCCGGTCGGCGCTTAGGACTCTGTCGACAGCCTTTCCGGCCTGATGGCCGGAGAGCTTTTGTGGGTTCTGCGGCGATGAAGCCTACAGGCCCGGTCTCACGCAACCCGATCGTGGTGGCCGCGGGCGGGTGAACGCTCCCGCGACCGACCACGAATCAGCTGCTCGGGGACGTTACTCGCCCGTTGCCTTGGCGATGATCTCCTTCGCGACGTTCTGCGGAACCTCCGCGTAGGAGTCGAACTGCATGCTGTAGCTAGCCCGGCCCTGGGTCTTCGACCGCAGGTCGCCGACGTAGCCGAACATCTCCGACAACGGCACCAGAGCCCTCACGATGCGGGCGCCACTGCGCTCCTCCATCGCCTGGATCAGGCCGCGGCGGGAGTTGAGGTCGCCGATGACGTCACCCATGTTCTCCTCAGGAGTGGTGACCTCAACGGCCATCATCGGCTCGAGCAACGCCGGGTCGGCCTTGCGGGCCGCGTCCTTCATCACCATCGAGCCTGCGATCTTGAATGCCATTTCCGACGAGTCGACCTCGTGGTACTGGCCGTCCAGCAGGGTCAGCTTCACACCGACCAGCGGGAAGCCGGCAAGGATGCCGTACTGCATGGCGTCCTGCGCGCCCGCGTCCACCGACGGGATGAACTCCCGGGGGATGCGGCCACCGCTAACGGCGTTCGCGAACTCGTAGGTCGGCGAGTCGTTGTCCAGCGGCAGCGGCTCGATGCTCACGATGACCCGCGCGTACTGGCCGGAACCACCGGTCTGCTTCTTGTGGGTGTACTCGACCTTGTCCACCTTGCGGCGGATGGTCTCGCGGTACGCCACCTGCGGCTTGCCGACATTGGCCTCGACGTTGAACTCACGCCGCATCCGGTCGACCAGGATGTCCAGGTGCAGCTCGCCCATGCCGGAGATGACCGTCTGACCGGTCTCCTCGTCCAGCCGGACGCGGAAGGTCGGGTCCTCCTCGGCCAGCCGCTGGATGGCCGTGCCCAGCTTCTCCTGGTCGGACTTGGTCTTCGGCTCGATCGCCACCGAGATGACCGGCTCCGGGAAGGTCATCGACTCCAGGATCACCGGGTTCGCCGGGTCGGAGAGCGTGTCGCCGGTGGTGGTCTGCTTGAGGCCCTGCACCGCGATGATGTCGCCGGCCTGCGCCGACGGACGCTCTTCCCGCTTGTTGGCGTGCATCTGGTAGATCTTGCCGATCCGCTCCTTGCGGTCCTTGGTGGAGTTGACCACCTGGGAGCCGGATTCGAGCAGGCCGGAGTAGACCCGGACGTAGGTGAGCTTGCCCAGGTGCTTGTCTGTCTGGATCTTGAAGGCCAGCCCGGAGAACGGCTCCGACTTGGACGGCTTCCGAATCAGCGGGGTCTCGCCGTCGGTGGCCGTACCCTCGATCGCCGGAACGTCCAGCGGCGACGGCAGGAAGTCGACCACGGCGTCGAGCATCGGCTGGACGCCCTTGTTCTTGAACGCCGAGCCGCAGAGCACCGGGTTGGCCTTGCCGCCGATGGTGGCGCGCCGGATGGCGGCCTTGATCTCCTCGACGGAGACCTCTTCGCCTTCCAGGTACTTCTCCATCACCGTGTCGTCGACGTCGGCCAGGGTCTCCATCAGCTTCTCGCGCCACTCGGCCGCGGAGTCGGCCAGCTCGGCCGGGATCTCCTCGACCGCGTAGTCGTCACCCTTCTGGGTCTCCCCACGCCAGGTGAGCGCGCGCATGCCGATCAGGTCGACGACGCCGATGTGGTCGCCCTCGAGCCCGATCGGGATCTGGAGCACCAGCGGGGTGGCGTTGAGCCGGTCGATCATCATCTGCACGCAGCGGAAGAAGTCGGCGCCGGTCCGGTCGAGCTTGTTGACGAAGCACATCCGCGGGACGTTGTACTTGTCGGCCTGCCGCCAGACGTTCTCCGTCTGCGGCTCCACGCCGGCGACACCGTCGTAGACCGCGACCGCACCATCCAGCACGCGCAGCGACCGCTCGACCTCGACCGTGAAGTCGACGTGGCCAGGCGTGTCGATGATCTGGATCGTGTGGCCCTTCCACTCACACTTGGTAGCAGCGGAGGTGATGGTGATACCACGCTCCTGCTCCTGCTCCATCCAGTCCATGACGGCAGCGCCCTCGTGGACCTCACCGATCTTGTACGTGATGCCGGTGTAGAACAGGATCCGCTCGGTGGTCGTGGTCTTACCGGCATCGATGTGCGCCATGATGCCGATGTTGCGTACGTTGGCGAGCGCGTCTGCGGCGGCCACTTCAATCCCTACTTATCGTCGTCTCGACTCAACTGGTGGCGGTTCCGGCGCCCGAGGGCGCCGGAACCAGGGTGTTACCAGCGGTAGTGCGCGAAGGCCTTGTTGGACTCGGCCATCTTGTGCGTGTCCTCGCGCCGCTTGACGGCGGCACCGAGACCGTTGCTCGCGTCCAGCAGCTCGTTCATCAGCCGCTCGACCATGGTCTTCTCACGCCGAGCGCGGGAGTACGTGACCAGCCAGCGCAGGCCCAGCGTGGTCGCCCGCGTGGGGCGAACCTCGACCGGAACCTGGTAGGTGGCGCCACCGACACGACGGCTACGCACCTCGAGGGTCGGCTTGACGTTGTCCATCGCCCGCTTGAGGGTGACGACCGGGTCGGTGCCGGACTTCTCGCGGCAGCCCTCGAGGGCCGCGTACACGATGGACTCGGCGAGCTGACGCTTGCCACGGAGCAGGATCTTGTTCACCAGCTGGGTGACCAGCGGCGAGTTGTACACCGGGTCAGCGACCAGCGGCCGCCGCGGAGCGGGTCCCTTACGCGGCATGTCAGCTCTTCTCCTTCTTCGCGCCGTAACGGCTGCGCGCCTGCTTGCGGTTGCGGACACCCTGGGTGTCCAGCGAGCCGCGGACGATCTTGTAACGCACGCCGGGGAGGTCCTTCACCCGGCCGCCGCGAACGAGCACGATCGAGTGCTCCTGCAGGTTGTGACCGACGCCCGGGATGTAGGCGGTCACCTCGATCTGGCTGCTGAGCTTCACACGAGCGACCTTGCGCAGCGCTGAGTTCGGCTTCTTCGGGGTGGTGGTGTACACGCGGGTGCACACGCCGCGCCGCTGAGGGGAACCCTTCAGCGCCGGGGTCTTGGTCTTGCTCGTCTTTGCCTGGCGGCCCTTTCGGACCAGCTGCTGGATCGTGGGCACCGGGTTTCTCCGCTCCCTTCGGCCGCAGTGTTGCGGCCGCGCCGTCTGCTCGTTAGCCGGCCTGATGACCGGCTCTCCTACATTCCGGCCAGGGCCACCTTGCGGAGGTCCCGGCACCCGCGGTCGGGCGTGTCGCCCAACTCACGGTCCCGGTGCGGACGCTTGCGCGGACGTACCGGGTTCTGTCACCGGCACGCGAGTCGCCCCGCCCCGGATCTTTGGCTTGTCGTGCCGCCGTCCGGACTCCGGGTCCAGCGCACGCACGAGTTGCCCGGGCACGCCCGGGCACAAGGGGAAAGAGTACCTACCACAGCCGCCCAGGTCAAAACGGAATGGCCCGGCGAACGTCTCACACCCGCCGGCCGGATCTCGTCCTGCCCCGTCGCCCGCGATGGGCACCTACAGACACAAGTGTACCGGCTTCTCCGGAGGAACCGCCCGTCGCCCCCGAGGCGGGCACCGACGACCCGACGCGCGACCCCGCGTCGACCAGGCCGGGCGCCCGATCGGAGGGTGACCGGCCTCACGCCAGGGAGATCGCCAGCGCCAGACCCAGACCCAGCAGGCTCAGCAGTGCCCCCGCCGCCCCGCAGCTGATCCCCGCGACCGCCAGGCCCCGGCCGGTGAAGCGGACCGCCGGCGGTTGGGCCGGCCGGCGGATCTGCCGCTGACCGAGCAGGCCGGCGCCGGTCGCCGCCACCCCGGCCAGCACGCCGAGCACGGTGAACGCCCCGGACGCCCAGACCCCGCCGGCGTTCGCGCCGAGCACCCCGAAACAGATCACCAGCAGCGAGACCAGGATCGACGCGATCCCGGCCAGCAGCGCCCCGACGGCCAGCCCCGAGGTGACCGGGGGCACATCCAGGTAGACGACACCGAACGGTGTGCCCGACACCGACTCCACCCGCTTCGGCGGTCGGCGCTGGTCGTCGGTGGGCGGCGGTGGCACCGGCCGACCCGGCGTCGGGACCCAGCCGGGGCCGTGACCCGGCATTGGCTGCCCCCATCCCGCCGGCGCACCGTGCCCGCCCGCCGGGCCGGACGACGGCTGCCCCCAACCGTGCGGTGCCGGGTACGGGTGACCGGAACCAGGCGGGGTCGCACCCCAACCGGGCGGCGGCGCCCCCCAACCGGCGGCCGAGGCGGGATGGGCCGGCGCACCCCAACCGGGCACGGTCGGGGGTGGGTTGCCCCAATCGGGCGGCGTATCCGGGCCGGGTGCGGCTGCGGGCGATCCCGGCTGCCCGCTCGGGTCGGGTCGCGCCCAGCCGCTCGGCTCGGACCCGCCCGGGCCGGGGGCCGACGCGCCAGGGTGCCCGGCCGGATCGTCCGCCGGGGGCCGCGCCGGTTCCGTCACGAGGTCCTCCTGTCACAGGGCCGCCACCGCCGCGCGGCGGACACCCGTCAGGCTACCGCCGGGGCGCCGCCGCCCCGACGGGCGCGGCCGCGGGCGGCTCAGTCCATGTTCGCGGGATAGTCGTGGCCGAACGGCGCGCCGGCCAACCGGACCACACCGATCACCACCGCGGCCACCACGCTGACCGCGGCCAGCGCCAGACCGGCCCAGGCCAGCCGCTCCCCCCGCCGCAGCCAGACGCCACCGGTCAGATAGCCCCCCGAGGCGTACGCATCCCGGCGCGCCTGCCGCGCCAGGTGGAGTGCCACCGTCGCGGGCACCACCCCGCCGATGAACAGGCCGGTCAGCATGCCGAGCAGCCCCAGCGCGAAGACCGCCCGCGCCTTGGTGGAGCGGACCGGGTCGGGATCGAGCGGGTGGCGCAGGCCCTGCTGCGCGACGGACACCTGCTCGGGTGCGGTCGTCATGCCTCCATCATGCCGAACCCGGCCCGTGGGTGGGCAGCTCCGGACGCGACGAGGCCCCCGGCGAATGCCGGGGGCCTCGTCGTGCGGTTGGTGCTTAGCGGTACGACCCGAAGTCAAAGTCGTCCAGCGGCACAGCCTGCCCGCTGGCCGGCCCGAAGCCGTAGTCGGTCTCCGGGTACCCGGTCATCGAGTAGACCTTGGCCTTGGCCTCCTCGGTCGGCTCCACCCGGACGTTGCGGTACTTGCTGATGCCGGTACCCGCCGGGATGAGCTTGCCGATGATCACGTTCTCCTTGAGGCCGACCAGCGAGTCGCTGCGCGAGTTGATCGCAGCGTCGGTCAGTACCCGGGTGGTCTCCTGGAAGGAGGCCGCCGAGAGCCAGGAGTCGGTGGCCAGCGAGGCCTTGGTGATACCCATCAGCACCGGACGACCGGCGGCGGGCTCGCCGCCCTCCGAGACGAGTCGGCGGTTCTCCGACTCGAACAGCGCCCGGTCGACCAGCACACCCGGCAGGAACTCGGTCGAGCCGGAGTCGATGACCGTCACCCGCTTGAGCATCTGACGGATGATGATCTCGATGTGCTTGTCGTGGATGAGCACGCCCTGCGAGCGGTAGACCTCCTGGACCTCACTGGTCAGGTGGACCTGGACCGCCCGCGGACCCATGATCCGCAGAAGCTCGTGCGGGTCGATGGTGCCCTCGGTGAGCTTCTCGCCGACCGCGACGTGACCGCCGTCGTGGGTCCGCAGCCGAACCCGCTTGGAGATCTTGTCGTAGACGATCTCCTCGCTGCCGTCGTCCGGCACCACGATGATCTTCCGCGAGCGCTCGCCGTCCTCGATCCGGATCCGGCCGGGGGTGTCGGCGATGGGCGCCTTACCCTTCGGGACCCGGGCCTCGAAGATTTCCTGGACACGCGGCAGACCCTGGGTGATGTCCTCACCCGCGACACCACCGGTGTGGAAGGTACGCATCGTCAGCTGCGTACCCGGCTCACCGATCGACTGGGCGGCGATGATGCCGACCGCCTCGCCGACGTCCACGGTCTTGCCGGTCGGCAGCGAGCGCCCGTAGCAGGCACCGCAGACACCCAGCTTCGACTCGCAGGTGAGCACGCTGCGCACCCGGACTGTCTCCACGCCGGCGGCGACGATCTTGTCGACCCCGATGGAGTTGATGTCCTGACCCCGCTCGGCGACGACGGTGCCGTCCGGCCCCTTGATGTCGTCGGCCAGCGTACGGGCGTGCACGCTGGTCTCGGCGTGCTCGTGCACGACCAGCCTGCCGTCCTCCAGGCGCTCGCCGATCTGCATCGGGATCGCCCGGTCGGTGCCGCAGTCCTCCTCGCGGATGATCACGTCCTGCGAGACGTCCACCAGACGACGGGTCAGGTAACCCGAGTCGGCGGTACGCAGCGCGGTGTCGGCGAGACCCTTACGGGCACCGTGCGTGGAGATGAAGTACTCCAGCACGGACAGACCCTCCCGGTAGCTGGCCTTGATCGGCCGCGGGATGATCTCGCCCTTCGGGTTGGCCACCAGACCACGGATCGCCGCGATCTGCCTGAGCTGGAGCAGGTTACCGCGGGCACCCGAGTTGATCATCTTCCACAGTGGGTTCTCCTGCGGAAGCGCGGTGTCCATCTCCTTGGCGACCTCGTTGGTCGCCTTGGTCCAGATCTCGATGAGCTCGCCGCGACGCTCCTCGGCGGTCATCAGACCACGCTGGTACTGCTTGTCGATCCGGTCGGCTTCCTTCTCGTACTTCGCCAGGATCTCCGCCTTGCGCGGCGGAGCGATGACGTCCTCCATGCCGATCGTCACGCCGGACCAGGTGGCCCAGTGGAAACCGGCCTCCTTGAGCCCGTCCAGGGTGGCGGCCAGCGCCACCTTGGGGAAGCGCTCGGCCAGATCGTTGACGATCGCGGAGAGCTGACCCTTGCGGATCTCGTAGTTCACGAAGCGGTAGCCCTGCGGCAACGTCTCGTTGAACAGCACCCGACCGAGGGTGGTCTCCACGGTCAGCGGCTCACCCTCGACCCACCCCTCCGGGGCGGTCCACGGCTCGGCGCCGGCGCCGTTGTCGACCCCGATCACGTCACGCAGCCGGATCCGCACCGGCGCCTGCAGGTGCAGCTCGCCGTTGTCGAACGCCATCCGCGCCTCGGCGTCCGAGCTGAATGCCCGGCCGTCGCCCTTCTCACCGGGGGTGAGGTGGGTGAGGTGGTAGAGACCGATGACCATGTCCTGGGTGGGCATGGTGACCGGCTTGCCGTCGGCCGGCTTGAGGATGTTGTTCGACGACAGCATCAGGATCCGCGCCTCGGCCTGGGCCTCGGCGGACAGCGGCACGTGCACCGCCATCTGGTCACCGTCGAAGTCGGCGTTGAACGCGGTGCAGACCAGCGGGTGGATCTGGATCGCCTTGCCCTCGACCAGCTGCGGCTCGAAGGCCTGGATGCCCAGGCGGTGCAGGGTCGGTGCCCGGTTGAGCAGCACCGGGTGCTCGCCGATGACCTCTTCCAGCACGTCCCAGACGACCGGGCGCTGCCGCTCGACCATCCGCTTGGCGGACTTGATGTTCTGCGCGTGGTTGAGGTCGACCAGCCGCTTCATCACGAACGGCTTGAACAGCTCCAGCGCCATCTGCTTGGGCAGGCCGCACTGGTGCAGCTTGAGCTTCGGGCCGACCACGATGACCGAACGGCCGGAGTAGTCGACGCGCTTGCCCAGCAGGTTCTGCCGGAACCGGCCCTGCTTGCCCTTGAGCATGTCGGACAGCGACTTGAGCGGGCGGTTACCCGGACCGGTGACCGGCCGGCCACGGCGGCCGTTGTCGAACAGCGCGTCGACGGCCTCCTGGAGCATCCGCTTCTCGTTGTTGACGATGATCTCGGGCGCGCCGAGGTCGATCAGCCGCTTGAGGCGGTTGTTCCGGTTGATCACGCGGCGGTACAGGTCGTTCAGGTCCGAGGTGGCGAAACGGCCACCGTCGAGCTGGACCATCGGGCGCAGGTCCGGCGGGATGACCGGGACGCAGTCCAGCACCATGCCGAGCGGCGAGTTGCGGGTGTTCAGGAACGCCGCCACGACCTTGAGCCGCTTGAGCGCCCGGATCTTCCGCTGGCCCTTGCCGGACCGGATGGTCTCCCGCAGGCTGTCGGCCTCGGCGTCGAGGTCCATGTTCTGGACCAGCGCCTTGATCGCCTCGGCGCCCATGGAACCGGTGAAGTACTCACCGAACCGGTCGCGCAGCTCGCGGTAGAGCAGCTCGTCGGTGACCAGCTGCTTCGGCTCCAGCTTGCGGAAGGTGTCCAGCACCTCGTCCAGGCGGTCGATCTCGCGCTGGGCCCGGTCGCGGATCTGGCGCATCTCGCGCTCTCCGCCCTCCTTGACCTTGCGCCGGACGTCCGCCTTGGCACCCTCGGCCTCCAGCTCGGCCAGGTCGGCCTCGAGCTTGGCGGCCCGCTTCTCGATCTCCGAGTCGCGGCTGTTCTCGGACTGCCGCTTCTCGGCCAGGATCTCGTTCTCGATCGTCGAGAGGTCACGATGACGCGACTCCGCGTCCACGCTCGTCACGACGTACGAGGCGAAGTAGATGATCTTCTCGAGGTCCTTGGGGGCGAGGTCCAGCAGGTAGCCCAGCCGGCTCGGCACGCCCTTGAAGTACCAGATGTGGGTCACCGGAGCGGCGAGCTCGATGTGCCCCATCCGCTCACGACGGACCTTGGAACGGGTCACCTCGACGCCGCAGCGCTCACAGATGATGCCCTTGAACCGGACGCGCTTGTACTTACCGCAGTAGCACTCCCAGTCCCGCTGCGGACCGAAGATCTTCTCGCAGAAGAGCCCGTCCTTCTCCGGCTTCAGGGTGCGGTAGTTGATCGTCTCAGGCTTCTTGACCTCGCCGTGCGACCACTGACGGATGTCGTCGGCGGTGGCGAGACCAATGCGCAGCTCGTCGAAGAAGTTGACGTCGAGCACTATGTCCCCTATGTCGTCGTCTGTACTGCTAATACTCGGGCGAGGTCGGGGGCCGGCAAGCCGGCCCCCGACCGCTCACCTCAGACCTCTTCGACCGAGCTCGGCTCGCGCCGGGACAGGTCGATCCCCAGCTCCTCGGCGGCCCGGAACACCTCGTCGTCGGTCTCGCGCATCTCCAGCGCCACGCCGTCGCTGGACAGCACCTCAACGTTGAGGCACAGCGACTGCAGCTCCTTGAGCAGCACCTTGAAGGACTCCGGGATGCCCGGCTCCGGGATGTTCTCGCCCTTGACGATGGCCTCGTAGACCTTCACCCGGCCGAGCACGTCGTCGGACTTGATCGTGAGCAGCTCCTGCAGGGCGTACGCGGCGCCGTACGCCTGCATCGCCCAGCACTCCATCTCACCGAAGCGCTGACCACCGAACTGCGCCTTACCACCCAGCGGCTGCTGCGTGATCATCGAGTACGGGCCGGTCGACCGTGCGTGGATCTTGTCGTCGACCAGGTGGTTGAGCTTCAGGATGTAGATGTAGCCGACCGCGATCGGGTCCGGCAGCGGCTCGCCGGAGCGGCCGTCGAACAGCTGCGCCTTGCCGCTGGCGCCGACCAGCTGGTTGCCGTCCCGGTTGGGCAGGGTCGACGAGAGCAGACCGGCGATCTCCTCCTCGCGGGCACCGTCGAAGACCGGGGTGGCCACGTTGGTGTCCCCCTCGGACTCGTCGGCGCCGATCGAGCGCAGCTGCTTCTTCCAGGACGCGTCGTCGCCCTCGACCTTCCAGCCGGTCTTGGCGACCCAGCCGAGGTGGGTTTCGAGCACCTGGCCGATGTTCATCCGGCTCGGCACACCCAGCGGGTTGAGCACGATGTCGACGGGGGTGCCGTCCTCAAGGAACGGCATGTCCTCGATCGGCAGGATCTTGGAGATGACGCCCTTGTTACCGTGCCGGCCGGCGAGCTTGTCGCCGTCCTGGATCTTCCGCTTCTGGGCGACGTAGACCCGGACCAGCTCGTTGACACCCGGAGGCAGCTCGTCGCCGTCCTCGCGGGAGAAGGTACGCACACCGATGACCGTGCCGGTCTCGCCGTGCGGCACCTTCAGCGAGGTGTCCCGAACCTCGCGCGCCTTCTCACCGAAGATCGCGCGGAGCAGCCGCTCCTCCGGGGTCAGCTCGGTCTCGCCCTTCGGCGTGACCTTGCCGACCAGGATGTCGCCGGGGACGACCTCGGCACCGATCCGGATGATGCCGCGCTCGTCGAGGTCGGCGAGCATTTCCTCGCTGACGTTCGGGATGTCGCGGGTGATCTCCTCCGGGCCGAGCTTGGTGTCCCGGGCGTCGACCTCGTGCTCCTCGATGTGGATCGAGGTGAGCACGTCCTGCTGCACGAGGCGCTGCGACAGGATGATCGCGTCCTCGTAGTTGTGACCCTCCCAGCACATGAACGCCACGAGCAGGTTGCGCCCGAGCGCCATCTCGCCCTCGTCGGTGCAGGGACCGTCGGCGATGACCTGACCGGCCTCGACGCGGTCGCCCTCGAAGACGACCGGCTTCTGGTTGACGCAGGAGCCGGCGTTGGAGCGGCGGAACTTGTGCAGCAGGTACGTCCGGCGGTGGCCGTCGTCCTGGTGGATGGTGACGTAGTCGGCGCAGAGATCCTCGATCACACCGCCGACCTCGGCGACAACCACGTCGCCAGCGTCGACCGCCGCCCGGTACTCCATGCCCGTACCCACCAGCGGCGCCTCGGCCTTGACCAGCGGCACCGCCTGGCGCTGCATGTTCGCGCCCATCAGTGCCCGGTTGGCGTCGTCGTGCTCGAGGAACGGGATCATGGCGGTCGCGACCGAGACCATCTGCCGCGGCGACACGTCCATGTAGTCGACGGCGGCGGGGACGACGTCCTCGGTCTCGCCACCCTTACGACGACACAGGACCCGGTCCTCGGCGAACGTGCCGTCAGCCTTCAGCGGCGCGTTGGCCTGGGCCTTGACGAACCGGTCCTCCTCGTCCGCGGTCAGGTAGTCGATCTGGTCGGTGACCCGACCCTCGACGACCTTCCGGTACGGCGTCTCGATGAAGCCGAACGGGTTGACCCGGGCGAAGGTGGACAGCGCGCCGATCAGGCCGATGTTCGGGCCTTCCGGCGTCTCGATCGGGCACATCCGGCCGTAGTGGGACGGGTGCACGTCGCGGACCTCGAAGCCGGCCCGCTCCCGGGACAGACCACCCGGGCCGAGCGCGCTCAGCCGGCGCCGGTGGGTCAGGCCCGCCAGCGGGTTGGTCTGGTCCATGAACTGGGACAGCTGCGACGTCCCGAAGAACTCCTTGATCGCCGCCACCACCGGGCGGATGTTGATCAGGGTCTGCGGGGTGATCGCCTCGACGTCCTGCGTGGTCATCCGCTCGCGGACGACCCGCTCCATCCGGGAGAGGCCGACCCGAACCTGGTTCTGGATCAGCTCACCCACGGTGCGCAGGCGCCGGTTGCCGAAGTGGTCGATGTCGTCGGCCTCGTAGCCCTCCTCACCGGCGTGCAGCCGGCAGAGGTACTCCACGGTGGCGACGATGTCGTCCTCGGTCAGCGTGCCAGTGGTGATCGGCACGTCGACTTCGAGCTTCTTGTTGAACTTGTAGCGCCCGACCTTGGCGACGTCGTACCTCTTCGGGTTGAAGAAGAGGTTGTCGAGCAGGGTCTGGGCGTTCTCGCGCGTCGGCGGCTCGCCAGGGCGCAGCTTGCGGTAGATGTCGAGCAGGGCCTCGTCCTGGCCGGCGATGTGGTCCTTCTCGAGCGTGGTCATCATCAGCTCGGACCAGCCGAACCGCTCACGGATCCGCTCGGCCGACCATCCGATGGCCTTGAGCAGGACCGTGACGGCCTGCCGACGCTTGCGGTCGATGCGTACGCCGACCGTGTCGCGCTTGTCGATGTCGAACTCCAGCCAGGCACCCCGACTCGGGATGACCTTGACGCTGGAGAGGTCGCGGTCGGAGGTCTTGTCCGGCTGCTTGTCGAAGTACACGCCCGGGGACCGGACGAGCTGGCTGACCACGACGCGCTCGGTGCCGTTGATGACGAAGGTGCCCTTGGGCGTCATCATCGGGAAGTCACCCATGAACACCGTCTGGCTCTTGATCTCGCCAGTGGTGTTGTTGGTGAACTCCGCGGTCACGAAGAGCGGAGCGCAGTAGGTCAGGTCCTTTTCCTTGCACTCCTCGATCGAGGCCTTGACCTCGTCGAAGCGCGGTGCCGAGAAGGAGAGTGACATGGTGCCGGAGAAGTCCTCAATGGGACTGATCTCTTCGAGGATCTCCGCGAGACCCGAGCGTGCGTGCGGGTCGTCCGCCGACCGGCCCTGCCAACCCTCGTTGCCGACGAGCCAGTCGAAGGACTCGTTCTGGATGGCGAGGAGGTTGGGGACCTCGAGGTGTTCGGTGATCCTGCCGAATGAAACTCGGCGGGGAGCGAATGCGCTCGACGTACGACTGGTCTTCGCAGGGCGGGAAGCTGCCAAGATGCGTCCTTCCGAGGACCGGTGCTGCAGAACGGCTGGTACGCGTGCACTCCAATGACCCCACCAGAAATATCCGTAAACGGACATTTCCGAGCAGGGGTCAAGTCGGAAGGCAGCGCAAACTAGCAGTGTAGCCGAGAGGCTAACCGCTGTCCAGCCCACCCCGCAGGTCGTTGCGGAACGTGCCTCGGCCCCCGTGAACCGGGGTCTGCCGGGCCGCTCGGAACGCAACGTTCCCGCTGGGCCGCTCGGGTTGCTGCGGCCGATGGTGCCGCCGCTTTCATTACCCACGTCGTGGCCGTCGCAAGCGCGGTGTCTTGCTGGTGTCAGCGTGCCTGGCAGCCCGGGGCCGCGTCAAGGGCCGGAATCCGGGTCGCGCCGTCTTTCCCACCGAAGGGCGACCCGCCGCGCTCGTTCGGGTCCTCCGGAGAGGGCGTCGGCGCCCAGCTCAGGACGGCTGTCGCCGGGTTCACCAACACGGCGGGCGGCGATCCGTGTCGGATCGCCGCCCGTCGCGACGCGATCGTGTCCCCGCTCGCCGAGCCGGGCACGCGCAGGTGGAACGTCAGGTCACTTGAGGGTGACCTTGGCGCCCTCGCCCTCGAGCTTGGCCTTCGCCTTCTCGGCGGTCTCCTTGTTGACCTTCTCCAGGATGGCCTTCGGCGCGGACTCGACCGCGTCCTTGGCCTCCTTGAGGCCCAGGCCGGTCAGCTCACGCACGACCTTGATGACCTGGATCTTCTTGCCACCGTCAGCCTCGAGGACGACGTCGAACTCGTCCTTCTCCGGCTCGGCCTCGGCGGCGGCCGGAGCCCCACCCGCGGCGGCCACGGCGACCGGGGCCGCGGCGGTGACCTCGAAGGTCGTCTCGAACTGCTTCACGAACTCGGAGAGCTCGATCAGCGTCATCTCCTTGAACGCGTCGAGCAGCTCGTCGGTGCTGAGCTTCGCCATGTCTGGCGTCCTTTCCTGGGTCTGTTAAATAAGAACTGGTGCGCCGGGAGGCCGTCAGGCCGCCTCGGCGCCCTCCTTCTCGCGCTTGTCCTGCAGGGCAGCCGCCAGACGGGCGGTCTTCGACAGCGGGGCCTGGAACAGGGCCGCGGCCTTGCTCAGGTTGCCCTTCATCGCGCCGGCCAGCTTGGCCAGCAGCACCTCGCGGGACTCCAGGTCGGCGAGCTTCGTGACCTCGGCCGCGGTGATGGCCTTGCCCTCGAAGACACCGCCCTTGATGACGAGCTTCGGGTTGGCCTTCGCGAAGTCGCGAAGCCCCTTCGCCGCCTCGACGACGTCGCCCGAAACGAAAGTCAGCGCGGTAGGACCGGTGAACAGCTCGTCGAGGCCGTTGATGCCCGCGTCCGTCGCAGCACGCTTCGCCAGCGTGTTCTTCGCGACCGTGTAGCTGGTGTCGGCGCCGAGCGAGCGCCGCAGCTGGGTGAGCTGGGAGACCGTCAGACCGCGGTACTCGGTCAGCACGGTGGCGCCCGCGTTGCGGAAGTTCTCGGTCAGCTCTGCGACGGCCGTGGCCTTGTCGGCCCGGATCGGCTTGTCCGCCATGTCCCTCCTCTCTCGTTACTCGAGGCTGGTCCCCGTCACGGCCGGAGCCGGAGCGGGGGCGGAGGCAGCACGACAACGAAAAAGCCCCGGCGCAGGGCGCACGGGGCGAGGGCCGGCGGATCGTCACGGTCGGCGGACCATGCTCACTACCGAGTTACGCTTGCCGCCCTACGCGGGTCGCCCGTTGTCGCGGGACCTTCGACCGTGCCGAAGCACGGTGACCAGCGGTCTCTGGGTGGTTCCTCATCCATGAGAACACGGATGACGTTTGAAGAGTACGCGACCCCGTGACCAGCACCAAATCGCCCGGTGTGAGCCAGGCCACCGCTGCCTCGACTCCGGGCGCCTCAACCCCGGGCCCGCCGCCGCCACAGGTAGCCGCCGACCGCCGCGGCGCTCCAGGCCAGCGCCCAGGCGGTGAGCCCGAGCAGGGTGAGGGCGGCGGCGTCGCCCGCCGTGGTCCGGGCTATCGCCATGATCGGCGGCGCCAGCCAGGGGGCCACCGACCCGGTCAGGCCGAGCACGACCGCGCCGACGCCGCCGAGGGCCAGCACCGCGACGCCGTACCCGGCGCCGCCCACGGAGGGCCGGCTGGCCAGCGCGCCGAGGGCCACCGCGGCGGGTACGACCAGCAGATGCGCCCACAGCCCCAGCGCGACACCGACCGGCACCGATCGGTCCGTCGGGTCGACCGGACCGTTGACCCCGCCCACCAACCACGGGAAGGCCAGCGCGACGGCCACCGCGACCAGCGCCGCCACGCCGGCGGCGAACAGCCCCGCCAGCCGCTCCCGGGCCACCCCCACCGTCACCTGGGCGAGCCGGCGCTGCACGTCCGGTTCGACGTCCAGCAGGATCTTGGTCTGCCAGGCGAGCAACGGGAACAGCACCACCGCGGAGACGCCGTACGCCTCCGCCGGCTGGGACCGGCCGCCGCCGTACAGGATGCCGAGCGCGACGAGGCCGGCGAGCAGCGGCGCGACCGCCCGCCCGGTCCGCAGGAAACCGGCCAGTCGCAGCCGGACCAGGGCGATCATCGGGCCTCCCCCGCGGCGTGATCGACGGCCACGCCGACGCCGTCCACCGTCACCGGCTCGTCCGGTGCCGGGTCGTCACCGCCTGGTCGGGCCGGCGGCGGGGCGGGCCGGGCGTCGGCGCGTACCCGCAGCACCTGGTGGCCCTCGGCGCGCAACCGGGCGACGGTGCCGGCGACCCGCGCGGTCGGCACCGCGACCTCGATCACCGCGACCGTCCCGTCCGGCGCCGGGGTCTCCTCGACCACCGTGCCGTCGGCCACCGCCCAGTGGCGCGCGCCCGGCAGCCGAACCGTCTCGCCACGGTGGTCGCTGACCAGGACCGCCCCGCCGACGGCCAGGACCTCGTCGATCAGCTCGGGAACCAGGGCCCGGGTGGTGGCGTCCAGCCCCTCCCACGGCTCGTCGAGCACCAGCAGGCCCGGCGGGCGCAGCATGGCCTGGGCGAGGCCGACCTTCTGCGCGGTGCCCTTCGACAGCTCCGGAAGCCGGACCGCGCGGAACGCGACCAGCCCCAGCCGGTCGGTCCAGGCCGTCACGGCCGCGTCGGCCGCGGCCCGGTCCAGCCCGGCCGCCCGGGCCATCCCGGTCAGGTAGCGCGCCACCGTGAAGGGCTGGTCGGCCGGGAAGCGCTCCGGCACCCAGCCCACCCGCCCGGGCCGGTCGGTGACCCGGCCCCGAGCCGGCCGGAGCACCCCGGCGGCCACCTGGAGCAGGGTGGACTTGCCCACCCCGTTACGGCCCAGCACGACCGCCACCTCACCCGGACCGATCCGCACATCCACGCTCCGCAGCACCCACGGACCACGCCGGTGGTACCGAAACCAGACGTTCTCCAGCCGCATGCGGTCGAGCCTGTCACACCTCAGACGCGCCGGGGCGCCGCCACGGTGGTGGCGGCGCCCCGGTGGAGCGAAGTGTCGGCTCGGCTCAGGCCTCGGCCGAGTCCTCGCGCAGGTTCTTCACCAGGTTGGGGTCGACCGGGACACCCGGGCCCATCGTGGTGGTCAGGATGACCTTGCGGAGGTACTTGCCCTTCGCCGCGGACGGCTTGGCGCGCAGCACCTCGTCGAGCACCGCGGCGTAGTTGTCCACCAGCTGGCTCTCCGAGAAGGAGGCCTTGCCAATGATCAGGTGCAGGTTGGAGTGCTTGTCCACCCGGAAGGTGATCTTGCCGCCCTTGATGTCCTGC
Source organism: Micromonospora sp. NPDC005206 (assembly GCF_040608175.1). Taxonomy (NCBI): domain Bacteria; kingdom Bacillati; phylum Actinomycetota; class Actinomycetes; order Micromonosporales; family Micromonosporaceae; genus Micromonospora; species Micromonospora sp. NPDC005206. Next base: position 224,695 of record NZ_JBEXHU010000008.1, read on the forward strand.
ACCGCCTTGGTGACGTCCATGGTCACCGTGCCGGTCTTCGGGTTCGGCATGAGACCGCGCGGGCCCAGGATCCGCGCGATCCGGCCGATCTTGGCCATCTGGTCCGGCGTGGCGATCGCCGCGTCGAAGTCGAGCCAACCGCCCTGGATCCGGGCGACCAGCTCGTCGGTGCCCACCTCGTCCGCACCCGCCGCGGTGGCCTCATCGGCCTTCGCGCCGGCGGCGAAGACGATCACGCGGGCGGTCTTACCGGTGCCGTGCGGCAGGTTGACCGTGCCGCGGACCATCTGGTCCGCCTTGCGGGGGTCGACGCCGAGGCGCATGGCGACCTCGACCGTGGCGTCGAACTTGACGTTGGTGGTCTCCTTGGCCAGCTTCACGGCCTCGGAGGGGGTGTAGAGCTTGGACCGGTCGATGACATCGGCGGCCTTGCGGTAGCTCTTGCTGCGCTGCATTGCTGATTACTCCTGTGGTCTCTGGCGGGCCGCTCGGCGCGGGCCCTCCCACGGTGGTCGGCCTAGGCCGAGGTCAGTCGTTGACGGTGATGCCCATCGACCGGGCGGTGCCGGCGATGATCTTCTCGGCCTGGGCCAGGTCGTTGGCGTTGAGGTCGGCCATCTTCTTCTCGGCGATCTCACGCAGCTGGGCGCGGCTGACCGAGCCGACCTTCTCGCTCTGCGGAACGCCCGAGCCCTTCTGCACACCGGCGGCCTTGATCAGCAGCCGGGCAGCGGGCGGGGTCTTCAGCACGAAGGTGAAGGACCGGTCCTCGTACACGCTGATCTCGGCGGGGACGATGTCGCCCCGCTGGGATTCGGTCTGCGCGTTGTAGGACTTGCAGAACTCCATGATGTTCACGCCGTGCTGGCCGAGCGCGGGGCCGACCGGCGGCGCCGGCGTGGCCTGGCCCGCCGGCAGCTGAAGCGTGAACGTCTTGACGAGCTTCTTCTTCGGAGGCATGTCACTTCCTGGGGCTTGGAGCTGGGAAAATGCGGCTGACACCGCCCTCGGGGCGCGCACGGTCAGCGCGGTGCGACAGCGGCGACGTTCAAGAGTAGCGCAGGCCGCAGCCCACTCGTCCGCCGAGGTCGAGCGGGAGGGCGTACGCCGACGTCAGCGGCGGGCCGGGCCCGCCGCCGACGACCGGTCAGATCTTGGCGACCTGGTTGAAGTTGAGCTCCACCGGGGTCTCCCGGCCGAAGATCGACACCAGCACCTTGAGCTTCTGCTGGTCGGCGTTGATCTCGCTGATCGTGGCCGGCAGCGACGCGAACGCGCCGTCGGTGACGGTGACCGAGTCGCCCACCTCGAAGTCGAGGACCTTGATCTCGGGCTTCGCCTTCTTCTGCTCGGTCTCGATCGCCGGCGCCAGCCACTTCAGCACCTCGTCGAGGGAGAGCGGCGCGGGCCGGTCGGCCCGGTCGGTCGCGCCGACGAAGCCGGTCACGCCCGGGGTGTTACGGACACAGGAGTAGGACTCGGCGGTCAGCTCCATCCGAACCAGGATGTAGCCCGGGAAGACCTTGGCCTGGATCTGCGAACGCTTGCCGTTCTTGACCTCGACCTCTTCCCGGGTCGGCACCTCGACCTGGTAGATGAAGTCCTCCATGTCGAGGCTCGTGATCCGGGTCTCGAGGTTGGTCTTGACCTTGTTCTCGTAGCCGGCGTAGGAGTGCACCACGTACCAGTCACCCGGCGCGTAGCGCAGCTTCTGCCGCAGCTCGGCGACCGGGTCGTACTCCTCGTCCGGGGCAGGCTCGGTGGTTGGGAACTCCGGCTCGCTGGCGGCCTCAACCGACTCGTCACCAGCCGCCGTCGCGACCGTGGACTGCTCGTCCACCGGTCCGGCGGTCTCGTCGTACTCAGGCACGCTCGCTCACTTCCGTCACTATCGGCTCTGGAGGCAGCCGGTCAGCTCGAGTTGCCGAAGACAAACAGCACGACCTTGGCGAAGCCGTAGTCCAGCACACCCACGATCGTCAGCATCACTGCGACGAACGCCACCACCACGGCGGTGTATGTCAGCAACTCCTTGCGTGTCGGCCAGATGACCTTACGCAGCTCGGCCACTACCTCGCGGAAAAACCGGGCGATGCGGCCGAACACACCCACCCGACCGGTCTCCGACCGGGTGGTCGGCCGGCTGTCCGCCGACTCCGCCCGGGCGCGGGACCGCGTCGCGGTGCCTCCCCGGGAGACCGGCTCGTCCGCGCTGGTGGCGTCGTCGTCGGCTACGTCGTCGACGACCTCGTCGTCCAGACGATCGTCGCCGGCGTCCTCGCCGCGCCGCTTGTTGTCGGCCACTTCGCCCTCCGTCGCGGAATCTCGGGTCGCACGCCGGACGGCGTGCGCGGCGCTGTCACGCCGGCCGGACCAACCGTCCCGCGACGGGCCGCGGCCGGTGGATCAACCGGGGGGCCCGATGCCTCGGAACCACCCCGCCAATGCCACCACCACGGGCCGGACGCCGCCATCTCGGCGGCGCGACCCACGGGAACGGTCAGGCCTGAGGCGCAGGGGTGACAGGACTTGAACCTGCAGCCTGCGGTTTTGGAGACCGCTGCTCTGCCAATTGAGCTACACCCCTGTGCGGCAACTCTCGCCCCACGCGGCCACAGACGGCCGAGCAGGGGTCACTTGCCCCACGGCGGACCAGTGTACGGGTAGCCGCCCGACTTTCCCAACCGGTCTCCCCGCCTCGCGTGGCGGGAAGATTCAGCGTGCCGTCCGGATGGTGGCCCGCGCCTGCGAGAGCACCTTTTCACCCAGGCAGGTGGCGGTCACGTCGAGCCGGGTCAGGCCGTCCTCGGTCACCTCACGGACCACCGCGGTGACCTCGATCTCGGTCCCCTGGTCGTCGTCGGGGACCACGACCGGCCGGGTGAACCGGACGCCGTAGTCGACCACCGCGTCGGGCGACCCGGCCCACTCGGTGACGGCCCGGCCGACCAGCGCCATGGTGAACATGCCGTGCGCGATCACCCCGGGCAGACCCACCTTGGTGGCGAACCGGTCGCTCCAGTGGATCGGGTTGAAGTCGCCCGAGGCGCCGGCGTAGCGGACCAGGTCCGCGCGGGTCACCTGGAACGTCTTGGCTGGCAGCTCCATGTCACGCCTCCCCACGTACGACGATCTTGGACCAGACGGCGACCACCGGCTCGCCAGCGACCGTGCTCACGTCGGTGCGGGTGGTCAGGAAGCCGTGCCCGCCCCGGGTGGTGACGTCCTCGATGGTGCTCGCGCACACCAGCTCGTCGCCGGCGACCACCGGCCGGGTGTACGCGAACCGCTGGTCGCCGTGCACCACGCGGCTGTAGTCGACGCCGAGCGCCGGGTCCTCGACGATCTGGCGGCTCGCGGCCATCGTGACGACCACCGGAAAGGTCGGCGGGGCGACCACGTCCGGGTGGCCCAGCGCCCGGGCCGCCTCCGGGTCGTGGTGGGCCGGGTCGGTGGCGCCGATGGCGGTGGCGAACTCACGGATCTTTTCTCGGCCCACCTGGTAGGGGGCGGTCGGCGGATAGGTCCGGCCGACGAAGGAAGGGTCCAGAGACATGCCGCGAACCTACACGGAGAACACAATCGCCGATCTGCTCGGTCGGCGGCGGCGGAGCCGCGCCGGCCCGGCCAGATCGGCGATCGGGAAAGCTTCAACAATGGCCGGCGTGGGGCCGGCCGCAGGTCAGCGGGTCTCGCGGTGGACCGTGTGCCGACCGTCGCGCGGGCAGAACTTCTTCAGCTCGATGCGGTCGGGGTCGTTACGACGGTTCTTGCGCGTGATGTAGTTGCGCTCCTTGCACTCCACACACGCCAAAGTGATCTTCGGCCGGACATCGGTAGCCTTCGCCACGGCGGAGTGCCTTCCTCGCTAACGGAAACAACTACGACGCGTCAGCCTAGTCGCTGACTGCGCGGACATGCAAAGTGAGCGCCAGTGGCGCCCATCCCCACGGCCACCGGGACCGTGCCCGGAAGACGAGAGTAGCGGTGGCCGGACTTGAACCGGCGACACAGCGATTATGAGCCGCTTGCTCTGCCATCTGAGCTACACCGCCGCGGTGGGTCCAGCTGAACCCTCGAGCCCCCTTACGGAATCGAACCGTAGACCTTCTCCTTACCATGGAGACGCTCTGCCGACTGAGCTAAGGGGGCCTGCGCGATCTCCCCTGGAGGCGCGCAGAAGTAAGAGTACACGGCCCGGCTCGACAGGTGAAATCGGATCCCCGATGATCGTCCGCGCCCAGCTCAGGGCACGACACGAAGGCGTGGGAGCTCCCCGCCGGAGATCGTTTCCGGGTCGGCCTGGGCGCCGAACCAGGCGGCCAGACGCTCGTACGGCAGCGGTCGGCTGAACAGGAAGCCCTGACCGATCTCGCAGCCGATGTCCTGGAGGAGCTCCAGGGTCAGCTCACTCTCCACACCCTCGGCGACCACGGCCAGGCCGAACTGCTGGGACAGGGTCACCACCGCGTTGACGATCGCCAGGTCACCCGGGTCGGTCGCCATGCCCTGCACGAAGGAGCGGTCCACCTTCACCTCGTGCACCGGCAGCCGACGGAGGTGGGCCAGGGACGAGTCGCCGGTGCCGAAGTCGTCCACCGACAGCCGGACGCCGAGGTCGCGCAGTCGGCGCAGGGTCGGAATGGGCCGGTCGGTGCCGTCCAGCACCCCCGCCTCGGTGATCTCCAGGGTGAGGCGTTGCGCCGGCACCCCGTACTCCGTCAACAGCTCCTGCACCCGGTCCGGGAAATGCTGGTCGGTGAGCGTACGGGCCGAGAGGTTGACCGCGATGGACAGCGGCTGTTCGGCCAGTGCCCAGTCCCGGCTGCGGCGCAGCCCCTCGCGGAGCACCACCTCGGTGAGCCGGCTCAACTGGCCGGTGTGTTCGGCCACCGCCACGAAGTCTTCGGGGGCCACGGTGCCGTGCGTCGGGTGCTCCCACCGGGCCAGGCACTCGACACCGACCAGGTGGCGGTCCCGCAGAGTGACCTTGGGCTGGAAGTAGACCTCCAGCTCGTCATGGTCCAGTGCTCGGCGCAGATCGCCGGCGAGACCCAGCCGGCGCAGCGATCGGGACTCCAGCGCAGGGTTGAACAGCTGTACGCTGCCCGGCACCGACTTGGCGGCCGTGGCGGCGAGGTCGACCCGGAGCAGCAGGGTCGCCGCGTCGCTGCCATGATCCGGGTGTACGGCCACCCCGACGGCGGTGTTCACGTCGAGGGTGAGCGCGTCGAAGACCATCTCGTCGCGGATCTGGTCGCGCAACTGGCCGGCCAGCTCCAGTGCCGCGTCGGCGCTCTCCAACCGCAGCGTCACCAGGAACTCGTCCCCACCGGCCCGGCCGACCAGGGCCGACGACGGCGCGCTGGCCCGCAACCGGTTGGCGACCTCGGCGAGGACCTTGTCACCCGCCGCGTGGCCGAGCGACTCGTTGACCTGCCGCAACCCGTCGACGTCGAAGAGCAGCAAGGCCACCACCTCGCCGTCGGTGCGGATCTTGACCGACTCCTCCAGTGCGCCGGTGATCCGCCGCCGATTGGGCAGCTTGGTCAGGGCGTCGTGGTACGCGTCGTGTCGCAACCGATCGACCAGCCGAGAATTCTCCAGGGCCACCGCGGCGTGCGCGGCCACCGTCTCGAAGACGGCGATGTCCGCGGGCGTGAAGTTGTTGCCATCACCGAGGCGATTGGCCACCTCGAGGGTGCCGATGACGACCTGACCAGACCGCAGCGGCACCACTACCACGTCCTTGATCCGCCGTTCGGCCAGATCGGCGCGGAACTCTCCGTCGGTGGTCACACCGCGGCCGACGGCAATCGTGCGCCGGGTGTCGCGGACCCGCTCCCGGATCGTCGGCGGGGTGAGCGCCAGGTCGAGCAGACCGGGGTCGTCCACCCGGGCAGTCAACAAGGTCTCGGGGTGCCGCCCCTGGGCCGGGAGCCACAGCGTCGCGTACTCCACCTGCATCAGAGCGCGGACCCGGCCGAGCAGCGCGTCCGCCAGCCTGCCGCTGTGCCCGCTCTCGACCACCGCGCGGGTCAGGTCGTACAGGTCGGTGAGGGTGCGGTGCTGACGGAAGAACTGGGCGTAGGCCCGATAGACCAGGACAAGGCCGGCGCCGAGGGCGGCGAGCAGGAGCAGCGACCACCACGTGCTCCGGACCATGATCAGCACGATCAGGCCAACCGACACGTTGATCGCCGCGGTGAGCACCGCCGGCGTGGCGGTACGCAATGTCCCGCGCCCGGTCTGCCAGCCGTGCAGCAGCGTGTGCACCGCGGCCACGCTGGCGTAACTGATCAGGATCACCATGCTTACGGCGGCGAAGATGCTGACCCAAGTGCTTGGCCCCACCCCCTTGATGGGCGGGAATGCCTGGAGGACCAAGACGGCCAGTGACGTCCCCGCAGCGGCCCGCGCCACGTTGAACCACACTTTGGGCGCCGAAAACCGCTGCCGAGTGTGGGTGATGAGCGAACTCAACGTGTAGATGACCACCACCGTCAGCGGCGGCAGAAAGTAGAGTGCGAGGACCATTGGCAGCTCGGTGAGCGTGACACCGATCGTCTGCCGCCGAACAACCAGGCTGAGCAGCGGCAACCCCGCCACGATCATCAGGACGAGAAGAAGAGCTGCCTCCGGCCAGTCGCCGAATGGCTCCTTCGCGACCAACCCCGTGATGGTGGCGCAGGTGACCGCGATCAAAGCGAGAGGCGCGGTGATGATCCATGCGTCCTCGGACGACCTGCGCCGGGGTTGACCGCGACCGATCATGGCGCTCCTTCGGAATGACGCCGAGCGGTCACGACACCGTCACGGAGCACTCCGCCATTGGCGCGTGGCGCCCCGAACAGCCCAATTGGATGACGGACCCAGGGCGCCCAGCCGCTCACTGCCAGACGATGTCTGCAGTCTGCGCGGTCGGCCTGACGTGGTCACCCCGCACCTGCCAGACAATGTCGCCAGCCTGCACGCTCTGCCACACAATGTCGCCAGCCTGCACGCTCTGCCAGACAATGTCGCCAGCCTGCGCGCCGCCCCCTGCGCTGCCGCCGAGACTGACACCGCCGATGCCGCTCACGAGTGCGGCGAGGACTAGAAGTGAGCCAAACAGCCGGCCCAACCTACGACCAGACATGATTGCTCCTGTCGGAAAGTATCGTGGGGGTAGTGGAGGTTCCACGATCGTGCCACAGTGAGCGCAGCCAGAGAAGTGGTGGGCGGCCCGAATGGCCCCACCGTCTGTGACTTCCCGCCGTTCGGCCCACCGCCCTCATCACGCCGGGCCTGATCACGAGCCCGCAGGGCAGCTCACCGCTTCGTACAGCATTGAATACGACCTTCAACACAATTCGGCTCAGCCGTGCTGGGGCGATCAAATCTGGCGAGCCGGTCACTGTCAGTGACGGGCCTCAAGGGTAGGACGCGCTTGCGCTCCGTGTCCAGCCATCGACCACCATACCGGGTCTTCGCCAGCGCGCCAGCACCTCGACGGATCCCTTCCGGATCCACAGCTGGCGGCTCGAAGAACGCTGCACCAGCCCAAGGACAGGCCGAGGTGAGATCCCGTCTGGATGGCCTTCCTCGCCAGGCCGAGCCACCGTCGCGCCCGACGGTGAACTGCCTACGCTTTGGCGACCTCGGACGTACGAGCTCAGGAGCTCCGAAGCGGCCGGAACACGGCCCGCACCTCGGTGGAGAAGAGCTCCGGTTCCTCCCAGGCGGCGAAGTGGCCGCCGCGGTCGACCTCGTTGAAGTACGCGAGGTCGGGGTAGACCGTCTCGGCCCAGCTACGCGGGGCAGCCCAGATCTCGTCGGGGAACGTCGTGAAGCCGACCGGAACCGAGACCGGCGGAGGCGCCTGGCCGGACGCGGTGGCTGCGGCGATGGTCCGTCCAAATTCCCAGTACCACCGGGCGGCCGAGGCGCCGGTGCCCGTCAGCCAGTACAGCGTGATGTTGTCGACGATGCTGTCCCGGGTCAGGTTGCCCACCGGCTTGCCGTCGACGAACGCGCGGGAGATCTTGTAATAGCTGTCCGTGTCGTGGTCGAGCATCCAGGCCGCCAGCCCGACGGGTGAATCCAGCAGGGAGTAGCCGATCGTCTGCGGCCGGGTGGACTGCTCCAGGAAGTAGCCGAAGCCGTCCATTGTGAACGTGTTGAGCGCGTCGAGCGCCACGCGCTCCTGCTCGGACTTCGCCGGCAGTTTGTCCTTGATACCGATCGCCCCGGCGAGCAGATTGACGTGGATGCCGACCAGGCCATCGGGTCCCTGGCGGCCCATCGCGTCCGTGACGGCGGCACCCACGTCACCACCCTGGGCGACGTAGCGCGTGTAGCCGAGGCGGGCCATCAGCTGCGCCCACGCGCCGGCCATGCGGTTGGAGTCCCAGCCGAGCTCGGTCGGCTCACCCGAGAAGCCGTAGCCAGGCAGGGACGGCAGCACCAGATGGAAGGCGTCCTCGGCGGCGGCGCCGTGCGCGGTCGGGTCGGTGAGCGGCCCGACGGTCCCGAGCAGTTCGACGACCGACCCTGGCCAGCCGTGCGTCATGATCAGCGGCAGGGCGTCCTCGTGCTGCGACCGTACGTGGATGAAGTGGATCTCGACGCCGTCGATGACGGTCGTGTACTGCGGCATGGCGTTCAGCTTCGCCTCACACGCACGCCAGTCGTAGTCGGTCGTCCAGTAGCGGGCCAGCTCCTGGACCGTCGCCAACTGCACGCCCTGGGAGCGATCGGTGACCAGCTCTCGGGTGGGCCAGCGCGTGGCCGCGATCCGGCGCCGCATGTCGTCGATCACTTCTTCCGGCGTGTCGAGCCGAAAGGGGCGGATCTCGTTGTCGTCAGACATGTTCTCCACCTACCGGGTCGGATCGACCGGCACCGGGCGCCGGCGAGCTGGCACGCGCCCAGTCTCGCAGCGGACCCGCAACCGGCGCACCGAAACGCGAATTCGCGCCTGGGTCCAGCCCGTGGCCTCCACGAGAAAGACCCCGGAGCGCGTTTCCGCAGCTCACGGGGTCATCTCTGAACCTGGTGGCGGGTAGAGGATTCGAACCTCTGTAGCTTTCGCGACGGATTTACAGTCCGCTCCCATTGGCCGCTCGGGCAACCCGCCAGGGCACCCCACCGCGTCGTAACGCGGCGGCGGAAGCAAGGATAGCGGCTCACCCCGGCACCGGCGCAACCGGGTACGGTCAGGGGGTCGTGCTGCCGGTCGGCGGCCGACGGCAGGCCCAGTCCGCCGGACAGCAGGAGCAGAAGCATGGCAGCGAACCCGTCGTTCGACATCGTGAGCAAGGTCGACCGCCAGGAGGTCGACAACGCCCTCCGCCAGGCGGAGAAGGAGTTCTCGACGCGGTTCGACTTTCGTGGCACCGGCGCGGAGATCTCCTGGTCGGGCGAGGAGGCGATCGGCCTCCAGGCGGAGACCGAGGAGCGGGTGCGCGCCGCGCTGGACGTTTTCAAGGAGAAGTTGGTCAAGCGGAACATCTCGCTGAAGTCGTTGGACGCCGGCGATCCGCGCCCGTCCGGCAAGGTATTCAAGATCGACTGCAAGGTGATCCAGGGCATCGAGACGGACAAGGCCAAGGCGATCAGCAAGAAGATCCGCGACGAGGGCCCCAAGGGCGTCCAGGCCCAGATCCAGGGCGACCAGCTGCGCGTCACCGGCAAGAAGAGGGACGACCTCCAGGCGGTCATCTCGCTGCTCAAGGGCGAGGACTTCGGCGTCGCGCTCCAGTTCACCAACTACAGGTAAGGCGGCTTCGGGGCCCGGCCATGGGGCCGATCACGCCTTGTCACCTGGGCAGACGACGGCCTGGGGCTGGTCCTCGTCGGCCCGCCCGAAGCCGGCGTACCTCTTCTGGTGGCCTTTACGGCCGCGACTGCGATGCATCGCGGCATGAGCGATGGGTCGGACCATTCGCTAACGTCTGGCTGGTGGCGGCCGAAGCAGCGGGGGCATTTCGTCGGACTGCGATTGAGCGATCGGATCAGCGAATCGCCTGGGACCGGACGGACCAGGCCTTCTTCGCTGCCGGAGCGTGTCACATCCTGGCCTGGGTGTGCCGGGATTCCTACCCGGATCGGCCGATTGAGATCGCAGGGGTGCGCTTGGCAGACGGCTGGCAGGTCTTCCACGCCTACGCGCTCTGGGATGGCTGGGCGTTCGACCATTCGGGGTGGAACCCCGAGCCGGAATTGCTGACGGCCAACACAGCCTTCGAATGCCGGCCGCTGGAGCGCGTCAAGATCGTGGACAGTCTCGCCGAATTCTGCGAGGCGCACCACTCCCGCATGCCGCACCAGTACTGGCAGGACCCGCTCCCCCGTGCTCGCGACTACGTGAGCCGATACACCCCACCTTGGGCGTAGTTCTGGACTCGGCGCAACCCCTCAGCTACAAGAACCCGCTGAGCAACAGGTACCCGCCGCCAACCTCACCCGCCGCCTGAAGCGGTTTCCGGCGACGCCACACACGGCTCAATAGATGACGCTGTACCAGTGGGCGGTCTCGCCGGGAATCGGTGCCAATCGCACCCTGGTTCCGCCCGGCTGGTCGAACATGCGTACCCCGTCGCCGAGCAGCACCGGGGCGAAGAACATCAGGATCTCGTCGAGCAGCCCGGCCTGGATGCACTGTCTGGCGACGTTCGCGCCGAGGACGTTCACGTACCTGTCCCCGGCGGCCTCCTTGGCCTGCGCGACGGCGCTGTGCAGGTCGCCGGCGAAGGTGACGCCCGGGGCTGGCTCGACCGGCGGCCGGTGGGTGAGCACGACCACCGGTCCGTGGTACCGACCGCCGAAGGCCCCTTCGCTGTCGGTGCCGCGGTTCGGGTCGTCGCCGCCGAAGGTGCTGTTGCCGGCCAGGATCGCGCCGATGTTGGCCAACAGGTGGTCCGCCGTCGGGTTCTCGCCGACGAGGTGCTCGGTCAGCCAGGACATGTCACCACCCGAGCCGGCGATGTAGCCGTCGAGTGACGCTGTCGCGGAGTACAGCAGCTTTGCCATGGGTCTCCTTCCACTGGTCGGTCCGAAGACCGCCTAGAGCCGGAAGGGTGCGGGCTTGCATCCGGTACCCGGGTACGGGCTTACCGTCGGGTGGTGAGCGACCGACACCCTGGGACGGACGATACGTGGGTCCCCGACTCCTGTGACCTGCCCACCGCCGAGCAGCCCGTGCGCCTCGCCGAGTTCGACCGCTTCTTCGCCGACGCCGTCCGACGGCTCGATCGGCCGTCCGCGCAGCTCCTGCGGCTGCACCTGGTCGGCACGGCGGAGGCCGAGCGCGCCGCCCGGGACCTGACCGCCCGTGAGTCGGCGTGCTGCTCGTTCTTCACCTTCGAGGTCACGCGGACCGGCCGGGACGCGGTGACGCTCGACGTACGGGTGCCGGCCTCGCACGTCGGCGTTCTCGACGGCCTGGCGGAGCGGGCGCGGCCCGTCGGCGTACCCGGGTCGGCCGGGTCGTGGTTGCGCAGCGGTCAACTGGCCGACGCGGCGGGGGTGAACCCGCAGACGCTGCGCTACTACGAACGTCGTGGCCTGCTGGCCGCGCCACGGCGCTCGCCCGGAGGGCACCGGCTGTACCCGGCGGAGTCGGTCACCCGGCTGCGGGTCATCAAGACCGCGCAGCGTCTCGGCTTCACGCTCGGCGAGGTCGCCGACCTGCTCCACGCCGGCCAGCGGCATCACCGCCCGAGCACGGGCCTACCGGCTCAGGCCACGGCCAAGCTGGCCGAGGTGGAGCGGAGGCTGGCCGACCTGACGGCCGTCCGAGACACCCTGCGAGCGGCGATCTCCGCCGGCTGCGACGACCTGGTGGCCTGCGCCGGCAGCTCCGGCTGCCCGCTCCCGTTCGATCAAGCCTGACCGCGCGGCGGCAGGTGGGTCAGGCGGCGACGGGCTCGTCGGTGCGTACCGTCGAAATCTCCGCGCGGGCGATCGGCCCGGCGGGCAGCGCGGCGACCGCGGCCCCGACGGCGACCGACGCCCCCGCGAACAGGAACGCCCACGGCACACCGCCGGCGTGGTCCACGATCAGGCCGGCCACCGCGCCGCCGGCGGCGCTCGCCGCCACCGACATGGTCACCACCCAGGTGTACGCCTCGTTCAGCATGCCGGTCGGCGCGATCCGGCCGACCAGGGTGTTCTCCAGGGTCAGCGCGGGAGCGATGGTGGCCCCGCCGACGACCAGCGCGACACCCAGCGCCAGCGGCGTGGGCATGACCGCGAACACCACGAAGGTGCCGGCGAGCGCGGCGAGCAGCATGGCGAACTGCCGGGTCATGTTCGGGGACGGCCGGCGGACACCGAACCAGAAGCCTCCGGCCGCGCTGCCGATCCCCCAGACCGCCAGCAGGATCCCGGCCAGGCTCTCCGGGTCGTCGGCGGTGTAGTTGCCGGCGTACGCCGGGACAATCACGCCGGCCGCGCCGAACGCGATGCCGAGGCTGGCCACGCAGACCAGCAGGGCCGGGAAGCCCCCCACCCGCAGCGGGCCGAGCCCCCGGGCGTGGTGCTCACGCGAGTGCGGACGCCAGCCACGCATCACACGGCCGAGGGCGACGGCGGTGGTGCCGACCAGGGTGACCACGGCCGCCCCGATCAGCGCGGCCGCGGCGTCGGCGAACAGCACGAAGCCGGCGACGAGCAGCGGGCCGAGCACGAAGACGATCTCGAACAGCGAGGTCTCCGCGGCCAGGGCGGTGTTGCGCAGGTGGTACCGGTCGGAGCCGGGGCCGGTGAGGTCGTTCCACGCACCACGGATCGCGGCGGTGAGCGGCGGGTAGGTCGCTCCGGCGATGCCGGCGGCCAGGTAGATGGCGGGAAGGGCGTCGTCGCCCGACCGGCTGGCCAGCAGCAGCCCGATCAGCGCCAGCGGGTGGGCCACCGCGGTGACCAGCAGGACCGGGCTCGGGCCGACCCGGTCGGCGATCCGGCCGGCCACCGGGCTGAGCGCGGCACCGGCGACGGCGTAGATCCCGCCGGCGACGGCGGCGAGAGCGTACCGCCCGGTCACCTGCTCGACCACCAGCAGCAGCGCCAGCGGGGTCATGCCGATCCCGAGTCGCCCGATGATGCCGGTGATCAGCAGCATCGGCGCGCCGGGGATCCGCCAGACACCCAGGTACTGGCGCAGTGCGGCCACCGTGAACCTCCAGAGAATGTAATGAGCGTGAGCCGTTCCGACCCTAACGCCGCCGGTCAGTGCGAGGTATCGGATATCGCGGGTGACACAGCACTCCGCCCGCACCCGGTACGGGTGCGGGCGGAGGCTTGGATCAGCGGGTCAGCGCTGGAACTGCACAGGCCCCGAGTTGGCGGCCATCTGCTCCAGCCGGGCGACCCGGTCCTCCATCTTCGGGTGGGTGGAGAAGAGCGCGGCCACGCCGCCGCCCCGGAACGGGTTGGCGATCATGAGGTGCGCGGTGCTGGTGAGCTGGCCCTGTGCCGGCAACGGCCGGCGTCGCGCCACGGCGTCGATCTTGCGAAGTGCGCTCGCGAGGGCAAGCGGGTCACGACTCAACTCGGCGCCCGAGGCGTCCGCCTGGAACTCGCGGCTCCGGCTGATCGCCAGCTGGATCACGGTGGCCGCGATCGGCCCCAGGATCAGGGTCAACAGCAGCACGGCCGGGTTCGGCCGGTCCTCGTCGTCGCCACCGCCCAGCGGGATGAAGAAGGCGATGTTCGCCAGGAAGGTGATGATGCCGGCCAGGCCGGCCGCCACGCTGGAGATCAGGATGTCGCGGTTGTAGACGTGCGACAGTTCGTGCCCGATCACACCGCGCAGCTCGCGGTAGTCGAGGATCTCGGTGATGCCCTGGGTCACGCAGACCGCCGCGTGCTGTGGGTTACGACCCGTGGCGAACGCGTTGGGCTGCGCGGTCGGGCTGACGTAGAGCCGCGGCATCGGCTGCCGGGCCTCGGCCGCCAACTCCCGCACCATCCGGTACAGCTCGGGGAACTCCGCCTCGCTGACCGGTTGCGCCCGCATCGAGCGCAGTGCGAGCTTGTCGGAGTAGAAGTAGGAAATGCCGTTCATGACCAGAGACACGAGGACGGCGATGACCAGGCCGCCACTGCCGCCGAACCCGTAGCCGACCGCCAGGATCAGGGCGGTGAGCAGGCCGAGCAGCGCGGCGGTCTTCAGACGGTTGTGGTGCACAATGTCTCCTTCGGTGCACGGATCGCCGGGATCCGCTGACCGGTGCAACAACCCGGTACCCACCAACCATCCGTCTCAACGCTGAGAATTCACTGAGACCTGCCCGGTGCGATCAACGGCCGGCCAGGTCGAGCACCAACTGCGGGGCGACTCCCAGCACCACGGCAGCCACCGTGGCCACCGCGAGCACCACCGCCACCACACCCACCAGAGGTACGGCCGCCGCACCGCCGGGAACCGCCACGCCCGGCGTCGCCGTCGGCGCCCACAGGGCGGCGGTCATGCGTAGGTAGTAGGCCAGCCCGATCACCGCGTTGACCGCCACCACCAGCGCCAGCCAGGCGGCGCCACCGTCCAGCAGCGCCCGGACCACGGTCACCTTCGCGAACAACCCGGCCAACCCGGGCGGCAGACCGGCCAGGCCGACCAGCGCGAGACCGAGCGCCGCACCCCGCCACGGGTGCCGGCGGGCCGCACCGCGCAGGTCGTCCAGGGTGCCGCCGTCCGCACCCGTCGGGCGCAGGGCGGTCACCCCGGCGAACGCGGCCAGCTCCAGGACCACGAAGAAGACGGTGTACGCCACCGCGGCCGCGTACGCGGCATCCCGTGCCTCGCCCGTACGGCCGGCGGCCAGCGCCAACGCGCCCAGCGGGGCGAGGATGTAACCGGCCTGCGCGACCGAGGACCAGGCGAGCAGCCGGACGGTACGCCGTTGGCGCAGGGCCACGAGGTTGCCGACGGTCATGGTGAGCACCGCGAGCAGGGCCAGCACCGGACCGGTCTGGTCGGCCGGCAGCGACCGCTGCACCACGGCGAGCAACGCGACCACGCCGCCGACCTTCGACGCCGTGGACAGGTACGCGGCCACCGGCAGGGGTGCGCCGTCGTAGGTGGCCGGGGCCCAGGCGTGGAACGGCACCGCCGCCACCTTGAAGGCCAGCCCGAGCAGCAGCAACGCCACCGCGGCGGTGGTCAGCGGCAGGTCCCGCAGCTCCGGCCGCTCGGCGAGCAGCGTGCCGAGCCGGTCCAGGTGCAGCGAGCCGGTCACCGCGTACAGCAGCGCCGCGCCGAGCAGGGCGACCGTGGTGGCCACGACGCTGACCACGAAGAAGGTGACCGCCGCCTCGGCGCTGGCCAGACTCCCCCGGCGCAGGCCGACCAGCACGTACAGCGGCAGGGTAAGCGTCTCCAGGGCGACGATCAGGGTGATGAGGTCACCGGCCGCGCCGAGCACGACGCCGCCGGTCATCGAGCAGGCAAGCAGGAAGCAGTACTCCCCCACCGGTGACCGCCCGGCCCGCAGCGCGGGCACGGACAACCCGAGCACGCCCAGGGTGAGCAGCGCCACCACCGCGCCGACCAGGGCGGCCCGGCCGCCGAAGATCCAGGAGCAGTCGGCGCCGACGCAGAACGTCCGCCGCTCGCCACCCGCCCCGACCAGGGCGGCACCGACGGCGGTGCTGAGCGCCCCGAGCGCGGCCACCACGACCGTGGCCCGCGGGCGGGCCAGCAGCAGGTCGGTGACCAGCACGAGCACGGCGGTACCGGCGGCCAGGTAGGCCGGCAGCAGCGCCACGCTGTCCACGCTCTGCACCGTGTTCATCGGAGGACCACCCCCACCAGGGCGTCGACCGGGGCCTCGGCGACCCCGAGGACCA
The DNA here is from genome assembly GCF_040608175.1 of Micromonospora sp. NPDC005206. Lineage (NCBI taxonomy): Bacteria > Bacillati > Actinomycetota > Actinomycetes > Micromonosporales > Micromonosporaceae > Micromonospora > Micromonospora sp. NPDC005206. Next base: position 240,523 of record NZ_JBEXHU010000008.1, read on the forward strand.
GCGCCGGGGCCAGCCCGATGGCCAGGGCGAGCAGCACCAGCGGCGCCCACGCGGTCAGCTCGGCCCCGGCCAGGGTGGGACCGACCCCGCCGACGGCGGTGGTCGGCCGGCCGTGGGTGACACGGCGCAGCAGCCGCAGGAAATACGCGGCGGTGAGCGCGCCGCCGAGCGCGGCCAGCACACCGAGGGTGGTCCAGAGCGGGCCGCCCACCTGGATCGCCGCGATCACCGCGAACGCCTCCCCCCAGAAGCCGGCCAGCCCAGGCAGGCCGAGCGACGCGATCGCCGCGAACGCGAGCAGACCGGCCAGCCGGGGCGCGGTCTCCCGCAGCCCGGACAGCTCGGACAGGCTGCCCGTGCCGGTACGGTCCTTCACCGCGCCGGCCAGGAAGAACAGCAGGCCGGTGATCACGCCGTGCGCGACGTTGCCGATCAGCGCCGCCTGGATGCCGGTGGTGGTCAACGTGGCGACGCCCAGCAGCACGAAGCCCATGTGGCCGACGCTGGAGTACGCGATCAGCCGCTTGACCTCGTCCTGCGCGAGGCAGACCAGCGAGCCGACCAGGATCGCGGCGACGGCCAGCACGCCGAGCACCGGCGCCGCCCAGCGGGCACCCTCCGGCGCCACCCCCACCGCCACCCGGATCAGGCCGTAGGTGCCCATCTTGAGCAGCACCCCGGCCAGCACCACACTGCCCACCGTGGGGGCCTGGGTGTGCGCGTCGGGCAGCCAGGAGTGCAGCGGCCAGAGTGGGCTCTTCACCGCGAAGGCGAGCGCGAGCAGGGTGAACGCGGCGAGCTGGGTGCCCCGGGACAATCCGCCGCCACCGGTCAGCGCCACCACGTCGGCGGTGCCCGCGGCGGCGACCACGACGTACACGCCGACCAGCAGCAGCACCGAGCCGAGCAGGGTGTAGAGCGCGAACTTGCGGGCCGCCCGACGCCGGTCCGCGCCGCCCCAGCCGGCGATGATCGCGTACATCGGCAGCAGGACGACCTCGAAGAAGAGGAAGAACAGCACCAGGTCCAGGGCGAGGAAGGTGCCCAGGATGCCCACCTCGACCACCAGCAGCAACGCGACCAGGGCTCGGCCACTGCCGCCGGCCGGCACCCGCCACAGCGTGTACCCGCAGCACAACAGCGTGAGCAGCGCGGTCAGCACCACCAGCGGCCAGGAGATGCCGTCGACGCCGAGGTGGAAACGCAGATCCAGGCCGGGCACCCAGGGCAGGTCCAGTTGGTGCCAGGGCCGCACCGCCGGCGCGCCGGCCGACCAGGCGACCCAGCTCCGGCCGCCGAACACCAGCGGCACCGCGGCCAGCAGGGTCAACGCCGCCGCCACCGTGCCGACCAGTCGGGCCGTCCGGTCCCGCGGTGTCGCCGCCACCGCAACCGCGCCGAGCGCCGGCAGCGCCAGGACGGCGACCAGCAACACCTGCCCGACACTCATCGGACCGCCTCTGTTCGCGACTGCGGGGCTCGCAACACCGGCTCACTCCTCGCGCTCACCGGACTGCCTCTGCTCGCGACTGCGGGGCTCGCAACACCGGCTCACTCCTCGCGCTCACCGCACCCCTCCGATCAGAGCGGCGGCCAGCCCGATCAACAGCGCGCCGGCCAGCACCCCGGCGGCGGCCCGTGGCAGCGCCGCCCGGTGCAGCGCGGCGAGCCCGGCGCCCAGGCCGGACGCGGCCCGCCCGCTGCCCTCGACAGCACCGTCCACGAACACCTCGTCGCCGGTGCGCGCGGCCCGGGCCAGCGCGCGGACGGGACGTACCACCAGGGCGTGCTGGACGTCGTCGAGCCGGAACGCGCGGGCGAAGACCGGCCGCAGCGGACCCAGCGCGGCCGCCGGGTCGGCGGCCGGGGCCTGGCGCCAGCCCAGCAGCACCAGCCCCGCCCCGACCAGCAGCAGCGCGAGCGGCAGCAGCAGCCCCGGCCCGAGGTGGACCAGGCCGTCCTCCGCGCCCGCCACCGGCACGGTGGCGAACCGCAGCCGGTCGGCGAACGCCCCGACGAACCCGGCCAGGCCGAGCAGCGCGGCTGGCACGGCCAGGAGCAGCACCGGCCAGCGCAGCACCGCCGGCGGATCGTGCGGCCGGAGCAGCGGCAGCCGGGGCTCGCCGAAGAAGGTCCGCAGCAGCAGCCGGCCGGCGTACCAGGCGGTGATCGCGACGCCGGCCAGCCCGGCCAGCCAGACCAGCCAGCCCACCCAGGACGGCGCCGGGCCGGTGCCCTCCCGGGCGGCGGCTTCGGCGACCGTCAGCACGCCGTCCTTGCTCCAGAAGCCAGCCAGCGGCGGCACCCCGGCCAGTGCGCCCAGGCCCACCACCGTGCACCAGAAGGTCACCGGCATGCTGCGGCGCAGCCCGCCCATCTCCGACATCAGCGTGGTGCCCACCGCGTGGATCACCGCGCCGGCGGCGAGGAACAGCAACGCCTTGAACGCGGCGTGGGTCAACAGGTGGAACAGCGCCGCCGACGGCGAGCCGACCGCCAGCGCGCCGGTCATGTAACCCAGTTGGGACACGGTCGACCAGGCCAGCACACGCTTGATGTCGTCCTGCGCGGTGGCGGCGAGCGCACCGAGCAGCAGGGTGATCGACCCGATCACCCCGAGCACGGTCAGCGTCACCGGCGCGGCCGTGAACAGCGGATAGAGGCGGGTCACCGCGTACACCCCGGCGGCGACCATCGTCGCGGCGTGGATCAGCGCCGAGATCGGCGTCGGGCCGGCCATCGCGTCCGGCAGCCAGGTGTGCAGCGGGAACTGCGCGCTCTTGCCGGCCACCCCGGCCAGCAGCAGCAGACCGGCCGCGGTCAGGGTCGCGGTGGAGTGGTCGTGGGCGAGCACGTCGGCGATCCGGAAGCTGCCCGTCGACACGCCGAGCAGCGCGATGCCGAGCAGGAACCCGACGTCGCCGACCCGCGTGACCAGGAACGCCTTCATCGCGGCGGCGGGCGCACCGGGCAGCCGGCGGTCATGGGCGATGAGCAGGTACGAGCAGAGGCCCATCACCTCCCAGCCGACCAGCAGCATGATCAGGTCGCCGGCGACCACCACCAGCAGCATCGCGGCGGTGAAGAGACTGATCTGCGCCGCGTACGGCGGGTAGCGGTGGTCGACGTCGACGTCGTCGTGCGGGCCGCGCCGCAGGTAGCCGATCGAGTAGACCTGCACGGCCAGGGCGACCGCGGCGACCGCCACCGCGACCAGCGCGGCGGCGCCGTCCAGCCGCACGCCGAGGGTCACCGTCAGCCCACCGAGGTCGACCCAGGTGGTCGACGTCTCCCGGGGTCCGTCGACCGTGACCAGCAGCGCGACGGCCAGCGCGAGCGCGCCGGCCGCGCCGGTCACCCCGAGCGCGACGGCCACCCGCCGGGCCCGATCGTCACCGCCCACACCGGTGGTCGGGTGACGCGGGGCCGGCGGCAGCAGCAGGCCGAGGAGCCCGGCGGCCAGCGGTACGGCGGGCAGCAGCGCGCCCAGCACCCCGGTCACCGGCCCGCCTCCGCGTCCCGGCCGGCGGTGCCGGCGGCGGCTGGCTCCGGCGTACCGGCGGTCCGCGGCGACTCGGCGGGTTCGGTCAACTGCACCTCGTCCACCGCCACGCTGGCGCGCAGCCGGTAGAGCTGAAGGACGATCGCCAACCCCACCCCGATCTCGGCGGCGGCGAGGACGATGACGAAGAGCGCGAAGACCTGACCGGAGTGCGGCAGCACCGAGCGGGCGGTGGTGTCCGCGGTGACCAGGATCAGGTTCACCGCGTTGAGCATCAGCTCCACCGCCATCAGCACCAGCACCGCGTTACGCCGGCGCAGTACGCCGTAGACGCCGAGGCCGAACAGCAACGCGGCGGTCACGTACGGGATGACCGGTCTCACCGGCGCCCCCCGGAGGTCACGTCCACCCCGTCCGGCGCTGCCGCGCCGTCCGCTCCCGCGCCGGACCGGCCGATATCCGGCCGGGACAGCACCACCGCGCCCACCAGCGCCGACAGCAGCAGTACGGAGAGCACCTCGAACGGCAGCACCCACGACCGGAAGATCTGCTCCCCCAACCGTTCCGCGGTACCCGCGTCGGGCAGCGCGACCGTGCTCCACCGGTAGGCGTCGACCAGCAGGACGGTCAGCCCCAGCCCGGCGCCGCCGCCGATCAGCGCCGCCGGCCAGCCGGGCCGGTCAAGGTCGTCGGAGGCGCCGATCGGCGCCCGGGTCAGCATCACCGCGAACAGCAGCAGCACCACCACCGCGCCCACGTAGATCAGCACCTGCACCCAGGCCACCAGCTCAGCGCTGAGCACGAGATAGTCGCCGGCCAGCGCGCCCAGGCAGACCACCAGGTAGAGCCCCGCCCGGACCAGGTGTTTCGTGGTCACCACCAGCGCACCGGCACCGACCGCCACCGCGCCGAGGGCGAGCAGCAGCAGATCCGCGCCGGTCACCGGGCCGCCCTCCGGGCTCGGGGCGCCGACTGTCGCGCGGTCACGACGCGGCACCCGGGTCGGCGCCGGGCTCGGGGCGTACCGCCGGCGGGGTCGGACGTGCGGCGGCCGCCTTGCGCGCGGCGGCGGTCTCCTCCTTGGCCGGCTCGCCGTTCGGGTCGTGCGCCGGCGGCGGCGGAACCGTGGCCATCCACTGGCCCAGGTGGTCCTTGTCGTGCAGCAGGTCCTTGATGTCGTACTCGGCGTACTCGAACTCGGGCGACCAGTAGAGCGCGTCGAACGGGCAGACCTCGATGCAGATGCCGCAGTACATGCAGAGCGAGAAGTCGATGTCGAACTTGTCGAGCACGTTGCGCTGGCGGGGGCGGGCGGCGCCGGGCACCGCCACCTCCTCCTTGTGCGAGTCGATGTAGATGCACCAGTCCGGACACTCGCGGGCGCACAGCATGCAGACCGTGCAGTTCTCCTCGGACAGCGCGATCACGCCGCGCGAGCGGGGCGGCAGCTCGGGGGCGACGTCCGGGTACTGCTGGGTGGTCGAGCGGCTGGTCATCGTCTTGAGAGTGACCGCCAGCCCCTTCACCAGGCCCGCGCCGGGGAGGCCACGCTCGGTGCCGCCGTGCTCGCTGGGGTCGCTCATGTCGACCATCCTGCCCTGTGGCCCCCGCGCGCGCGACCACCACCCGTGGGTCTGCGGCGGTACCGTGGTCGCGGGGAGAACGAACGCACTGGAAAGGACCCGTCGATGACCGCCGCGCTGCACGACGACGTTCCGCCGCCGGGCGAGTGGACAACCGACGCCTTGGACGCCCTGCCCAACGACGGCAGGCCTCGCCCCGAGATTCTGGACGGAAACCTGCTCATGTCGCCCTCCCCCACGCGACTCCATCAGTCCATCGCGCTCATGCTGGGCTCGGCCATGCTGGAGAGCTGCCCACGCGATTTCGACGTCACCCAGGGCGTCGAGGTACGCATCTCACGGAAGCGTTCCTTCATCCCTGATCTGCTGGTCACCTACCTCGACGCCGCAGAGCGGAATCCGTCGCACTATCTACCGGACCAGGTTCTTCTGGTGGTTGAAATCGTCTCGGAAGGGTCCCGCAGCATCGATCGGGTACTCAAACCGGCCCTCTACGCCGAGGCGGACATCCCCTACCTCTGGCGGATAGAGACCGAGGCCGGCATCGTCGTACACACCCACAAGCTCGACGCGATGAAGCAGGTCTACGTCGAGCAGGCACAACTCACTGACGGCATTCTGGTGCCGGAGCCGTGGGAGATGGACATCCCGCTGGAGCGAATCACGCCCCGGGCCCGCTGACGACGGTCGGTGGGAGCATCTCGACGCCCAGCTGCTGGAGCAGCTGGAACAGCTCGTTGCAGCTCCACACCTCGACGATCCGGCCCGCCGCGTCGAAGCGCAGGAACGTCGCCCCGGAGTAGCTGACCACCTGCCCGGTCGGCGGCACCGGCCCGAACTGCCCCGCCTGGGTGCCGGCCGCCCGCCAGTGCACGGCCACCCGCTCGCCGGCGGCCACCACGTCCACGATCTTGTAGCGCAGGTCCGGGAAGGCCGCCCGCCGCTCCCGGTGCCAGGCCAGCGTCGCCTCCGGCCCGGTGCCGCCCAGCCCTGGGCATTCCTCGGCGATCAGCTCGTACGCGGACTCCTCCCGGCGGGCGTTCCACACATCGGCGATGAAACGCCGGGCCGCCGCCTCCACATCCGTCATGCCGGCAGGTTAACCGGCGCCGTCGCACCGGGCCCGGTCCCGGCCGGGACGCGGGACCGCAGCCGCGGTCGGATCGGGACGTGGGACCGGCGGTCAGGTTGGGCAGCTGCGAGCCGGCGGGCCGGAGATCAGCGAGGATGGGAACCGAAGACGATTCCGGACCGGGAGGGCGACGTGGGCGAGGAAACAGGCGGGAAGTACGTCGAGCCGGGCGGTGAGTTCACCCGGGACCAGCGGTACATAGCCACCCGGATCACGGCGGACGGGCGGGACGGTTACCCGGTGGAGCCGGGCCGGTACCGGCTGGCGGTCAGCCGCGCCTGCCCGTGGGCCAACCGCCTGATCATCGTGCGGCGGCTGCTCGGTCTGGAGGACGCCATCTCGATGGCGGTGGCCGGCCCCACCCACGACGCTCGCAGCTGGACCTTCGACCTCGACCCGGACGGCCGGGACCCGGTGCTCGGCATCGAGCGCATCCAGGAGGCGTACTTCAAGCGCTTCCCCGGCTACGAGCGGGGCATCACCGTGCCGGCGATCGTCGACGTGCCGACCGGGCAGGTGGTGACCAACGACTACGCGCAGATGAGCCTCGACCTGTCCACGCAGTGGGGCCCGTACCACCGCGAGGGCGCGCCGCAGCTCTACCCCGACCACCTCCGGGCGCAGATCGACGAGGTCAACGACGTGGTGTTCCGGGACGTCAACAACGGCGTCTACCGGTGCGGCTTCGCCGGCAGCCAGGAGGCGTACGACAAGGCGTACCACCGGCTGTTCGACCGGCTGGACTGGTTGTCCGGGCGGCTGACCAACCAGCGCTACCTGGTCGGCGACACCATCACCGAGGCCGACGTGCGGCTCTTCACCACGCTGGTCCGCTTCGACCCGGTCTACCACGGCCACTTCAAGTGCAACCGGCAGAAGTTGAGCGAGATGCCGGTGCTCTGGGCGTACGCCCGGGACCTGTTCCAGACTCCGGGGTTCGGGGACACCATCGACTTCGACCACATCAAGCGGCACTACTACGAGGTGCACCGGGACATCAACCCGACCGGGATCGTCCCCCTCGGCCCCGACCTGTCCAACTGGATCACCCCGCACGGCCGGGAAGCGCTGGGTGGCCGTCCCTTCGGCGACGGCACGCCGCCACCGCCGCCGGCCGAGCCCGTCGACCCCGCGCACACCCCGCTGCGCTGACCGCTCTGCCTCAGCTGCGGCCCTTCCTCAACCGTTAAGAAGGGGCCCCTGCTCTACCGCAGGCGTTAACAAGGTGCCCTTCCTTCGCGGTCAGAGGGCGATGCGGACGGCCGCGGTGAGGACCAGCTGCGCGAGGGAGGCCGGCACCAGCACCAGCCAGCAGAGCCGCTGGAGCTGGTCCTCGCGCAGCCGCGGGTAGGACACCCGGAGCCAGATGATCACGAACGCCACGGCGAAGACCTTGAGCAGGGTCCAGAGCCAGCCCAGCTGGTCGTCGGCGAACGGGCCCTGCCAGCCGCCGAGGAACAGCACCGTGGTCAGCGCGGCGATCACCACGATGCCGACGTACTCGGCGAGCAGGAAGAACGCGAAGCGGAGGCCCGTGTACTCGGTCATGTACCCGAAGACCAGCTCCGAGTCGGCCACCGGCATGTCGAACGGGGGCCGGCGGATCTCGGCCAGGCCGGCGACGAAGAAAATGATCATCGCGGGTGCCTGCCAGAGCAGCCACCACGGCTGCCACGCCGCGACGATGCCGGAGAGGCTGAGCGTGCCCGCCGCCATCGCCACCGAGGCGGCGGCCAGCACCAGCGGCAGCTCGTAGCCGAGCAGCTGGGCGGCCCCGCGCAGCCCGCCGAGCAGGCTGTACTTGTTGGCCGACGCCCAAGCCGACATGAGCACCGCCACCACCCCGACGCCGACCACGGCCAGCACGAAGAACAGGCCGATGTCCAGTGGCTGCCCGACCAGGTCGTTCGGGCCGAGCGGGATGACCAGCAGCACCAGCAGGTAGGGCACCAGGGCCACCGCCGGCGCCAGCCGGAACACGGCCCGGTCCGCCTCGCGCGGGGTGATGTCCTCCTTCTGCACGAACTTGACCCCGTCGGCCACGAGCTGCGCCCAGCCGTGGAAGCCGCCCGCGTACATCGGGCCGAGCCGGCCCTGCATGTGCGCCATCACCTTATGTTCGGCCTGCCCCACCAGCAACGGCAGGGTGAGGAACGCGACCAGCACGCCGCCCACCCGCAGCACCAGCTCCACCCAGAGCGGCATCAGGCCGTACCCCCGTCGTCGTCGGTCCGGTCGCCGCGGGCCGGCGGGTCCGCGACCGGACCGCCCGGGCTCCCGCCGGGCGCGGCCTGGTCGGGCGCGGCCGGGCCGTCGGCGGTGCCGGCGGGTCGGGGAGTACGCGCCGGACGGGCCCCCGGGGCAGGCCGCGCCGGCCGCTCACCGGCCGGTCTGGCCGGGGTGCCGCCGCGCGGACCCTCCCCCGCCCCGCCCGCCCCGGCCGGGGTGGGCGTGGTGCCCCACTCGCCCGGAGCGGGCACGCCCGGCGGGCGGATCGGTCGGCGGCCACCGCCGGCCTCGGACTCGCCCGGTTCCTTCGCACCCGGCCACGGCTTGGCCACCCGGGAGGCGAGCACGAACTCCTTGCGCAGCGGATGGCCCTCGAACTCCGGCGGCAGCAGCAGCGGTCGCAGCTCCCCGTGGCCGTCGAAGCCGATGCCGAACATCTCGTGCGTCTCCCGCTCGTGCCAGGCGGCACCCGGGTAGACATCGACCACCGACGCCACCGTGGCCGCGCCGCGGGGCAGCCGGGTACGCAGCAACACGCCGCGCCGCAGCCGGGTCGACCAGAGGTGCGCCACCACGTCGAAGCCCTCGGCCAGCTCGTCCACGGCGGAGAGCCAGTCGAAGAAGTCGCAGGCCAGCTCGGTGTCGTCGCGGGCGGCGCGCAGCGCGTCCGGCCAGCTCCCCGGCGGAACATCGACGGTGGCCCGCGCGTACCGCTGCCCGCCGGAGACCGACGGGGTCGCCTCGACCGGCGCGAGCAGCGCGACCAGCCGAGCGCCGACCTCTTCGGGAGTCATGCCGCTGATCCTAGGGCCTGTGTGGAAGTCGCCGTTCGGGCCGAGTGGAGCCGAGGTGCCCGCCGATCTGCCGGCTTTGGGGGGCGGCCCGGTGCTGGGCGGGGAAAGATGAGGGCGTGCGCGCTGTCACCGTGAAACCCGGAACCGCCAACTCGCTGAGCCTCATCGAGGATCAGCCCGAGCCGGCGCCCGGGGAGGGCGCCGTCCTGGTCCAGGCGCTGGCGGTGGGGATCTGCGGCACCGACCACGAGATCATCGATGGGCAGTACGGCGAGGCGCCGCCCGGCTCGGACCGCCTGATCATCGGACACGAGTCGTTGGGCCGGGTGCTGGAAGACCCGAGCGGCGCCTTTCAACCCGGTGACCTGGTGGCCGGGATCGTCCGGCACCCCGACCCGGTGCCCTGCCCCAACTGCGCGGCCGGCGAGTGGGACATGTGCCGCAACGGGCAGTTCACCGAGCACGGCATCAAGGCGCTGCCGGGGTTCGCCCGCGACCGCTGGCGGATCGAGCCCCGGTTCGCGGTCCGGCTCGACCCGGCGCTGGCGCGGGTTGGCGTGCTGCTCGAGCCGACCAGCGTGGTGGCCAAGGCGTGGGACCACATCGAGCGGATCGGGCACCGGGCCGAGTGGCAGCCGCAGACGGTCCTGGTGACCGGGGCGGGGCCGATCGGGCTGCTGGCCGCGCTCCTCGCCACCCAGCGCGGGCTCACCGTGCACGTGCTGGACCGGGCGACCTCGGGGCCGAAGCCGGAGCTGGTCGCGGCGCTGGGCGCCACGTACCACACGGTGCCGGTCAACGACCTGCCCTTCGAGCCGGACGTGGTGGTCGAGTGCACCGGCGCCCCGACCGTGGTCCTCGACGTGATGTGCAAGGCGGGCCAGACCGGGATCGTCTGCCTGGCCGGGGTGTCCAGCGGCGGCCGGAGCATCGACTTCGACGCCGGCGCGCTCAACCGGGCGCTGGTCCTGGAGAACAACGTGGTCTTCGGCTCGGTCAACGCCAACCGCCGGCACTGGAGCATGGCCGCTCAGGCGCTCAGCCGCGCCGAGCAGCCCTGGTTGGAGTCGCTGCTCACCCGGCGCGTGCAGGTCGACCGGTACGCCGAGGCGTACACCGCAGAGCCGGACGACATCAAGGTGGTGCTGGAGTTCGGGGTCTGAGCGGCGGGCGGGCCGGTCAGATGCCGGGCAGCCGGCCGTTGCGGAACAGGTCCACGAAGAGCTGGTGGTCCTGCCGGGCGCGCACCCCGTACGCGTGCGCGAACTCCACCAGGTGGGTGACGAAGCCCCGCTCGTCGGTCTCCACGGCGGCCACGATCGCCTCCTCGGTGGAGTAGTCCACCAGGTCGTGGCTGGACTCGTCGTCGGCGACGGAGTGCATCCGCGCCACCGCCCGGCCGAGGTCGGCGAGCACCCCGGTCAGCTCCTCCGGCTCGTTGACGTCGGACCAGTCCAGGTCGGCGGCGTACGGGGAGACCTCGGCGACCAGCTGGCCGGCCCCGTCCAGCTCGGTGAAGCCGAGCCACGGGTCGGCGTGCGCCTGCAACGCCCGCTGCGACTCCGCGGTCCGGTGGCCCTGGTGCTGGAAGTAGCCGCGCACCGACTCGTCGGACACGTACCGGGTCACCGCCGGCACCTGCGCCTGCTTCATGTAGATGACGACGTCGTTCTCCAGTGCCTGGGTGTGGCCCTCCAGCAGCAGGTTGTACGACGGCAGCCCGGCCGAGCCGATGCCCACCCCCTTGCGCAGCACCACGTCCTTGATCCGCGTCGCCACCGGGCGCAGCCGGGCCGAGGCGGCGGGCAGCGTGCCCAAGTACTCCTCGAAGGCGGCGAGCACCTTGGCGCGGGTGTCCCCGTCGACCTCGAAGACCCCGTCGCCGACGGAGAAGCGCCGCTCGTAGTTGTCGACGGTGGTCTGCTCGGCGAGCAGGTCGACCCGGGTGTTCAGCCGGGCCTGCTGGAGCACCCGGCGCAGCACCCCGTCGGCGTTGTCCAGGGTGATCGAGCCGATGGCGTCGTCCCCGCCGGCGGCGATCGCCCGCAGCTCGGTCAGGTACGACCCGGCGAAGCCGGCCACCAGCTCGCCGATCACCGTGTCGGAGAGCGCCTTGCTGTAGCCGAGCAGCGCGACGCTGGCGGCGAACCGTCGCAGGTCCCAGGTGAACGGCCCGACGTACGCCTCGTCGAAGTCGTTGACGTTGAACACCAGCTGCCCGGACGCGTTCATGTAGGTGCCGAAGTTCTCGGCGTGCAGGTCACCGTGGATCCACACCCGGCTGGTCCGCTCGTCCAGGAACCGGTCGTCGGCGCAGTCGCCGCGCTGGTCGGCGTAGAACAGGGCGGCGCTGCCCCGGTAGAAGGCGAAGGGTGAGGCGGCCATCTTGCGGAACTTGCGGCGAAAGGCGGCCGGGTCGATCGCCATGGACGCGCCGAACTCCTCGGTCAGCACGTCGACGATGTGGGCTGACCGCTGGTCCACCGAGTTGCTCATGGTGCGCAGGCTAGCTCGCCCGGACCACCCGGGGCGTCGGACGACCGACTGGTCCGCTCGGCCGACGGGCCGATGCCGGTGCGGACGTCAGCCGGCGGCGGGTGGGCGGACCGGCGGGGCGGTGAGCGAGTCGACGGAGCGCGGGGCGGAGCCGTCGCGGGGCGGCGCGTCGACCGGCGGGGCGAGCAGATCCGGGCGGGACACCCCACCGACGCCGGACTGCTCGGCGGCGATCTTCTCCTGGAGGCGCAGGATGCCGTGCAGCAGCGCCTCCGGCCGGGGCGGGCAGCCGGGCACGTAGACGTCGACCGGGATGAGCTGGTCGACGCCCTTGGTCACCGAGTACGAGTCCCAGTAGGGGCCACCACAGTTGGAGCAGGCGCCGAACGAGATGACGTACTTCGGCTCCGGCATCTGGTCGTAGAGCCGCTTGATCGCCGGGGCCATCTTGTCGGTCACCGTGCCGGAGACCACCATCAGGTCGGCCTGCCGGGGGCCGTGGGCGAACGGGATCACGCCGAGCCGGATGAAGTCGTGCCGACCCATGCTGGTGGCGATGAACTCGATCGCGCAGCAGGCCAGGCCGAAGTTGAAGACCCAGAGCGAGTAGCGGCGGCCCCAGTTCAGCACGAACCGGATCGGCTCGCCGAGCACTGCCGGCAGCTGCACGAGCGTCCCCTTCCTGTCCCCCACCAGACAGTCAACCACAGCGACCGAACGCGACCGGGTGGCCGCTCGGCGCAGGCCATGGCCCTGCCCCGACACGTCGGGGGGTGGATCCGCCCCAATCGATGTGAGCCGTGGCACAGTCGGCTTCCCGGCAGTCGCAACCTTCCCCGGCGGCGCGGTGTGTCACCTCTGTCGGGGTGCCCGATGCCGGTACGCCACGGGGGAGAGCGAGTGAGTGTGACGAGAGACGTTCGGGCGGGTGAGCCCCCGCCGGACCACCTTCAGGACACCGGGCCCGATCAGGCCGAGATGAGCTTCGACGACTTCTACCACGCGCACTACCGGGGCCTCGTGGTCCAGCTCACCGCCTACACCGGGGACCGCGGCCACGCGCAGGACCTGGTTCAGGAGGCCTTCTGCAAGGCGTTCGCGCAGTGGAATCGGTTGGCCGGCTACGACGACCCGCTGGCCTGGGTCCGCAGGGTGGCCTGGAACCTCGGCCACAACCGGTGGCGACGGCTGCGCACCGCGCAGGCCTACCTGCTGCGGCAACGGGAGACGCACGTCGCGGGACCGACGCCGGACCGGGTGGCGCTCGACGTCGCGCTGGCGAAGTTGCCGCCGCGCCAGCGCCGGGCCGTGGTGCTGCACTATCTCGCCGACCTGACGGTGGCCGAGATCGCGGCTCAGGAACGGGTCGCCGAGGGCACCGTCAAGTCCTGGCTGCACCGGAGCCGGACGACGCTCGCCGGGTATCTGCGCGACACCACGGAGGGGGCGGAAAGTGCCTGAGCTGGAGAACGTCGACCTCGCCGGGGAGTTCAACCGGTACCGCAGCGTGCTGCTGGCCGAGATCGAGGTGCCGGGGCCCGCGGAGGTCCGTCGGACGGTTCGCCGCCGGCGGCGGCGTCACCGCGCCACGGCCGCATCGGTGGCGGTCGCGCTGCTGGGCGGCCCTGCAGTCGGGTACGCGGCCCTGAACCGCCCCGGCCCGGCACCCGGGCCGCTGCCGCCCACCCCGAGCGTGACCGCGAGCCCGACGTCGAGCCTGTCACCGAGCCCCGTCGGCACGCCCTCGACGACCAGTGCCAGCCCCACCCGGCCCACGGCTCCGGACGGGCGGCTCAGCCGGGCCCAACTGGTCGCCGCACCGGTGGACCTGCCGGCCTGGCGATCAGGGCCACCCGACTGCCCGGTGAACACGGTCCGGTTGGTCGGCGACCCGCGCATCGCCAAGGAGGGAACGAACGCCATCGAGGCGATCGACTACGCCGACGTCGACGGCGACGGTGCGACCGAGACGGTGGCCATGCTGCTGTGTTCGTTCGGCAGCGGTGGCCCGCAGCAGGTCGTCGCGTTCGATCGGGACGAGGCAGGCAGGATCGTCACGATCGGCCGGGTGGTGGCCACCAGCCGCGAGAAGCCGCAGTGGTTGACCGCGCTGGACGGCCGTTCCGACGGCACCGTCCGAGTGGAGGTGGCCGACCTGCACCCGGGCGGTGGCTGGCCGGGCGAGTGGTCCCAGCGGCAGTGGCGCGGGTACCGCTGGACGGGCGAGCGGTTCTCGCAGGTCGAGGGTCCTACTTCGTTCGGCCCGAACCCGTACTCCACCAACCTGGCGGTGACCGCGAAGGACCTCGTCCTGGCCGACGACCCCACCGACGGGTCCCGGGTCGGCGCCGTCGAGGTGCGGATCCGCGCCGTCGGGGACCGGCGCGCCGACGAGGTTCTCCTCGAACTGGACCTGCCGGCCTCCCTCGCGCCGGACGGCCCCGCCTGGTCCGGCTGCGGGCCGAACGTCGGGGAGTACCGTCCCCCGCTGCTGTGCCGACTCGGTCCGATCGAGGCGAACGGCGAGCTGACGGTGCGCCTCGGCGTGCGGCTGCCCCCGGGCACCGAGCTGGCACCGGGCACGGCGACGGTGCGCGGCACGGCAGCCGGGCCCGGTGGGCACTACCTGATCGATCCCGACCTCGGGAACAACGAGGACACGATGGCGTACCGGTGAACGGTCGGCGGGGTGGCGGGCTGACCGCCACCCCACCGGTCATCAGGACGGGCGTTGCAGCAGGCCGACGGACCCGTGCTGGCGGCGATGAACTGTCGCGCTTCTGACAGCTCGGCGGTTGGCTCCCCCGCAACCGTCGCGGGGCTCTTCCGGTGTCTTGCTCGCATCAGCGCCACCCGGTTAACGGGGGGCGGCACTACGGGGAACGGAGCAACGAAGATGACCAGAACCATCACCCGCGGGCTCGTGGCCGGCGCCCTGGGCACGGCGGTTGCGCTGACCAGTCTGCCCGGGACGGCCGTCGCCGCCCCACGCGACACGGCGATCTCCGTCGGGCGGCTGGTGCTCGAGCCGACCGACCGGGGGTACGCGGGCAGCCTTCCGGTGACCGTCACCTACCGCGGCAACGAGGCGTCCTACCTCGACCTGACGATCACCGAGCCGGTCCCCGGCACCTTCGCCGGACTCGACCCGGCCGCCCCCTGCTCCTACGGCGTGGCCCAGCCAGCGCGGACGATCTACTGCCAGGTGCCGGGTGGTGTGCTGCAACGGGACGAGCGACGGAGGTTCACCGTCGACTTCCGGGTGCTCACCACCACCCGGCCGTATCCGATGATCACCTCCGGTGGGCAGATCGGCGTCACGACCGGGGACCGGAACCCGAAGAACGACACGGCCACCTTCGCCGCGCTGTTCCGCGCGACGACCGGCTCGCTGCGCGCCCCTCGACCGTACGTGCGGGACACGAGCACGGACGCGGCGGTTGCCGCCGGCCCCGCAGCCCTGACGCGTCAGGAAGACGGGAGCTGGCTCGGCCGGGTGCCGGTGACCGTCCGGGTCGCCGGTGACGCGCCGCACGACGGGTACTGGCTCACCCCGACGCTGCCGAGCGGGGTCGGGATCGTCGGCATCGAACCCGTCGAGGCCTGCTCGGCGAGTTGCCTGGTGGCCGGCGGCGGGTTCATGCCGGGCGAGGAACGAGAGGTCTCGCTGCTGATCCAGGCACCCGCCGAGGTGTCCCCCGGGGACCTCGGCACCGGCTCGGTGCTGCTGGACGCCACCTTCGGCTGGGGCGACGTGCTGACCGACGTCGACCCGGCCGACAACACCGCCAGCTTCGACGTCACCGCCGGCTGACGGACATGTCATCGGCTGGGGCGCGGCCGCAGGTGTTCCTGCGGCCGCGCACGCCCACCTCGCCCGATGCGGCGCCGTCCCCCGCGCGTCTGCACATCGAGGTGAGCGGGATGGCCGCGCACGACGACGGCTCCACCTTCGACGAGGTCTACCGCCGACAATTCCAGCCGCTGGTGGTCCAGCTGTACGCGTTCGTCGCAGACATGAGCGAAGCGCAGGACCTGGTGCAGGAGGCGTTCAGTCGGGCCTGGCCCCGTTGGCACCGGATCTCCCGGTACGACGATCCGGTGGCCTGGGTCCGCCGGGTCGCCTGGAACATCGCGATCAGCCGGTGGCACCGCCTGCGCACCGCCCGGCTGTTCAGCCTTCGGCAGCGGGTGGAGGTGGTGAACGGGCCAGGTCCGGACCGGGTGGTGCTCGCCGCCGCCCTGGCCACCCTGCCGGTCAACCATCGGCGCGCGGTGGTCCTGCACTACCTGGCCGGTCTGACCGTCGGTGAGATCGCCGAGGACTGCGGGGTGGCCCCCGGCACGGTCAAGTCCTGGCTACACCGAGCCCGGGCAACACTGGCCGACTGCCTGGCAGAGCACGAACCCGAGCGCACCGGTCGCGAACCCGCGACGGTCGACGACCCGACCGAGAGGAGGGCGGACTAGATGGAACAGCGCAACGAGCGAGCGGATCGGTTGTCGGCCGCCTTCAACGAGCTGAACACCGTCAGCCTCCGGCAGGTCGCCGAACCGGATCCGGACGTGCCGCGTCGACGGGCGTACCGCCGGCTTCGGAACCGGGCGGTGGCCCCGGGGATCGCCGCTGCGGTGGTCGCCGCCGCAATCGGCGGGGTGAGCCTGGCCCGACCCTTGGCCGCTCCGCCGCCCACCGGTGTCATCGCCAGCCCGACAGCTACCGATCTCCCCTCGGTCCTGCCGAGCAGCCCGTCGGGTCCCACACCCAGCGAATCGCCGACGCTCCTGCCGAGCCGTTCGGCGACGCCGAGTGCGACGCGGTCCCCCACCCCCACCCCCACCGGCTCGACCAACTCCCGCCCCACCCCCACACCGACCTCGACCCGATACATCGACCTGTCGATCAGCGCCCCCCGCACCCTCACCCTGCGGCCGTCCGACGCCGGCTACACCGGATCACTCACCATCACGATGGGCAACGCCGGCACCCGGGCATACGACGCTGGTGACCTGATCGTGGTGCTGCCCGTCGAGGCGACGATCGACCTGAATGGCACGAACATCGGCGGCTGCTTCAATCAGGGCCAGACCGACGACCTCAAGACGATGTTCTGCACCGGCGACGGGCCGATTCCCTCCGGCGGTACCCGGTCGTACCGGATCGGCGTCACGGTGAACATCGCCCCGGGCGGACCGGCACGGACCCTCACCGGCTGTGCGCTCACCGTGCGGGCCAACGTGAGCGGGAGCTTCCCGGCCGACCGCTCGTCCGACGACAACACGGCCCGTACCGACTTGAAGCTGCCCGCCAGCTGACTGGCCGCGCCGCCGGATGTCCTCCGGCGGCGCAGGCCGGCCGGAGCTTTCGCCGGGCTGCGCCTGATCGACCCTGGGGTGGCGGGCTGACCGCCACCCCACCGGTCACCAGGACGGGCGTTGCAGCAGGCCGACGAACTCCACCAGCAGCCGCTCGCGCAACGCCGGCGGAGCGGCGTCGAGCAGCGTGTTCACCACCGCCATCCGCTCCGGGAGCGGCGCGGCGCTCGATTCGCCGTCCGGGCCCGAGCCGTCGTCCGGTTCGGCGCCCAGCCCCAGTCCGGCGGCCAGACCCGCCACCAGCTCCGGGGTCAACGCGTCCGGGGTGAGGGCGCCGGCCAGGGCTGCCAACTCGGGGGGCAGCGCGACCGGCCCGGCCGCCCGCGCCGCCGCCACCGCCTCGCTCAGGTCCGGCCCGAACTCGGGCACCCGGGGCGCCACCGCGGCGGTCACCGTGAGGTGCACGCTCGCCGGCAGACCGGCGTACGACAGCTGGGGCTGGGTGTGCCAGCCGCGCGCCGTCAACTCGTCGACCAGGACGAACAGGTCGGGCCCGTCCTCGGTGGCGGTGAAGCAGACCACCGTGGACTCCGGCTCGGCCATCAGCCGCAGCCCGTCGACCCCGCGCACGGCGGCGGCCAGCCCGGCCACCGCGTCCCGGGTGCGCTCGGCCAACGCCAGGTATCCGGCGTCGCCGAGGTGCCGCAGGGTCGCGTACGCGGCGGCGATCGGCCCACCCGAGCGGGTGGACGCGATCACCGGATTGATCATGGTGTAGCCGGGCCAGTCCGCGTACGCGAAGTACTGCGGGGCGCGCAGGGCGGCGTCACGGTGCAGCAGCACCGACACGCCCTTCGGCGCGTACGCATACTTGTGCAGGTCCACCGAGATGGAGGTGACCCCCGGCACCGAGAAGTCGAACGGCGGCACCGGCTCGCCGAGGCGGCGCAGGTACGGCAGGGTCCAGCCGCCGAAGCAGGCGTCCACGTGGCAGCGCACCCCGGCGCGGGCCGCCGCCGCGGCGATCTCCTCGACCGGGTCCACCACACCGTGCGCGTACGACGGCGCGGAGCAGGCCACCAGCACCGTCTCCGGGCGGATCGCGGCGGCCATCGCGGCCGGGTCGGGGCGCAGCGTGTCCGGGGAGACCGGCACCACGTCCAGCGCCACCCGCAGGTAGTGCGCCGCCTTGGCGAACGCCGCGTGCGCGCTCGCCGGCACCACGATCCGGGGCGCGGCCTGCTCCGGGTGGGCGTCCCGGGCCGCCTTGACCGCGAGGATCAGCGACTCGGTGCCGCCGCTGGTGACGCTGCCGACGAGGTCCGGGGCGGTCGTGCCCGGCCCACCGCCGAGCACCCAGCCGGCTGCGGCGACCAGCGCGTTCTCCATGGCCAGCAGGGACGGAAACGCGGTCGGGTCTAACCCGTTGACGTGCGCGCTCTCGCGGTGCGCGGCGGCCGCCAGCTCGTCCAGGCCGGGCACCGCGGGGTCGTACACGTAGGCGAACAACCGCCCACCGTGCGTAGGCCGGTCACCCGCGCGCAGCGCACGAACCTCGGCGAGAACGTCCTCCGCCGCCATCCCGTCGGCGGAAAGCGCCCCAGCCCCCACCCTGTTCTCGTCGATCATCGACTCGTGGTGCCCTTCTCGTGATGGTCAGCGGTTTTCGTCCCCCACCACAACTCCATGATCGACGCTCTGGTGGTGCGTGGCGGCGGCCAGGACGGCGGGAGTCAGGGTGTAGCGGGGGAGCAGGAGGACCGGCGGGCCCACCAGGAGGGCGGGCAGAACGGTGAAGCCGAGCAGGACGCCGAGGCGGGCGAGGTCGGACTGCGCGGCGGCGGTGCCGGTGTCGGAGGAGACGTAGCCGGAGAGCTGGAGCACCAGACCGTAGATGCCCGGGCCGAGGGCCAGGCCGAAGGTCTCCCCGGCGGTCCAGATCCCGGTGAACACGCCCGCCTGCCGCCGGCCGATGCGCGCGGTGTCGTACGCGATGCAGTCCGGCAGCATGGCCAGTGCGAACACCTGCTGCCCGGCGTACCCGACGCCGATCACCGCGACCAGCAGGTAGACCGCGACCGCCGGCAGCACCGGCGCGGCGACCAGGGCGAGCGCACCGGCGGCGAGGATCAGCGCGGCGGCGGCCAGGGCGGCCCGTTTGCCCAGCCGGGCGCCGACCCGGGTCCAGACCGGCATCACCAGCAGCGCCGGTCCGACGAAGCAGACGAAGAGCAACGTCGGTCCGCTCTGCTCGTCGCGCAGGATCTGCCCGGCGAAGTAGTTGACCCCGGCCAGGATGGTCGCCACCCCGGCGGACTGCACCACGAAGCAGATCAGCAGCGCCCGGAACGGCCGGTTGGCACCGGCGACGGCGAGCTGGGCGCGGAGTGTGGGCTCGCTGCCGCCCACCGTGCCGGTCGGCGCGGACCGGGTGCCGAGGAACGCGCCGACGGCGCCGAGGGCGATCAGCACCGCCACGAACAACCCCATCCACCGGTGCCCGGGCACACCGTCGCCGCCGGCTGTCACCACCAGCGGGGCGACCGCGCCGGAGACCAGGATGGCCAGCGCCAGCACGGCGATCCGCCAAGTCATCAACCGCGTGCGCTCGGTGTAGTCGTCGGTCAACTCGGCCGGCATCGCCACGTACGGCACCTGGAAGAAGGCGAATGCGGTGGCGGTGGCGAGGAAGGCGAACGCCACGTACGCCGCCGCGGCGGGACCACCGTCGAAGGGCGCGGCGAAGATGGCCGCGAAGAGCACGGCGAGCGCGAGGCCGGCGATGAGCAGGTATGGGCGGCGGGCGCCCCAGCGGGACCGGGTGCGGTCGGAGATCCGCCCGGCGACCGGGTTGACCAGCACGTCCCATGCCTTGGGTAGCAGCACCAGCAGGGCGGCCACCCCGGCGGCCACCCCGAGTGTGTCGGTCAGATACGGCAGCAGCAGGAGCCCGGGGACGGTGCCGAACGCGCCGGTGGCCAGGGAGCCGAGCGCGTATCCGGCGTGCACCGGCCGGGGCAACGGGCCGGCGGCTGGTGAGCCGGCATCACCCGGCGGCGGGTTCATGGGGCCGAATGTTACTCACGTTATGGCGGAGGTCACATCCCCTCCTCCGGCGACCAAGCCGCCACCCGGATGTCCACTCCCGCACCGCGCAGTGGTGCCCCCTCGGCGCGCAGTCGGGCCCGCGCCTCCCGCTCGTGCCCCGGGGGCAGCCGGCCCGCGGAGGTGACCACCCGGTGCCAGGGCACCGAGCCGCCGTGTCGGGCCATGATGCTGCCCACCAGCCGGGCCGAGGTGCGGCCGGAGCGCTCGGCGAGCGCGTCGGCGACCCCGCCGTACGACATCACCCGGCCCTCCGGAATCCGCTCGACCAGGTCGAGGACCGCCTCGACGTACTCGTCAGGTGTCACAGTCCGCCACGATATGGGAACGCAACCGGGCCCCGCCGCACCGACCACGCAGAATGGGCGGGTGCGCGACGCAGTCACGGCGGCCCGACGGGTCGTCGTCAAGATCGGATCCTCCTCGTTGACCACCGCCACCGGCGGGCTGGCCGACGAGCGGGTCGACGCGCTGGTCGACACCCTCGGTCGGCTCGCCACTGAGGGGCGCGAGGTGGTGCTCGTCTCCTCGGGCGCGATCGCCGCCGGCCTGGCCCCACTCGGGCTGACCCGACGCCCGCGTGACCTGGCCACCCAGCAGGCCGCCGCCAGCGTCGGCCAGGGCCTGCTGATCGGCCGGTACGCGGCGGCCTTCGCCCGGCACGGCCTGACCGTCGGGCAGGTGCTGCTCACCGTCGACGACGTGACCCGACGGGCGCACTACCGCAACGCGTACCGCACCCTGCGCAAGCTGCTCGACCTGCACGCGGTGCCGATCGTCAACGAGAACGACACGGTGGCCACCGAGGAGATCCGGTTCGGCGACAACGACCGGCTGGCCGCCCTGGTGGCCGCGCTCGTGCACGCCGACCTGCTGGTGCTGCTCTCCGACGTGGACGCGCTCTGGACCGGTGACCCGACCCGGCCGCACTCCACCCGGATCACCGAGGTCCGCGACGAGAAGGACCTCGCCGGGATCACCATCGGCGGGGCCGGGCGATCCGGGGTCGGCACCGGCGGCATGGTGACCAAGGTCGAGGCGGCCCGGATCGCCACCGGCTTCGGCATCCCGGTGGTGCTCACCGGCGCCGACCTGGCCGCGCCTGCGCTGGCCGGCGAGCCGGTCGGCACGCTGTTCCACCCGCAGCGGCAGCGCCCGGCGGCACGACTGTTCTGGCTGGCCCACGCCACCTCCCCACGGGGACGGCTGCACCTCGACCCGGGCGCGGTGGCCGCCGTCGTCGGGCGGCGCAAGTCGCTGCTGCCCGCCGGCATCACCGCGGTGGACGGGACGTTCACCGCCGGGGACCCGGTCGACCTGGTGGACGCCGGCGGCGCGCCGGTCGCGCGCGGGCTGGTCAACTACGACGCGGTGGAGCTGCCCGGGCTGCTCGGTCGCTCCACCTCCGAACTCGCCGCGGCGCTCGGCCCGGCGTACGAGCGGGAGGTCGTCCACCGCGACGACCTCGTCCTGCTGTAAGCAAGGGCACCTTGTTAACGCCTGGCGTTGTACAAGGGGCCCTTCCTAACGCGAGGAGTGACCGATGAGCGTGAGCGAGCAGGCCCGGCGGGCACGGGCGGCGGCGGAGACGCTGGCCGTGGCGACGCGTACCGCCAAGGACGCCGCGCTGGCCGCGATGGCCGACGCGCTGGTGGCGCGTACCCCGGAGATCCTGGCCGCGAACGCGACGGACCTGGCGGCCGGCCGGGAGGCCGGGCTGAGCGCGGCCGTGCTGGACCGGCTCGCCCTCGACGCGGGCAGGGTGGCCGGCATCGCCGACGCGCTGCACCAGATGGCCGCGCTGCCCGACCCGGTCGGCGAGGTGGTCCGCGGCTCGACCCTGCCCAACGGGCTGGAGCTGCGCCAGATCCGGGTGCCGTTCGGGGTGGTCGGGATCATCTACGAGGCACGCCCCAACGTGACCGTGGACGCGGCCGGGATCTGCCTGAAGTCCGGCAACGCGGCGCTGCTGCGCGGGTCGTCGTCGGCCGCGCACTCCAACGCCGCGCTCGTCGCGGTGCTGCGCGACGCGGTCGCCGGGGCCGGGCTGCCGGCCGACGCGGTGCAGCTGCTCGACGCCAGCTCCCGGGAGTCGGTCAAGGAGCTGATGCGCGCCCGGGGGCTGGTCGACGTGCTGATCCCGCGCGGCGGCGCGTCGCTGATCCGCACCGTGGTCGAAGAGTCCACCGTGCCGGTCATCGAGACGGGGGTGGGCAACTGCCACGTCTACGTGGACGCCGCAGCGGACGTGGCGCAGGCCGTGGCGGTGACGCTGAACGCGAAGACCCAGCGCCTCTCCACCTGCAACACCGCCGAGTCGCTGCTGGTGCACGCGGGCGTCGCCGACGCGTTCCTGCCGCCGATGCTTGCCGCGTTCGCCGAGGCCGGGGTGACCGTGCACGGCTCGCCCGAGGTGGCCGAACATTCCGCCGCCGTGGTCCCGGCCACCGAGGAGGACTACGCCACCGAATACCTCTCAGCGGACATCTCCGTCACGGTCGTCGACTCGCTCGACGCGGCGGTCGCGCACATCCGGCGGTACGGCACCGGGCACACCGAGGCGATTCTCACCGACTCGGCGAGCGCGGCCCGGGAGTTTGTCGCCCGGGTGGACGCGGCGGCGGTGATGGTGAACGCCTCGACCCGGTTCACGGACGGGGGCGAGTTCGGATTCGGCGCGGAGATCGGCATCTCGACGCAGAAGCTGCACGCCCGGGGTCCGATGGGCCTGCCCGAGCTGACCAGCACCAAGTACGTGGTCACCGGGAACGGGCACCTGCGCTAGAGCCGAGGGCCTCAGCTGGTCGCCGGCCGGCAGGCCCGGATGGCGGACAGCGTGGAGTGCACGTCGAACTGGTGCCCGTCGTCGCTCTCCCAGCCACCGTCGCTGCGCTGGGTCTCGGCCAGGCGGCGCAGGGCCCGGACCATGATCCAGTCCTGCGGGTCGATGCCGACCCGGCGCAGCGTGGCCGCCAGCCAGGCCACGTCCCCCGGGGACATCTTGGGCATCCGCTCGGCGAGCACCACCTGGATCCGCGCGGACTCCTGGAACATGTCCTGGCGGTGCAGCACGGCCGCGCTCAGCCAGCCGGCGGCGAGGAAGGACGGCCAACTGCCGTCCGGGCGCAGCCGCACGGCGAGCGAGTGGGCGGCCGCCTGCACCACCCCCGCGTACGCCCCTCCGACCCGATGATCGAGCGGACCCGCGGCACGGGCGTCCAGGCCGGCCACGGTGAGCCAGAAGCCGGCGTTGGCGGTGAGGAAAAGCCCTGCCTCCGGATCGCCGGGGCGGGCCCACTCCGGAGCCGAGCCGGCCAGCGTCGGGTCCTCGTCCCAGCCACCGTCGGCCTGCTGACGGGAGGCCAGCCAGTCCAGTGCCCGGCGGGCGGCGGGACGACCGAGCGCGCCCAGGTCGTCCAGCTCGGCGAGCCGGAAGCAGGTGGCGTCGATCGACGCGATCTCGCCGCCCCAGGTCGCCGGCCAGCCGCCGTCGGGTGCCTGGCCGATCTCGGCCGTCTCCAGCAGCTCGTCGGGCACCGGCGTGCCGTTGCGCAGCCAGGAGAGTCGGGCACGCTCCACCGCGTCCCCGTGCGCCACGACGAACCCGATCGCGGCATCCAAGTCGACCACGGCGGAGACGCTACCTGCGCAGACGCGATACCGCCTCGGGGAATCGGCCAGCCGGGAATGGCTGCGTCGCTCCGGGCAAAGGGCCGCTTGGAGCCGCCTGCGTCGATTCGCCGGCGCATCCCGGCCGGCGGGCCCGGCACTCCCGTGCGGGAGCCGGGGCGGCGGTGTCGGCCACCCCGGCTCGGGCCGGTCAGTACGCGGGCAGCGCGGGGTCGATCTGCTTGATCCAGGAGAGCACGCCGCCCTGCACGTGCACGGCATCGCGGAACCCGGCCGCCTTGAGCGCGGCGAGCGCCTCCGCCGAGCGGACGCCGGACTTGCAGTGCAGCACGATCTGCCGGTCCTGCGGCAGCTGGGCCAGCGCCTCACCGGAGATGATGTCGCCCTTGGGGATCAGGGTGGCGCCGGGGATCCGGACGATCTCGTACTCGGCCGGCTCCCGGACGTCGACCAGGAAGATGTCCTTGCCGGCGTCCTGCCACTCCTTGAGCTCCAGCGCGGTGATGGTCGAGTCGACCGTCGCCTCCTGTGCCTCGTCGGAGACCGCGCCGCAGAAGTCCTCGTAGTCCTCCAGCAGGCCGGTGACCGTCGGGTTCTCGCCGCAGAGCGCGCAGTTCGGGTCCTTGCGAACCTTGATCTTGCGGTATTCCATCTCCAGCGCGTCGTAGACCATCAGCCGGCCGACCAGCGGCTCGCCGATGCCGGTGAGCAGCTTGATCGCCTCGTTCACCTGGATCGAGCCGATCGACGCGCAGAGGACACCGAGCACGCCACCCTCGGCGCAGGACGGAACCATGCCGGGCGGCGGCGGCTCCGGGTAGAGGCACCGGTAGCAGGGGCCATGCTCGGCCCAGAACACCGACGCCTGGCCGTCGAAACGGTAGATCGAGCCCCAGACGTACGGCTTGCCGAGCAGCACCGCCGCGTCGTTGACCATGTACCGGGTGGCGAAGTTGTCGGTGCCGTCGACGATCAGGTCGTACTGGGCGAAGATCTCGCGGACGTTGTCCCGGTCCAGCGCGGTGTTGTGGATCTCCACGTTGACCAGCGGGTTGATCTCGCGGATCGACGCGGCGGCGGACTCGGCCTTGGACCGGCCGACGTCGGACACGCCGTGGATGACCTGGCGCTGGAGGTTGGACTCGTCGACGGTGTCGAAGTCGATGATGCCGAGCGTGCCGACCCCGGCCGCGGCGAGGTACAGCAGGGCGGGCGACCCGAGGCCACCGGCGCCGACACAGAGCACCCGGGCGTTCTTCAACCGCTTCTGCCCGGTCACCCCGACGTCC
The DNA here is from genome assembly GCF_040608175.1 of Micromonospora sp. NPDC005206. NCBI lineage: Bacteria > Bacillati > Actinomycetota > Actinomycetes > Micromonosporales > Micromonosporaceae > Micromonospora > Micromonospora sp. NPDC005206. The sequence goes on from NZ_JBEXHU010000008.1 coordinate 265,599, forward strand.
GGAATGATCAGGTGGCGGGAGTAGCGGCGGATCTCGTCAACGGTCAGCTCGGCGGCGGGCTCGACGAGCGGGGGCAACGACACGGTGGACTCCCCGGGATCGGCGGTGTGAACCGCGCCATTGTCGCTCGCCGGCCCGATGCTCGGCCATGAGGGAGGACACGTGGCCCGCGATGCGGGAGCGGGAATAACCGACGACCGGGTCGATCAGGGGACGATGTCCCCCGCGTAACGACGACCGTCGACGTAGGGCCAGGCGTTGGCGACGCAGCCCTCCAGGCCGTACGTCTGCTGCTGCATCACCGGCGCGGGCTCGCCGGGGCCCGGACAGGCCTCGTGCTCCTCGCCGAGCTCGTGGCCGACCTCGTGGTTGATCACGTACGTCCGGTACGTCTCCAGCGGGGCGCCGTAGTCCGGCACCGCCTCCAGCCAGCGCGCCAGGTTGATGATGACCTGACCGGGGAGGCGGCAGGAGGTGTAGCGCTCGGTGGTCAGCCCACCCTCGGCGCACATCCGCTCCGACGTGACCGGGGTGGCCAGGTAGATGGTGAAGTCGGCGGCACCGGCGTCGGCGACCCGCTGCACCCGCAGCTCGTCGGAGGCGATCCAGCTACGGGGGTCGGCAAGCACCTCGTCCACCGTGTCGGCGAAGGCGTCGGCGTCCTGGCCGGTGCCGCGTTCGACCGCGACCCGGTAACGGCGCAGCGGCCCGTCTTCGCCGTGCACCGCGGTCTCAGCGTCGGCGGAGGTGAAGCGGCCCGCGCCGACGGACGGGTAGCTGGTTGGTGCCGGGTGCGCGCCCACCCCACCGCCATGACCCATCCGGCCATGGGTGACGGGTGGCGGCCCGGCCGGCGGCTCGCCGCCCCGGGTCAACGTCACTCCGGCGGCGGCGACGGCGAGCAGGAGCAGGCCGAGCACCAGGCTGCGACGGCGTCGTCGGAGCATCCGGACCAGCGCGGGCCGTGCGTCCGGGGCCCGGTACTCCGACCGGCCGGACGGGCCGGGCGGCCGAGGCGGGCCGTAAGGGGACGACGGCGTCATGAACTCGAGCCTGCCAGATTATTCGGGCATTTCCCCGCCTTTGCCGCGATTAACGCAATACGCCTGATGGTCGCGATGGTTCGGCGTGTCGGACCAGGCGGTCAGAGCGCGGGGCCGGCGTAGCGGCGACCCTCGAGGTACGGCCACGGATTGACCCGGCACCCGTTCAGGAAGAGGGTCTGCTGCATCATCACCGGAGCCGGTCGACCGGCGCCCGGGCAGCGCTCGTGCCGGTGCCCGAGCTGGTGGCCCACCTCGTGGTTGACCACGTACGTCCGATAGACCGCCGGCGGCACGCGGGCCGTGACGAAGTGCGGCACGGACAGCCGCCACCGGTCCAGATTGATGACCACTTTGCCGGGCGCGCGGCACGAGGTATACGGCCGGCCGCCGACCCGGATGTCCACTCCACCGTCGGCGCACATCCGGCCCGCCGTGCGAGCGGTGGCCAGGTAGACGGTGAAGTCACGGGCCGCGCCCCCGGGCACCTGCTGCAACCTCAGCCGGCCGCTGTCGACCCAGCTCCCCGGCCCGGCGAGTGCCGTCTGGACCGCCTGCCCGAACGCGACCGGGTCCTCCCCACTGCCCGACTCGACCGCCACCCGGTAGCGCCGCAGCTCACCCGCGCGGCCCAGCAACGGCCCGGTGCGGTCGTCGTAGCCGAACCGACCGGTGCCGGCGGTCGGCACCGCCCCGGACAGCCGCAGCACCGGGGGTGCACTCGACGGGGCGACCGGCGACCCGGACGGCGACGGGTCGGCCGACGGCGGCAACGGTGCGGCCACCAGCGGTGGCGGCCCGGTGATCTCGTCGGCGGCCAGCCGGTCGGCGCCAGGATGCCCGCCCGGCCCTTCGGCGACCACCGTCACCACCGCGCCGACGGCCAGCACGACCGCGACCAGCTGGGCGAGCAGTGCGAGTTGTCGGTGACGGCGACCAGGGCGGCGGGAGGACGTGCGCATCCGGCTCAGCCTGCCAGATCAGGCCGCGTGGCGGTCTCCTCCGTTTCGGCGAGGAGGCCGACCACCGCCCGAGCGACCAGCCGAGGCACCTCCATCTGCGCCACGTGGCCGACGCCGTCGAGCATCAGCAGCCGGCTGTCCGGGATGGCCCGGGCGGTCTGCGGCGCGACCCGCACGTCGACGAGCCGATCCTGCCGACCGCCCACCACCAGGGTCGGCGCGCGCACCGCCCGGGCAAGCCGCCACAGCGAGCCCGACCCCGGCAGGTACGCCCGCAGGAAGCTGGAGACCAGCCCGCGGAACGTCCGGACGTACGCGGCCGCGTAGTGCTCCGCCTCGTAGCGCACCCGGATCTCCTCCAGCGCCTCGGCGCGGCGCTGCGCGCAGATCCGGCTGAGGTCGGCGACACACGCCTCCAACACCTGCTCGGCCATCACCTCCGGGGCGAGCTGGGTGAGCCGCCGGGCGACCAACCGTTCACCCCCGGGAACGGCCAGCACCGGCAGCAGGCGCCCCTGCAACGAGCGACGGAAGTCCAGGAACGGCAGCGCCGGAGAGATCAGCGTGAGGGTGCGCACCAGGTCGGGCTGGAGCCCGGCCACCTGAACCACGACCGCACCGCCCAGCGAGTTGCCGAACAGGTGCACCGGACCCCGACCGGAGTGCTCGATCCAGCGGACGACCAGATCAGCGAAGGCCGGCACGGTGTAGCGGCGGCCCGGCTCGCTGCGGCCGAAGCCGGGCAGGTCGATGGCCTGGCCGTCCAGACGATCGGCGAGCAGGCCGGCCAGGTCGGTCCAGTTCTGCGATGAGCCGCCCAGGCCGTGCACGTACAACGCCGGCTCCGCGCCGGCGGCGGTGGCCGGGGTGTCCCGTACGTACGTGACCGAGCCGTCGAGGCGGACCGCCCGACCCGGCCACGGCGGCGGGACACGGGCCTCGGGAAGGAAATGGTCCGGCCAGAGAGTGGCGGGCTTCATCGTTCCAGTCTGCCCCGGACCACTCAGGACAGCAGCGCCTCCAGGCGACGGTTCACCGCTGCCAGCGTCGCCCGGACCACCGCCTGTCTCGGATCGCCGGCGACCAGGGCCGAACCGGCGAGCTGCTCGACCCAGCCCTCGCACACCAGCAGCACCACCACGGTGGCCACCTCGCAGTTGCCGAACGGCACCACCGCCGCGTGCTCCACGAAGCAGCGCCCCCGCTCGGCGTTCTCCGCGCCGCGCAGCAACTCGTCCACGGCGGCGGCCGCGGCCACCGCGCAGAGCCGCAGGACGTAGCCGTCCACCGCCGGGCCTGTGGCGTAACCGGCGGCGCTCTCACCGCCGGCCAGCAGCCGGACCTCCACGTTGGCGTCCAGGCCGAAGGTGCTGACCTGCACGTGGTCGATCACCACCCGCGGCCCCGGCGTGCCGCCCGTCTCCAGCGGCCGGGACGGCGCCGACTCCGTGGTGGTCACCTGACCACCGGAGTACGACGTGCCGAGCGTCGCGGGACTGCCGGTGGCCGCACCGGCCGGCGCGGCCGAGACCGACCCCGGCTCCTCCACCGTGGCGCGGCCCCGGTGCGGGGCGATCGCCCGGCGACGGCGCGAGCCGTCCGCTCCCACCTGCTGTTCAGGGCTCGCCGGCGTGGCCTCGACCCGACCGGGCGCAACCGATCCGGTGGCCCGCACCTCGCCGGTACGCGGTTCCGCAGCGGCGTCGCGCGGCTCGTCGGACCGGGGCTCTGGAGAACGCCGCTCGGCGGACCGGGGCTCGGCTTGCCGGGGCTCGGCTTGCCGGGGCACAGCCTGCCGGGGCTCAGCGGAGCGGGGCTCGGCCGCCCGGCGGCGGACCGGCGGAGCCGGCGTGCTGGGCAGGCCAGGCAGGTTCTGCGGGGCGGCGGCCAACCCCATCCGCTCCTGGAGCAGCCGCGCCACCTGCCGGCTCACCTCGGCCGGGTCGGCGCCGTCGGCCAGGTCGAGGCGGAGACTGTGCGCTCCCGCCGGGGTACGGCGCAGGGCCGCGTCCCGCACGCCGGCGACCTCCCGGACGGCGTCCAGGATGGCGTTGACGTCGAACCCCTCGGGGCGCTCCCGCAGGGGCGCGGGCTCGTCGTCGCGACGTAGGTGGGTGGCGATACGGGCGAGTTCCGGGGTTTCGGCGGGTGGCTCCACGGCTGGCGGCTCCGGCACGACGGGCACGTCCGGTTCCGCAGGGACGCGCTGCGGCAGCACCGCCGACGTCTGGTCCGGCAGCCGAGCGCCGTCGGCCGGGTCGACCGGCGACGCGGGATCGGGCGCGGATCGGCGAGCCGCGTAGGGAGGTGCGCTCGTCGGGGCGGGCGCGGGTGAGGGCCGGTCGCTGCGCCCGGACCCGCTCGTCGAGGGGGCCGGGACGGCACCGGCCGGGGTCGGCGCGTTGGCAGCGGGTGACGGGCCGGTGGCCGCCGGAGCCGCGCGGGGCGGCTCGGGGGTCTCCGGCCGGAACCGGAACGGCGCGGTCGATCGGGTTTCGGGCCGGAGCGGGCCGGACGGCTCCCCCACGTCGCTCGCACGGGGCGTGCTCGCGGACCGACTGGCCGGCCAGGACGGGCGCTCGGCCGGGGCCGCGGGGAGGCGTCCCTCGGACCAGTCGGCCCGCTCGGTCCGCGGCTCGCCCGCCGGAGTGGCCGGCGACCGGCCGGTCCAGGAGGGCCGCTCCGCCACGAGCGCCGGACCGGTCGGTTCCGGGGGTGCGTCGGACAGCGCCGGAGGTGCTCCGGCCGGCGCCGGAGGAGCCTCGGTCGGCAGCGGCGGGTCGGTCGGCGCCGGGCCGGACCAGGACGGCCGGTCGCCCGTGGGTGCGCTACTGGGCGTCGATTCGCCGGCCCAGGACGGACGCGATGGCGGAGCGCTGGTCGGCGACGGCTCCGGTCCACCGGCCCAGGAGGGCCGGACGGCGGGCGGAGCGCTGGTCGGGGCCGGACCGGCCCAGGACGGACGCGACGGCGGGGCACTGGTGGGCGCCGGGTCCGATCCACCGGCCGGGGAGGGCCGGACGGCGGGCGGAGCGCTGGTCGGGGCCGGACCGGCCCAGGACGGACGCGACGGCGGGCCGCTGGTGGGCGCCGGGTCCGATCCACCGGCCGGGGAGGGCCGGTCGGCCCGCGGGGCGCTGGTCGGCTCGACCCGGGGGGCGCTGGTCGGCGCGGAACTGGCCCAGGAGGGCCGGTCGGCGGGTGGGCCGCTGGTCGGGGCGGGGCGACCGCCGGCCCAGGAGGGGCGATCCGCCGGCTCGGCCCGGGACGGCTCCGGCGGTGTGCCGGTGGGGCTCAGTGCCGGTCGTCCACCGGCCCAGGAGGGACCCTCGCCCGGCACAGCGGCACCAGCCGCCGCAGCCGGCTCGGTCGATGCCCCGGGCTCAGGTTCGTCGCGGGCGACGTCGTACCCGCGCGGCGGATCGGCGCGTACCGGGTCGTACGGGCGGGTCGGCTCGACGCGTGCCGGCTCGTACGGCACGTTCGGGTCGGCGACCCAACCCGGCGCGGGCTCGTCCGGTGTCGAGCGTGCGGCGGGCTCGCCATCCTGTCGGGACCAGGGCGGCGCCCAGCCGCTGCCCCAGCTCGGGCGATTCCAGCTCGGCCCGGACCAGTCCGGCTCGATCGCCGGCGACTCCCCTGCCCGGGGCGTGTCCCCGGGCACGGGGCCTTCGGCGGCGCGGCCCGACTCGGAATCGTCGGCGTGCCCGGCGGCCCGGTCGGGGATGCGCCTCGGCTCACTCGATGCCTGCGGCGCGAGCGGGTCGCGCCAGCCGCGCGGCGCGGCTGGCGGTTCGTCGGCGGACGGCCGCTCGGCGGTGGGTGCGTGGAAACCGGGCGGGACCTCGAAGCCCGAGGCGGCGGTGCCGACGGGTGGCACCTGGACGCCGGGGGGCGCCGAGGTGGGCATACCGGGGTCGGCCCAGCGGGCGCTCTGGCCGGCGGCAGGATCGACGGTGGAGTGTCGGGCCGGGCCGCTGTCAGGCTCGCCAGGCCCCTGTTCCTGCGGCGGTGCCGGGCGCTGGGCGGGCACCACCAGGCGGTCGCTGGCCTGGTCGCGCCGGTCCTCGGCGGTCGACCCGGGCGGCGCGCTCACCGGCGCCGGGCGGCCAGCCGGCGTTTCGGCACCGGGGTGGTGGACGCCGTTGGCTTCGGCACCCGCGTGGCGGACGCCGTTGGCGTGGTGGCCGTTGACCCGGGCCGGTGGGTCGGTGGCACCGGGCAGGGATGCTGGCAGGTCGCCGTGCCGGGTGGAGGACGTACGCCAACCGGACGCGGCATCGGGCTGCCAGCGGGCCGCCTGTTTCCGGGCGTCCTCGCGCTCGGCGGCCCGGGACCATCCGCCCGCCGGGGGCGCCCACCCGCTGCCGGAACGGCCCGGGTCGTCGTGCTGACCCGCTCCGTCACCGTGCTCTCCCGGGGTGGCGGCTCCGGGTTGCCCTGTTTCACTCACCGCGCGCTCCTTGGTCGCCCTCGCTGAGGCTACCGTGTGGTGACAGTGGCGATAAGTTACAGCGGCGGGCCATTTCCACGACGGGGGTCACGGGCCACGCCCGGTCTGGGGGGAAAATGCCGGCTCGTACGGAGAACTCGGAGGATCCCATGACCGCTGTGGGGAACGGTGCACAGACCGCCGGCCGGCCCACCCGCCTGCCCCGTTCAGCGCGCCGTAAGCAGCTGCTCGCGGCGGCGCAGGAGGTGTTCGTCGCGCAGGGTTACCACGCCGCGGCGATGGACGACATCGCCGAGCGGGCGGGGGTCTCCAAGCCGGTGCTCTATCAGCACTTCCCGGGAAAGATGGAGCTCTACCTGGCCCTGCTGGACACGCACTGTGACGCCATCGTCGCAAAGGTGCACGACGCGATGCGCGGTACCAGCGACAACAAGGAGCGGGTCAGCGCGTCGGTGCGGGCATACTTCGACTTCGTCGACCACGAGAGCGAGGCGTTCCGCCTCGTCTTCGAGTCGGACCTGCGCAACGATCCGGCGGTGCGGCAGCGGGTCGAGCGGGTCGAGCAGGGCTGCATCGCGGCGATCACCGACACCATCATCTCGGACACCGGCGTGAGCCGGGCGCACGCCGAGCTGCTGGCCTCCGGGCTGGTCGGCGCGGCGGAGACGGCCGCGCAGTTCTGGCTGGCCGGCGGTCGACAGGTGCCGAAGGCCGAGGCCGAGGCGTTGGTGGCGGCGTTGTCCTGGCGGGGCATCGCGAGCTTCCCGCTGCAAGGTGAGTCAGCCTGACCACCGCCCCCGTGATCGGATAGCCTTCGCAGGGCGGTTCTTTCGCCCCAGTTGAGGAGGCACAGTGGAGGTCAAGATCGGCGTGCAGTACGCGCCGCGCGAGCTGGTTCTGGACAGCGCGCAGTCGCCGGCCGAGATCGAGCAGATCGTGACCGACGCCTTCGCCGGCAACGGCGGCACGCTCTCCCTGACCGACGAGAAGGGCCGGCGGGTCATCGTTCCGGTCGAGAAGGTCGCCTACGTCGAGATCGCCGAGGCGTCGCCCCGGGCGGTCGGTTTCACCGTCCGCTGACCGGTTCGGCCATCGCGGCAGGTCGGCGTTGGCCCACCTGCCGCGGGCCGGCACCGCACCCGGCGGCCCGGGTGATCAGTTGTTCAGCCCGACGGCGGCCATCCGCGCGGTGTGCGCTGCGGTGAGCCGCCGGAACAGCCCCGGCACGTCGACCCGGTCGTCCTGCGCGATCAGCGTGGTGAGCGCGGCCCGCTCGGCGGCCACGCGGCCGGCCTGGGAGAGCGCCTCGCCGACCAGCCGCCGGGCCCACATGGAGAGTCGGCCGGCAACCCGGGGGTCGGCGGCGACTGCCACCCGGATCTCCGCGGCGGCGAACTCCGCGTACCGGGAGTCGTGCAGCACGTCCAGCACCAGCGCCCGGTCGGGCTCGTCCAACGCGTCGGCGATCTCGCGGAGGAAGTCGTCGGTGATGGCGTCACCGACGTACGCCTTGGTCACGACCTCCGCCCAGTCCCGTGGCTCGGTCGAGTCGTGGTACGCCTGCAGGGCCGTCAGATAGGGCGCCATCGCGTCCGCCGGCGGCACGCCCAACGCGGTGAGCCGGTCGGCGAGCCGGCGGTAGTTGGCGATCTCGGCGGCGGCCATCTCGCTCAGCGCGGCGCGGCGGTGCAGATCGGGCGCGAGCCGGGCGTCGCCGGCCATCCGCTCGAAGGCGAGCAGCTCACCGAAGGCGACCAGACCCAGCAGGTCGGCGACGGCGGGACCGGGGGTGGTCGGCGCGGACACGAGCGCAGGTTACCGTTCGTCGTCGGGGCGTGGGTGCCCCGCGCGTGGCACGACCCACACCCGAACATTGTGACCCGGGTCACATCTGGTTGCCCCGGCTGGACTCACCCCGGCCGGGAATCGGGACGGGGGTATGCCTGTTCAGGTAGCATAGAGCAGTTGCCGTGGGCGCCGATCTGATCGAAGCTCAGCCTGCGGCGCGCGTGCGGCCCGGTCCGGCTCGGCAGTCCGCCCCCGACCGTGTGGCCCGCGTCATACCGAACGCGCCCTGAGGACATGACGGGGCGCACCCACGAGAGGGCACCCCCACATCCACATGAGCGAATTGACTCAAGATCTGATGGACGGCCAGGAACTGGCCCCCACCGCCCCGGTTCGACCGGAGGCCCCCACCTTCGCCGCACTCGGCGCTCGCGACGAGACCGTCGAGGCGCTGGCCGCGGCCGGCATCACCCGCGCGTTCGCGATCCAGGAGTACGCGATCCCGATCGCGCTGCGCGGCGTCGACCTGATCGGTCAGGCGCCCACCGGCACCGGCAAGACCCTCGGCTTCGGCGTACCGCTGCTGGAGCGGGTCTTCGCGCCGGGCGAGGGCAGCGACGGCGTCCCGCAGGCGCTGGTCGTCGTCCCCACCCGCGAGCTGGGCATCCAGGTCGCCAAGGACCTGGCCGCCGCCGGCCGAACGCGGGGCGTCCGGGTGCTGCCGATCTACGGCGGCGTGGCGTACGAGCCGCAGATCGACGCGCTGCGCAAGGGCGTGGAGATCCTGGTCGGCACCCCCGGCCGGCTGATGGACCTGCAGAAGCAGAAGCACCTGCGTCTGGACCGGGTGCACGCACTCGTCCTCGACGAGGCCGACCGGATGCTCGACCTGGGCTTCCTCGACGACGTCGAGAAGATCCTGGCGATGCTGCCGGAAGACCGGCAGACGATGCTCTTCTCGGCCACCATGCCGGACCCGATCGTCACCCTGTCCCGGCGCTTCCTGCGTCAGCCGATGACGATCCACGCCGGGCACACCGCCGAGACCGGCCCGTCCCCGCAGACCCAGCAGCTGGTCTACCGCACCCACTCGATGAACAAGGTCGAGGTGGTGGCGCGCATCCTCCAGGCGGAGGGGCGCGGGCTGACCATGATCTTCACCCGCACCAAGCGGGCCGCCGACCGAGTCGCCGAGGATCTCGACTTCCGCGGTTTCGCGGTCGCCGCGGTGCACGGTGACCTCGGCCAGGGTGCCCGCGAGCGGGCGCTGCGGGCGTTCCGGGCCGGCAAGATCGACATTCTGGTCGCCACCGACGTGGCGGCCCGCGGGCTCGACGTCACCGGCGTCACCCACGTCATCAACTACGACTGCCCGGAAGACCAGGACACCTACACCCACCGGATCGGCCGGACCGGCCGGGCCGGGGCGACCGGTGTCGCGGTGACCTTCGTCGACTGGGACGACATGCCCCGCTGGCGGATCATCGACAAGACCCTCGGTCTGGAGATGCCGGAGCCGCCGGAGACGTACCACACGTCCCCGCACCTCTACACCGACCTGCACATCTCCACCGAGATCACCGGCACGCTGCCCACCGCCGAGCGGACCCGGGCCGGGCTGTCCGCCGAGATCGAGGAAGACCTGGGCGGCACGCGCTCCCGGCGTGGCGACAGCGGCGGCCGGGGCTCCCGGCGTGGCGAGAGCCGTGGCGACGGCCGGGGCGAGCGCCGCGGTCGCAGCGACGGCCGTCGGGACCGCACCGACGCCGGCACGCCGGCCGCCGACGCACCCGCGGACAACGCCGCCGTCGACGAAGAGGGCACCCGCACCCCCCGCCGCCGGCGTCGCCGCCGGGCCGGCGAGGCGGCCGTGGGCGAGCCGACTGCGGTGATCTCCGCCGACACGACCCCGGCCGAGCCGGTGGCCGCGACCGACGGTGAGCCGTCGAAGCCGCGTCGCCGTCGCCGTCGCCGTGGTGGCGGTTCCGGCGCGGGTACGCCGGCCGAGGCGACCGCGGACTGACGCACAGCCACACCCGACATCCCCCGCACCGCCCCGCGCGGTACGGGGGATGTTCCCTTCCCACCCCACCGTCAGAAGATGGAACGATGCCGGAACCACTGGACGCCGCCCTGTCCCAGGTCAGGGCACTGCTGCTCGATCCCGCGCTGACCCGGGCGGTCGCCGCCGGGCGCCGCCGTGGCCGCCGTCCGACGGTGGTCCGGGCCGAGCTGCGGCCGGTGACCCTCAAGGCCGGGCCGCGCCTCCAGATCGCCACCTCCGACGGTGCCCGCCCGTACACCCGCAACGTCACCCCCGGCCCGGAGACCGCCGCGGCGATCGACGAGCTGCTGGCGGAGCCGTTCGGCAACTGGCACGTGGAGACGACGGACGCGACGCTCCAGCTCCGGGTGACGAAGTCCGGCGAGGCGCAGGTGCACCGGGCCGCCGCGCCGGCCCGGCCGGTCGCGCCACCCGCCGGGAACGACCGGGCCAAGGAGTACCTGCTGGACCCGGGCGATGAGATCTTCGCCGAGATCGGCGGCTCGGCGGCCAAGCGCCGCCAGGTGGACGCGTTCCTGCGGGCCCTGGCGGCGACCCTGCCGGACGACCTGACCGGTCCGCTGCGGGTGGTCGACCTGGGCTGTGGCAACGCGTACCTGACCTTCGCCGCGTACCGCTACCTGTCCGGCCGGGGGCTCGCCGTCGAGCTGATCGGCGTGGACGTCCGGGAGGACCAGCGGCGGCGCAACACCGAGCTGGCACAGCGACTGGGCTGGGCCGACCGGGTCAGCTTCGTGGCCGGCACGATCGCCGACGCTGTCGTCGACCCCGCACCGGATCTGGTGCTGGCGCTGCACGCCTGCGACACCGCCACCGACGAGGCGCTGGCCCGCGCGGTGCGCTGGGAGGCCCGCTGGGTGCTCGCCGCGCCCTGCTGCCACCACGACCTGGCGAAACAGCTACGCGCCCAACCCACCCCGGCCCCGTACGAGCTGCTGACCCGACAGGGCATCCTGCGGGAGCGTTTCGCCGACGTGCTCACCGACGCGCTGCGCGCCGGGTTGTTGCGGGTGCACGGGTACCGGGCCGAGGTGGTGGAGTTCGTGGACTCGCAGCACACCCCGCGCAACCTGCTGATCCGGGCCCGCCGTACCGGTACCGGGGCCACCGGTCCGCAACGTGCGGAGTATCGCGAGCTGGTGGACCAGTGGCGGGTCACGCCCCGGCTGGAGACCCTGCTCGCCACCTACGAGCCGCCCGCCGCCTAACGACGACGGGTCGCCCCTCGGCTAGCGACGGCGGTCGCCGTTGCTGCCGCGGTCCCGCCCGCCAGAGCCACGGTCGAAGACCGACACCCGGTCGCTGCCCGCCCGCTGGGCTGCCCACTCGCTGTCGGCCGCGCCGGCTGGGAAGGGCACCACCTTGCCCGCGCTCTCGGCGTTGCCGGCCGCAGCGAAGGCGTTCCAGGAGATGTCGACCAGCAGCTTCTTCATCTCCGCGTGCCGCACGGCGGCGTTGTGCTGCAACGCCATCCGAGCGCCCAGCACCACTGCCACCAGCGTGGTGGTGATCGCGCCAGTGGCGGCGAGCACGTGCGCGCCGGTCGCCGCGTCGGTGCGGAGCACCAGGACCAGCAACCAGATCCAGAGCGCGGCGGCGAAGACGCCGGCCTTGGCGACGAAGAAGAGGCTCACCGCACCGGGCTGGTACGGCTGGGGGCGGCTCAAGTCGGCCATGGTGCTCCTCGACAGGTGGTCCGGTCGGACGCGGCAGGCGAGCACGCCATGCCGGGACGGGCACCGAGCCTAGTGGAAGAACGACGATGATCGCTGGGTACGCGTTCCGGCCTGGCCGATACTCCGGCTCAGCAAAAGTCCCATCCACGGGACAGTTTGTGCGGTCAGTCAATTGTTTCCACCCCTCGGCGTACTACCCTCGGAAAGCGCATGCCCCAGTGCTTCGGCCGGAAGGGGAAGACCCGCAGGGATGGGTTCCGCAGACGTTTCACCACAGATGGCCTTCGCCCGCTTCGTCCGGCGCGCCATCGACGACGCTCGCGACGAACGCGGGTGGACGGTCACCGACCTTGCCTCGCACACGGGCGTGGGCCGTTCCACGGTGTTCCGTTGGCTGGCCGGTGACTGGCAGGACTACCCCGAACTGGCGAAGGTGCGCGGCTTCTGCTCCGCGCTGGATCTGCCGGTCGCGGCGGCGTTCCGGGCGCTCGGGCTGCCCGACGCCGGCCCGGCACCCCGCCGACGCAACGACGACGGCCCGGTCGAGGCGGACGTTCGCGCCATCCTGGACCGGCTGGCCGACCCCACCGTCCCCGCCGAGGAGAAGCACCACATCCGCGACCTGCTCCGCTACCTGGCCCGCCGCCCCATCCGCCGCGCCGGCTAACCCCGGCCCCGCCCCGGGGGGTTAGGGGACCGTGAGGGTGAACTCTGCGGTGTGGACCTTGGTGGCTACCTGAAAGTCGAGGTAGAGGCGGTAGCGGCCGGGGCCGGGGGTGGTCAGCCAGAACTTGACCTGGCCGTCCACGAGTTCCGGTTCAGGGTGTACGTGCAGGTAGGCCAGGTCGCCCTCGCGTAGCGCCACCAGGTGCCCGTACGCCCCGAGGTAGCGCTCCAGCGGGGCGGCGCCGCCAGCGGCGTCGATCCGGAACGTGAGCGGCACCGTCGCGGCGGCCTGCGGGCCGCCCTGGTAGCCCACCGTGAACCCGTCGACCGCCGTCGAGGTGGCCGGCGCCGGCAGCGAACGGGGCTGGTAGCCGCCGGGCGCGACCAGGTCCGTGCCGAGGGTCACCGCGGTCTGGCCGCCGTCGTCGGCGACCACGGTGAAGTCGCCGTACGCCCGCCAAACGCCGGGCTGCGCGAGGGTCAACGGCACCGACCAGGTGCCGTCCGGCGCCATGGTCGGGTGCAGGTGCTGGTAGCCGGTCAGGTCCCGGCGGACCACGATGAGGTGCATCGGCTTGTCGTGCACCACGGCGAAGCGGGTGACCGGCCGGCGCTGCGCGTCGCGTACCTGGAACCGGAGCTGCCCGGAACGGCCCGCCGGGAACTCAGTGGCCTCGGGGGCCAGGGTGTACCCGGCGGAGCTGACCGACAGGCCGCCCGGCTCCGCGCCCGCGCCCTGGTCCGCAACGGTGGCGCTGCCGTGGTCGTGCGGTTCCGTGCCCGGCGGGTGGGTGTGGTCGGCGGCCAGCGCCGTACCGCCGGCGCTGGTGGCGCCGCCAGCGTTCATCCGACCCAGGCCGAAGCCGAGCAGCACCGCGAGTACCAGCCCGCCGACCACCAGCGCCAGCCGGAGTGTGCTCCGGTCCGGCGTGGTGGAGATCCGGTCAGGCACCGCTGGCGTCCAGCGCGTGGACACCGTCGCCGACGGCCGCCCGCACGCGGTGCTCGCAGGTCATCCCGGGGATGGCGTACGCGGTGACGGACGGTTGATCGGTCATGCCGCCCACGGTACCGCCGCGGCCGGCCGGTCCCGGGCGACGCCGGGGCGGCGTGGCGACTGTCGCAATCCGCCCTGCCCGGGAACTTTTCCGCCACCACCAGGGCTGGCCGACCGGCCAGGGGCGGCGGACGCCGGAGGGGACCGCCCGTCGGGCTGCGGAACGGCCGGCGAGGGCGGCTCGGCGGGCTCAGCCGGCCACAGCGAGGGCGAGCGGAAGCACGTCCGGCGCACCAGCCTGGCGCAGCACCCGGGTCACCATCGTCATCGTCCATCCCGAGTCGACCAGGTCGTCGACGAGCAGCACCGGTCCGGCCAGCCCGGCCAGCGCGTCGGCCAGCTCGGCCGGCACGGTGAACGCGTCATGCAGCGCGCGGACCCGCTGGGCGCTGTTGCCGCGCGGCCCGCCGGCGCCACCCGGACCGGTCGGGGAAACCTCGCCGAGCAGCGGCAGCCGACCCACGGCGGCGATCCGCTCGGCCAGCGAGCCGACCAGCCGGGGCCGCCGTCGGGAGCCGACCGCGGCCACCGCCGCTGGGCGACGGGGCCACGGGTCGTCGCCGTGCGCCCACGCCTTCAGCACCTCCACCACCGCTGCGGCCACATCGTCGGGCACCGGGGCGTCGGGAGCGTCCGGGCCGACCAGGTCGCGCAGCCGACCACCCCAGCCCAGGTCGGAGAGACGCCCCACGGCACGCCCGGGCAGCGCCTGCTCCGCCGGGGGGATCCGGCCTTTCAGCGGTACGCCCACCGCGTCCAGCCCGGTCGGCCACAGCTTCTTCGGGGCGATCTCCACGCCGGGCCGCCCCAGGAACGTCTGCGCGGCGGTGAGCGCGGCCGTCGACACGTCCGAGCCGAAGAGCGGGTCGGCGCACCGGTCGCACCGGCCGCAGTCGGCCGCCCCGGTGTCGTCGAGGCACTCACGTAGATACCGCATCCGGCAGCCGGACGTGGTCGCGTACTCCCGCATGGCCTCTTGCTCGACGGTGCGCGCCTCGGCGACGCGCCGCAACCGGGCCTCGTCGTAGACCCAGGGCTCGCCGGTAGCGAGCCAGCCACCGCGCACCCGGCGGACCGCGCCGTCCACGTCGAGCACCTTGAGCATCAGCTCCAACCGGGCCCGGCGCAGGTCGACCAGCGGCTCGAGTGCCTGGGTGGAAAGCGGGCGGTCGGTGTGCAGGGCGGCCAGCACGGCCCGCACCTGCTGCTCGGGAGGGAACGCGAGCGAGGCGAAGTAGCGCCAGATGGCGGCGTCCTCGGCACCGGGCAGGAGCAGCACCTCGGCGTGTTCGACGGCGCGGCCGGCGCGGCCGACCTGCTGGTAGTAGGCGATCGGCGAGGGCGGCGCGCCGAGGTGGACGACGAAGCCCAGGTCGGGCTTGTCGAAGCCCATGCCGAGCGCGCTGGTGGCGACCAACGCCTTGATCTTGTTGTCCAGCAGGTCCTGCTCGGCGGCCCGCCGGTCGGCGTCGTCGGCCTGCCCGGTGTACGAGGCCACCGGGTAGCCCCGGGTGCGCAGGAACTCGGCGGTCTCCCCAGCCGCCGCGACGGTCAGCGTGTAGACGATGCCGGAGCCGGGCAGCTGGTCCAGGTGGTCCGCGAGCCAGGCCAGGCGGTGCGCCGGGCTGGGCAGGTCGAGCACGCCGAGGCGCAGCGACTCCCGGTCCAGCGTGCCGCGCAGCACCAGGGCGTCACCCAACTGCTCGGCCACGTCCTGGGTGACCCGGGTGTTGGCGGTGGCGGTGGTGGCCAGCACGGGGGTGCGCTCCGGCAGCTCGGCGAGGAAGGTGCGCAGCCGCCGGTAGTCCGGCCGGAAGTCGTGCCCCCAGTCGGAGACGCAGTGCGCCTCGTCGACGACCAGCAGCCCGGTGGTCGCGGCCAGCTTCGGCAGTACGCCGTCGCGGAAGTCCGGGTTGTTGAGCCGCTCCGGGCTGATCAGGAGCACGTCCACCGCGCCGGTCTGGATCTCGGCGGTGATCTCGTCCCACTCGTCGAGGTTCGCCGAGTTGATCGTGCGGGCCCGGATGCCGGCTCGAGCGGCCGCCTCGACCTGGTTACGCATCAGCGCCAACAGGGGCGAGACGATGACGGTCGGGCCGGCCTGGTCGGCCTGCTCGCTGTCTCGGAGCAGCGCGGTGGCCACGAAGTAGACCGCCGACTTGCCCCAGCCGGTGCGCTGCACGCAGAGCACCCGCCGCCGGTCCACGACCAGCGCTTCGATCGCCCGCCACTGGTCCTCGCGCAGCCGGGCGTGCTCACCGGCCAGCCGGCGCAGCACCGCCTCGGCCCGCTCCCGTACCGACGCCCGCTCTGCTGTCTCCACCCGGCATTTCTACCAGCGCCGTCCGTCATCCCCCTGTTGATCAAGAGGTCTGCGTCATCCTCCGGCCGAATCCTGACGCAAACCTCTTGATCAACAGGGTGCGGGTGCTCAGCGGCCGAGGACTGAGCCTCCGTTGACGCCCAGGACCTGGCCCGTCACGTAGCCGGCTGTCGGGCTGGCCAGATAGCGGACCGCCTCGGCGACGTCGTCCGGTAGCCCGGCTCGCCCGACCAGGGTCGCCGCGACCCGCGTCGCGTGGCCCTCCGGCGTCATCCGGTCACCGAAGAACTCGGTGTCGGCGACGTAGCCGGGGCTGACCACGTTGACCGTGATCTGTTCCGGGCCGAGCTCCGCTGCCAGGGCGTACGCCCAGCCGTGCAGCGCCGCCTTCGCCGCCGAGTACGGCCCGGCGCCGCCACGTTGCGCGGCGATCGAACTGACCAGGATCACCCGGCCGCCCGGACGGCGCAGGGCCGGTCGCAGCGCCTCGGTCAGCAGCACGGCGGTGAGCACGTTGGCGTCCAGGTTGGCCCGCCAGTGTGCGGCGGTTCCGGCCAACGTGCCGGTGTCCCCGCCCAGGTAGCCGCCAGCGTTGTTGACCACCACGTCGACCGGTCGACCGCCGACCGCCGCCAGGACCCGGTCGAGCTGCTCTGGGTCGGTCAGGTCCGCGGTCACGGCGGTGACGGCGTCCGGCCGCCCGCAGTCGGCGGCGATCTGCTCGGCGGTGGCCGTCAACACCTCCACCCGCCGCCCGACGATCAGTACGTCGTACCCGTCCCGGGCAAGAACCCTCGCGACGGCCGCCCCGATCCCGGTCCCGCCCCCACTGACAACCGCAACCCGCGAGTCCATCTCCCCGACCTCCCCTGGCGCAGAACCCCGTCGATCATGAAGTTATCGCCATCCGCCGCGGCTTGTCACGGCTATAACTTCATGATCGACGGGGTGAGACGCGGGGTGCGGCCGGGGCGGGGTGCGGGGGTGGGTCAGCGGCGGGAGGGTGGGAGTAGGGAGCGGCGGAGGAGGGTCAGGCGGGGACCGAGGCTGGCGAGGCCGCCGGGGAAGAAGTAGACGGCCAGGATGAAGAGGGTGCCGAGCACGAAGAGGGGCTGGGAGAGCGGCCGGCTGAGCACGGCGGGCAGGCTCTCCACCGCGTCGGAGCTGCCGAACGCGGTGAGCCGGTGGTCCAGGTACATGTAGAGGACGCCGCCGAGCACCGGCCCCCACCGCGTGCCCGGCCCGCCGAGCACCACCATGACCAGCAGCGACAGGGTCAGCTCGGACGAGGTGATGTGCGGCGAGGCGCCGCCGACGATCAGGCAGTAGACCGCTCCCCCGGCCGCCGCTAGCCCGCCGGCCAGGGTGAACGCCACCAGCTTGTAGCGGTACGGGTCGAGCCCGAGCACGCCGATCCGGCGCTCGTCGTCGCGCAACCCGGCCAGCACCCGCCCGGTCGGCGAGCCGGAGACCCGGTGCACCACGAAGACCACCAGGGTCAGGTACGCCAGCGCCAACCAGTAGAGGTTGACGGTGTTGGTCACCCCGACCAGCCCGGCGGGTAGCCCGGAGACGTCCAGCGGCAGGCCCTCCTCACCGCCGGTGAAGCCACCGAAGTCACGGGCCACCAGGATCGCCCCGACCTGGGCGAAGGCCAGCGTCACCATGGCGAACGCGATGCCGACCGTACGCAGCGCCACCGCGCCGAGCAGCGCGGCCAGGATCGTCCCGCCGGTGACGGTCAGCAGCGCCGCCTGCCAGAGCGGCAACCCGGCCTTGGTGACCAGGATGTCGGTGCCGTACACCCCGGCGGCGAAGTAGAGCGCGTGCCCGAAGGAGAGCATCCCGGTTCGGCCGAAGAGCAGGTCGTAACCGGCAGCGAGGCCACCGAAGACCAGGCAGACGGCGAGCACCTGCAGGGTGCCGGGCGAGTTCAGCGGTCCCTCGAAGATCCCCGGCAGGGGCAGCGTCGAGTACGGCACGATCAGCGCGACCACCAGCGCGACCAGTGGCAGGAACGGTCGTACCCGGTGCCACCGCCCGCGACCGGGGGTCAGCTCGGCGGGTACCGCCGCCGGCGGGGCGGGTACCTCGGGGCTCTTGACCTCGGTCATGCCGTTGCCACCTTTCCGGCGATGCCCTGGGGGCGCAGCAGCAGCACCACGGCCAGCAGCCCGACCACGCAGACGTCGCCGAGACCGGAGGGGCCGTAGTAGTTGACGAACTGTTGCAGCAGCCCGACGGCGACCGCCGCGTACGCGGAGCCGACCACCGAGCCCATCCCGCCGATCACCACCACGATGAACGCGAAGATCAGCAGCGAGCTGCCCTGCCCGGGCGAGACGGTGCCGAAGTAGACCCCGCCGAGCGCCCCGGCCAGCGCCGCGGCGGCCCCACCGATCGCGAAGACCAGGGTGAACGCCTTGCGCACGTCGATGCCGAGTGCGGTGACCATCTCCCGGTTCTCCACCCCGGCCCGGATCACCAGGCCGTAGCGGGTCCAGCGGAGGAAGGCGAGCAGCGCGCCCAGCACCAGCACCGCCGCGATGATCAGCAGCAGCCCGCCGTTGGGCACCTGCGCGCCGAGGATCCCGGTGACCTCCCGGGTCCAGTCCGGCCGCGGGAACGGCCGGGCGTCGGCGCCCCAGGTGGCCTGGAGCAGCGCCACCCCGGCCAGCGAGAGGCCGACGGTGACCAGCACCTGCTCGATGGTGCGCGAGTAGAGCGGCCGGATCAGCACCAGCTCGACCAGCACCGCCACCAGCGTGCCGGCGGCCACCCCGAAGACGACCGCGAGCACGAAGCCGAACCCGTCCGACCCGGCGCCCGGCAGGTTGCCCGCCGCCCACCACGTCGCGTACGCGCCGACGCCGAGGAACAGCCCGTGCGCGAAGTTGAGCACGTCGGCCAGGCCGAAGACCAGCGACAACCCGGAGGCGACCAGGAAGTACAGCGCCGCCAGGCCGAGCCCGGTCAGCGTCAACAGGATCACGGTCCCCATCAGTGGCCGTCCTTCCCCGCCGCGGCGCGGCCCGGCTCTGCCGGGTGGTGCGATTCGCCGCTGCCCACGCCCAGCAGGGACCTGGTCAGCGCCGTCTCCAGCAGCAGTTCCTGCGCGTCACCGGTCCAGGCGACCTTGCCGGCGGCGAGCACCACCGCGTCCCTGGCGAGCCGCCGGACCACCGCCAGGTTCTGCTCGACGAGCAGCACCGGCACGGACTCCGCGACCCGTTCCAGCACCTCGGCCACCTCGGTCACCACTTTCGGCGCCAACCCCTTGGTCGGCTCGTCGACCAGCAGCAGCCGGTTGTCGTTGAGCAGCACCCGGCCGATCGCGAGCATCTGCTGCTGCCCGCCGGAGAGCGAGCCGGCCCGTTGCCGTCCGCGCCGGTCCAGCTCCGGAAAGAGCGCGAAGACCTTGTCGTACGCCGGGCTGACGCCGCGCCGCTCGGCCAGCCGCAGGTTCTCCGCGACAGTGAGGCCGGCGAACACGCAGCGGTCCTCCGGCACGTAGCCGAGCCCGCCGCGGACCAGCCGGTGGGTGGGGCGGGCCAGCAGGCTCTGCGCGCCCATCCGGATGGTGCCGCGGACCTCCCCGGCGGGCGGGGTGAGGCCGACGATCGCGCGCAGCGTGGTGGTCTTGCCGACACCGTTGCGACCGAGCAGAACGGTGACGCCGGTGGGTGCGACCGTGAAGGACACGCCCTGGAGGATGTGCAGCCCGGAGATCCGGACCGACAGATCCTCCACGTTCAGGATCGGCTCGGTCATAGCGCCTCTCCGAGATAGGCCTCTTGCACCGTGGGGTTGGCCATCACCGTCTCCGGGGTGTCGCAGGCCAGCAGTGCGCCGTGGTGCATGACGGCGATCCGGTCGGCCAGCTCCAGGATGACGTCCATGTGGTGCTCGACCATCAACACCGCCCGGCCGCTGTCCCCGGTCAACGACTTGATCACCGAGACCAGCTCGGGCACGTCCTCGGCGCTGACCCCGGCCATCGGTTCGTCCAGGAGCATCACCCGCGGTTCACCGGCGAGCAGCAGGGCGATCTCCAGCTTGCGCTTCTCGCCGTGCGCGAGGGTGCCGGCCAGCGCCGTACCCCGGTGGGCGAGGCCGACCCGGTCGAGCGCCGCGTCGGCGGCGGCGGCCACCTCCCGGTCGGCCGCCGCCCGCCGCCACAGTTTCATCGAGCCCCCGCGGTGCGCCTGCACGGCGAGCCGGACGTTCTCCCGCACGCTGAGCGAGCCGAAGACCGACGACGCCTGGAAGGTACGGCCCAACCCGAGGCGGGCCCGCCGGTGCGGCGGGAGCGCCTCGATGTCCTGCCCGTCCAGGGTGATCCGGCCCTCCGTGGCCCGGCGCAGGCCGGTGATCAGGTTGAACAGTGAGGTCTTGCCGGCGCCGTTCGGCCCGATCACGCCCAGGAACTCCCCGGGCGCCAGGTCGAGGTAGACGCTGTCGACGATGGCGACCTCACCGATCCGCCAGGTCAGACCGCGGGTGGCGAGCATGGGTCAGCCCTTCATGGCCACGGCCGGCGGCGCGGACTCGTCACCGGTGAGGCTCTTCTGCGCGGTCGCCGTGAAGGCGGTGCCGCTGCCGGTCAGCTTGGCCTGGAACATCGGCTGGAGCAGCGCGTGGTCCGCGGCCCGGATGGTCATCTTGCCCTTGACCCCGTCGAAGCTCCAGCCCTCCAGGGCGGTGACCATCTTGTCGACGTCGTCCCCACCCTCCTGCACCGCGCGGACCACCATCTGGGCGGCGGCGAAGCCGTCCGGGTGGAACAGGTCGAGCGTGCCGCCGGGGATCTTCGCCTTGGCGGCCTTGGACGCCTCGGTGTCGCTCGCCCCGTCGAAGTAGTGCGACAGGAAGGAGATCTTCGTGCCGGCGGCGCCGAACGTCGGCCAGGAGGCCCGGATGTCCAGGCCGGTGACGACCGTGGTGGAGGAGAGCACGCCCTGCTGGTCGAGGCTCTGCCACATGGCCGGGGCGGTGGCGCCGGCCCAGGCGACGAAGAGCAGATCCGGCTTGGCCGTCTTGATCTGGCTGGCGAACGGGGTGAACTCGGTGGCGCTGGCCGGGGCCCGGACGCTGCTCACGGTCGCGCCCGCGCCGCCGATGACCGCCTTGACCGCCGCCTCGTTGGCGTCGCCGAACGCGCCGTCCTGGGCGAAGACCACGACCTTCCTGCCGGCCGGGTCGCCGATGAACGACTTCGCGGTCACCACGTCCTGGTACGACTGGCGACCAGAGCGGAAGGTGTACTTGTTCGCCCCGGTAACCGCGTCGGTGGCGGCCGGCCCGGAGATGAACAGGACCTTGTTCTGCGCCGCGATCGGCGCGACCTGGAGCGCCACGCCGGAGGCGGTGGAGCCGGCAATGATCTTCGTGCCCTTGCCGATCAGGTTCTTGGCCGCGGAGACCGCCTTGGCCGGGTCGCCCGCGTCGTCGACCTCGGTCAGCTCGATCTTGCGGTCACCGACCTTGCCGGTGCCCTTGGTGGCGAAGTCGAGCCCCGCCTTGAACCCCTCGATGTACTGCTTTCCGTAACTGGCCAGGGCACCCGACTGGGAGTACACCAGGCCGACCTTGACCGGCGCGGCACTGTCGCCGCCGCCGGTGGCGGTGTCCTGCGGGCTGCCACAGGCCGTGGCGGCCAACGCCGCGGCCATCATCGTGGCGGCGGAGAGGAACACCCGCCGCGTCGTCCGGACCGTCATTGCGACTCCACATGAGGACTCGGAGGGAGAGAACTTCTTCGTGACGGCCCACGCTAGAAGTGACGTCACCCACGAGCTATGTGGTGGAAACACACAAGTAACAGGAGAGGGGTAGCCGGACGTTACAACTGGCCGCACTACCACCCGAGGGCCCGGCCTCCCGATGGCCCGAACCCCCACGGACCGCCCGGCCGCTGTGTCGCACTCATCCACCCGAACGACCGCAGGGCCCCTCGTGCGCCGCCGGGCGCGGGCACCGCCGGCGACCGTCGAGCAGGTTGTCGCAGCAGCGGCTCCAAAGCCGCTCCCGCTCAAGGTCGTGCTGGATCGTGGATGTAGTGGTGTCAGACGTTTCGGGAGACCACTACATCCAGGATCAAGCGTGATCTTGGACGGGCGTGCGCCGCCGAGCGGCGGCAGGGGACCCTCCGGAATGGGCGTTCCCGCTCACACCCCGGCGCGAAAACGGAAGATTGTCTGGTGCGCCAGTTTTTCCGCAACCCGGTGCGGCTGGTGCCGTTCGGGTTTCTGGTGCCGATCCTGCTCGGCACCGGGCTGCTGATGGCGCGTTGGGCGACCGTCGAACACCAGCGCCCGCCGCTGGTCACCGCGCTCTTCACCGCCACCTCGGCCGTGTCGGTCACCGGCATGGCGGTCACCGACACCCCCAACTACTGGTCCGGCGGAGGACTGGTGGTGATAACCCTGCTCACCCAGCTCGGCGGCCTCGGCATCCTCACCGGCGCGGCACTGGTCATCCTGGTGGTCGCCCGCCAGCTCGGGCTGCGCAACCGGCTTCTGGTGCAGGCCGAGACGGCGGAGTTCGGCATCGGTGACGTCGCCCGGCTGCTGCGCCGGATCGCGGTCACCGTCTTCGCCTGCGAGGCGGTGATGACCGCGCTGGTCGCCGGCCGGCTCTGGCTGGCCTACGAGTATCCACCCGGGCGAGCCCTCTGGTCGGGCCTCTTCCACGCCATCCAGGCGTTCAACAACGGTGGCTTCGCGCTCTACTCCGAAGGCCTGCTGGCGTTCGACCGCGACCCGTGGGTGTCGCTGCCGCTGGCGTTCGGCGCGATCGTCGGTGGGCTCGGGTTTCCCGCCCTGTTCGAGGCGGCGCGCGAGTGGCGCCGACCGAGGCGCTGGGCGGTGGCCACCAAGCTGACCATCTGGGGCAGTGTCGCGCTGCTCCTGCTCGGCTTCGCCGGTCTGCTCGCCGCCGAGTGGACCAATGTCGGCACCATCGGCACGTACGACGTCCGGGGCAAGGTGCTCGCGTCGTTCACCCAGATCGCGTTGAGCCGCACCGGGGGTTTCAGCGTCCTGGACATCACCGCCCTGCAGGAGGAGAGCTACCCGCTGCTGATCGTGCTCATGTTCATCGGCGGCGGCAGCGCCAGCACGGCCGGCGGGATCAAGGTCTCCACGTTCTTCCTGCTGGCGTTCACCATCTGGGCGGAGCTGCGGGGCGAGCCGGACGTGACGGTCGGGCGCCGCCGGGTGGCCAACGCCAGCCAGCGGCAGGCCGTCACGGTGTCGTTGCTCAGCGTCGCGCTGGTCACGGCCGGCACGATGATCCTGCTGCTGATCACCGAGGGCGTCCGCTTCGTCGGGGCCCTGTTCGAGGTCACCTCCGCGTTCAGCACCACCGGGCTGACCGTCGGGCTGGCCGGCGAGCTGCCGGCCAGCGGCCAACTGACCCTGACCGTCCTGATGTTCATCGGCCGGGTCGGGCCGCTCACCCTCGGGTCGGCGATCGCACTGAACACCCGACGCCGGCTCTACCGCTATCCGCAGGAACAACCCATTGTCGGCTAGGACCGGTGTCAGAGTCGCCGGTCGAGCGGAGGCGGAGATTCTTCCGGATACCGGTGTTTCATCCGGAAGAATCTCCAACGCGGTTGGTTGTCATCTGGGCCTGCCGCAGGCCGGCCAGGGGCTCTACCGCGGGCCCTGGCAGCGAGGAGGGTCGAGGTGTCGGCTAGGCGAGCGGACGGCAGCGGCGTCGTGGTGATCGGGCTGGGTCGGTTCGGCAGCCACCTGGCCGGCTCGCTGACCCAGATGGACCACGAGGTGCTGGCCATCGACCGCAACCCGGACCGGGTACAGCGCTGGTCGGCCCAGCTGGACCGGGTCGTCCAGGCCGACTCGACCGAGGACGGGGCGCTGCGGCAGGTCGGCGTCGCCAGCTTCGGGCGGGCGGTGGTGGCCATCGGCGCCTCGGTGGAGGCGAGCGTGCTCACCGTACTGGCGCTGACCGAGCTGGGCCTGCCGCAGATCTGGGCCCGGGCGACCTCGCAGAAGCACGCCAAGATTCTCTCGTCGGTGGGCGCGCACCACGTGATCTTTCCGGAGGCGGAGACGGGCGACCGGGTGGCACACCTGATCGTCAGCCGGCTGCTCGACTTCATCGAGTTCGACGACGACTTCGCGATCGCCACCGTTCGCGTGCCGGAGTCCCTGGTCGGGCGCACCGTGCTCGACCTGCGCCCGGACGATCGCTACGGGGTCCGGGTCATCGGCGCCAAGCTGCCCGGCGAGCGCTTCAAGTACGCGTCGGACAGCACGGAACTTCCCCAGGGCGGGCTGCTCGTGGTGGAGGGTGGGATCGACCAGGTGCAACGGTTCGCGGGGCTCCGCTGAACCGCCTCACTTCTTCCCGCCGCCGTGCCCCCTCCCCTCACCCTTGGTCACTTTCCCCCTTTTCCCGAACCACCACCCGGCCCCTTGCCCTTGCCGGGCTTCTCCGGCTTCGCCTTCGTCGGGGCACCGCCCGGCCCACCCGAGCCGGAGCCGCCGCGGACCGTCGCCGCCTTGGGCGGGGCCTTCGTCGTGGCGGCGTTGCTCGGCATGGCGGCGGACGGTGTGCTGCCGGCCACCCCGGAGACCCGTACCCCGCAGGTCGCGTCGCCGAGCCGGAACTCCACCGGCAGCGGGTTCGCCCCGCTGTACTTCCCCGCCAGGGTGAGTTTCTCGGCCGCGCCGGGCGCGAGCGTGCCGCGCTGGGCCGCCGGCCGGATCAGCACCGTGCGGCCCTGCTGGCGCACCGGGGCCGGCTGCGCCTTCGTCACCGTCTGCTGACCGGGAAAGGTGAAGCTCAGCGTCCAGTCGCGCAGCGCGCTGCCCCCGGTGTTGGTCAGGGTCAGCTCGGCGGCGAAGTCCTTGCCGGAGTCTGCGCGCAGCGCGTACGCCACCTCGCAGGGCGCCGCCGGCGGCAGACCCATCCGGGCCTCGGTCGGCGGCTGGTCCCCGCCGTTGGCCGGGCTGCGCGAGGTGAGCCCCCACAGGGCCCCGGTGACCGCGAGCAGGCTGGCGGCGGCCACCCCGGCCTCAACCCGCCGACGCCTGGTCGCCCGCCTGCTTCGGTTGCGGGTGCGCGACAGCGGCAACGCGTCGGTCTCCGCCGACCAGGGCAGGATCGTGGTGCCGGCGCTGGCCAGCGCGGCCGGGTCCACTGGCCAGGCGGCCGGCGAGACCGGCACCGCCGCCAGCATTCCGGCCGCGTCGGCGAGGGTCCGGGCCAGTTCGGCGGTGGCGGGTCGTTCCCCGGGCTGCTTGGCCAGACAGCGCCGCACCAGGTCGGTCACCTCGTCGGGCAGCTCCGACACCTGCGGCATCGGGTCGGGGTCGTTGTACATGTGCGCGCGCAGCATCTGCGTGGTCGTGCTGGCCTGCCAGGGCAGCCGGCCGGTGAGCATCCGGTAGAGCAGCAGCCCGACGGCGTAGACGTCGGTGGCCGGGGAGACCTGACCGTTGTCCAGTCGCTCGGGGGCGAGGTACGCGGGCGTGCCGAGCAGCGTCCCGTCCGGCCCCTTCTCGCTCTCCCCCACCGGCGCGGAGATACCGAAGTCGACCACCTTGACCCCGGTCGACG
This sequence comes from Micromonospora sp. NPDC005206, assembly GCF_040608175.1. Classification (NCBI taxonomy): domain Bacteria; kingdom Bacillati; phylum Actinomycetota; class Actinomycetes; order Micromonosporales; family Micromonosporaceae; genus Micromonospora; species Micromonospora sp. NPDC005206. Next base: position 291,223 of record NZ_JBEXHU010000008.1, read on the forward strand.
TGAGCATCACGTTGCCCGGCGTGACGTCCCGGTGTACCACACCCCGGGCGTGCGCGGTGGCCAGCGCCGAGCTGACCTCCGCGCCGATGGTCACCGCCTCCCGCCACGGCAGCCGCCCCTCCCGGCCCAGCCTGCCGGCCAGCGAACCGCCGTCGACCAGCTCCATCACCACGTACGGCACGGTCAGGCCGGCCTGCTCGGACTCGCCGTAGTCGTACACGTTGGTGATGTTCGGGTGGCAGAGCCGCGCGGCGGCCTGCGCCTCGATGCGGATGCGGTGCCGGAAGGCCCGGTCGGTGGCCAGCCGGGAGGCGAGCACCTTCACCGCGACCTGCCGGCCGAGCACCTCGTCGTAGCCCCGCCAGACCACCGACATGCCGCCCGCGCCGAGCTGCTCGATCAGCCGGTACCGCTCATCGAGGAGTTGCGCACTGTTCCGGTCCCCACCGCCCATGGTGGCCGTTGTTGCCCAGGTGCGGCCCGGCTACACCTCGGGTATCGGAATCGGTCAGGAATGTCACCCGATCAGGCGGTGGCCAGCAGCTGATCCACCGGGGCGTAGTCGTCGGTCAGCACCAGCGCGTCCCCGATGAAGTCCGTCAGGTCCGCGCCGGAGAGCAGGCTGACCCGCCGGTCGACCTCGTCCAACCGGGCACGGACGGCGGCCAGCGGCAGCGGCGCGTCGGAGGCGACGATGAGGAAGTTCGCGCCCTGCTCCTCGGCGAGCGCCTCCGGCGGGGCGATCAACGCGACGTGCGCGAACTCGGCGGACACCGTGGCCAGCTCGGCGCGGATGAACCGCAGTGGCGGGTAGTCGATGACGTTCTGCACGTACACCCCGCCGGGGCGGGTCACCCGCCGGACCTCGGCGACCATCTCCCGGGTGGCCAGGTGCCAGGGCACCACCAGGTGGCCGAACGCGTCACCGACCACCAGGTCGCGACTGTCCGTCGGCTCGCCGACGACCAGCATCCGGGCGTCGCCCACCACCGCCCGCAGCCCCGGCCCCGGGCGTACGCCCAGCTCCCGCTCGCCCAGCTCGACCAGCCCGCCGTCGATCTCGAACACCACGTTGTCGGTGCCCGGCCGGGTGGCGGTCAGGTAGCGCGGCACGGTGAACCCGCCACCGCCCAGGTGCAGCGCGTCCAGCCGCTGCCCGGCGGGCGCGGCCACGTCCGCGACGGCGCCGATCCACTTGGTGTACGCGTACTCCAGGTGCTTCGGGTCGGCCAGGTCCACGTACGAGTGCTGGGCCGAGTTGAGCAGCAGCGTCCGCCCGCTGGGCCGGTCCGGGTCCGACGTCACCCGGGCGCAGTGGTACGCCGTCTCGATGTCGCACGGGTTCGGCGCGACGGTGGTCAGCCCCGCCCCGACCAGGCCGAGCACCGCCAGCGCGGCCCGGGTCCTGGCCGGACCGGGCAGCTCGGTGCGCGACTGCCGGCGCAGGTACCAGCCGAGGCCGATGCCGGCCAGCCCGAGCGCCACCGCCAGCGCCAGCAGGATCACCGTGCTGGGCAGCGCGGCGACCAGCACGAAGCCGGTGAGCAGGGTGGCGGTGATGCCGCCCAGGGTGCCGATCCCGGAGAGCCGGCCGACCACCTGGCCGGTCCGACGCAGGTCGGCGAGCTGGAGCTTCACGACCAGCGGGGTGACCGCGGCGAGCAGCGCCGCCGGCACGAACACGGCCAGCGCCACCAGCAGCAGGATGGCGCTGGCGGCACCGCCGCGCAGCACCTCACCGGCGTACCGGACCACGGGCAGGGTGACCGCGGTGGCGATGCCGGCCAGCACCAGCGCCGGCGCCAGCAGGCCCCGCGGGTCGCGCCGGTCGGCCAGCCAGCCGCCGGACCACGCCCCGTACGCGATCGCGGCCAGCGCGATGCCGATCACCGAACTGGTCACCTGGAGGGTCACCCCGACGTACGGGCCGACCAGGCGCAGCGCGACCGTCTCCAGCACCAGCACGGCGCCGCTGGAGAAGAAGACCAGGAAGGCGGCCAGGCCGTTGGGCAGCGCCCGGCCGGTGACCGGCACGGACGGGGCCGAGGAAGCCGGCGGGGCCGCTACATCGGACGGTGGGGAGCTCATCGTCGCGATGGTACGCAGCCAAGCTGGTGCCGCGGGTCAGTACATCGAGAGATGAACATGGTTCGTGTGGCTGGCGGCCGGACTGCCGCTGCCGCTGTACGAGCGCCACCCGGTGCCGGGATGCCAGATCTGCCTGTACCAGATCACGTAGAGCACACCCAGACGATCGGCGTTGCGCACGTGCCAGGCGGCCAGGCTGTCCCCGTACGCCTTGTCGCCGCCGGTCGCGTTGCGGTCCTCGAAGCCATTCGTGGCGGCCGCGAAGTCGCAGGCCCGCCCCTTCGGGTGCTCGCCGCCGCCGCCGCTGCGGTGGCAGGAGACGTGCCGCTTGTAGCCAGCCGCCTGGGTCTGCTTGAGCGCGTTGAGAGTGCGCGGGGTGATGCACCCGGACGTGGTCGGGTCATCCACCGAGCAGGACTCTGACGGCCAGGATCCGTCCGAGTTGCGCGGCGCCGGCTTGGCCGAGGCGGAGCTGCCGCCGCTGAAGCCGTTGCTGCTGCCCGAGCTGACCTCGGCGAGCGCCGCCTCGGCTTCCTTCTTCTTCTTCGCCATCACGGCGAGCTGCTTCCGCTGCTCGCGGACCTCCGTGTCGATGGCGACCTTCGCCTGCTGCGCCTGCTGCCGGGCGTCGGTCAGCGTGCGGAGCCGCTTGCCGTCCCGCTGGGCCATCAGATCGAGGTCGGCCGCGCGTTGCAGGAACGCCTGCGGGTCGGCGGAGTTGAGCAGCATCGTCACCGGGGTGAGCCGGCCCGCGCGGTACGACTGCGCGGCCACCTCGCCGACCTGGGCGGTGAGCTCGACCAGCCGGCCCTCGACGCTCTTCAGCTCGCCGGTGAGCGCCGTCTGCCGACGCTTGGAGTTGTCCAGCTTGGCCTTCGCCTCGATGTGACCCTTGGCGGTCAGCTCCAGCGCGTCCCGCAGCTTCTTGCTGCCGCCCTCGCCGGGCTCCGCGTACGCGGGCACCGCGCCACCGGCGAGCACCAGCGCGGCGGCGGCGACGAGAGTGAGCAGCACGCGGCGACCGCGTCGCTGGCTGAGCCTGATCCTGGGCACGAAAGCGTCCTTCCGTCGACCGCCGGCCCCCGGTGAACCACTGCGCGGCGGCGTCCCCGCCGGCGCCGGTCGGCGGCCTGCTGGCGGAGACCGCCGGTCACGATACCGGAAGCCACGCCGGTGACCAGTCCCGTGACGGCTGGGCGGCTCCGGTGTCGACGCAACGTGCCACCACCGTCGCGGAGTGCGCGGATCAGGTGCCGAGCAGGGCGTCGTGCACCTCGGCCCAGACCTGCTCGTTGGCCGCGACGAGCAGGCCGTGACCCTCGTCGGCCGGGTGATAGTCGACCCCGTCGAACCGGCGGGCGACGCCGCCGGCCGCACGGACCAGCAGGGTGCCAGGGCCGTGGTCCCACGGCAGGGTGCGCCAGAAGAGGACGAACTGCTGCTCACCGGTGAGGATGTCCAGGTACTCCCGGCCGGCGCAGTGCTGGCCGGGCAGCAGCTCGCCGAGCCGCCGGCCACCGGCACGGACCCGGTCCCGGGTCTCCGGTGGCAGGAACCGGGTCATCGCGGCGCCACGCAGCTCGCCCATGCGCGGCCCGGCACCGGTGTCGCCCACCGGCCGGCCGTTGAGCAGGGTGCCGTCGTCGGCCCGACCGCTGGCCAGGATCCCGGCCAGCGGGTCCAGGATCCAGCCGGCGGCCGGCCGCCCGTCGGTCAGCAACGCCACCATCAGGGCGAACGGCCGGCGACCGGCGGCGAAGTTGGCGGTGCCGTCGATCGGGTCGACCAACCAGACGTCCCCGCCGTCGCGCAGGTGCCGCAGCAACCCCGGATCGTCGGCGACGCCCTCCTCGCCGACCACCATCGAGCCGGGCCGCAGCCGGCGCAGCCCCGCGGAGATCAGCTCCTCGGCGCGGCGGTCCGCGACGGTGACGATCTCGCCGGGCGCCTTCTCCGACACGTCGGCCTCGTCCAGCTTGCGGAACAGCGGCAGCACGATCTGGTCGGCGGCCTCCCGGAGCAGGTCACCGACGTCGTCGAGCAGGCCGTCAGCCACGCGGCGGCAGCTTGACCACGCTGACGAAGAACTCGTCGATCTGCCGGACCACCGAGATGAAGCGCTCGAAGTCCACCGGCTTGGTCACGTAGGCGTTGGCGTGCAGCTGGTAGCTGCGCAGGATGTCCTCGTCGGCCTGCGAGGTGGTGAGCACCACGACCGGGATCCGACGCAGCTCCTCGTCCTTCTTGATCTCTTCCAGCACCTCCCGGCCGTCGCGGCGGGGCAGGTTGAGGTCGAGCAGGATCAGGTCGGGCGTCACGGCCTCGGCGTACTGGCCCTCCTGCCGCAGGTAGGCGAGCGCCTCGGCGCCGTCGGACACGACGGTCAGCCGGTTGCGGAGCTTGTGCTCCTCGAACGCCTCCTGGGTCATCAACACGTCACCCGGATCGTCCTCCACGAGCAGGACCTCGATCGGGCTCTTGCCGTCCGCCGGCGCGGTCATCCCACCGTCTCCCTCATGTCACCCGTTCTACCGCCTTCCGGGGATCCGTCGGCCCGGTCCGGCCGGTCCGCCCCGGCGGACTGGTCCGCGGAGGTTGCCGGCGCCTCGTTCGAGGGCACGGCGTCGCCGGTCGCGACACCCGCCGCGGGCGCCTGCGGCGGTTCCGGCGACTCCGCGGCGGCTGCCGCCGGCTCGACGTCCTCGGGCAGCGCCGGCAGGGTGAACCGGATCGCCGTGCCCTCCGGTACGTCCGTGTCCACCCAGACCCGGCCGCCGTGATATTCGACGATCTTCTTGACGATGGCCAAGCCGATGCCGGTGCCCGGGTACGCGTCCTTCGAGTGCAGCCGCTGGAAGATCACGAAGATCTTGTCGGCGAACTCCGGCTCGATCCCGATGCCGTTGTCCTGGCAGCTGATCTCCCACTCGGAGCCGACCAGCCGGGTCGAAATGTGCACCTTCGGCGGCACGTCCGGGCGGCGGAACTTGATCGAGTTGCTGACCAGGTTGGCCAGCAGGTTGGTGAGCAGCGGCTCCTCGCCCCGGATCACCGGCAGCTCGGTCCAGGTCAGCTCGGCGTCGGCGTACTGCCGGGCGGCCTCGGTCTGACCGGCCACGTCGCCCATCACCTTGTTCAGGTCGACCTCGACGAAGCCGTTGGTGAGCCGCCCGATCCGGGAGAACGCGAGCAGGTCGTTGATCAGCCGCTGCATCCGCTGCGCGCCGTCCACCGCGAAGGCGATGTACTGGTCGGCCCGCTCGTCGAGCTGACCGGCGTAGCGGCGCTGGAGCAGCTGGCAGAAGCTGGCGACCTTGCGCAGCGGCTCCTGAAGGTCGTGCGAGGCCACGTACGCGAACTGCTCCAGGTCGCGATTGGACCGGGTCAGCTCCTCGGCCTGCTTCTGCAGCTGACTGTTGACCCACTCGATGCGCTCGCGGGCCTCCCGCACCTCGGCCAGGTCGGAGGCGATCTTCTGGCGCATCGCGTCCACATCCGCGCCGAGTTGGACGAACTCCGGCGGGCCGGTGGTGGCGATGCCGTGCTGGTAGTCGCCCTCGGCGACCTCGCGGACCTGGTCGGCGAGCCCGATCAGCGGCCGGATCACCATCCGGTCCAGCGAGAGCAGCAGCACCGCGCCGGCGACTACCACCACCAACGCGGCAATGATCAAGAGCGCGACCAGCAGGTTGCTGCTGCTGCGTACGTCAGACGCGGACTGTTCCCGGGCCGCCAGTATCTCCCGCTGGAGGTCGTCGATCGCCGACCGGACCTCGTCGAACTGCTGCCGGGCCCGTTCGGTGACCAACGCCTGACCGGCGCTGGTGCCGCTCTGCTCGGTGGTGCTGATCACCGGCAACGCCACCGACTGCCGCCACTGCTCGGCCCGCTCCTCGACGATCCGCAGTTCCTGGCCGATCTGCGGGTAGTTGTCGAGCAGGGCCTGCATCGCGGCGACGACCTTCTGCTCCTGGTCGAGCCCCGCCTGGTACGGGCCCAGGTCGTTCGGATCACCGCTGACGGCGTACCCGCGAACCGCCGTCTCCTGGTCGAGCACCGCGTTGAGCAACTCCTGCGCCTGCACCCGCAGCGGGCCGGTCTCGTTCAGGATGGCGTCGATCTGGGTGCGGTTGCGCGCGGCCATCGCCGCCTCCGCCCCGGCCAGGCCGATCAACAGCACGCCCACGACGGTGAGCAGGGTGATGACCCGGCGGCGCAGACTCCAGCCGCCGACCACCGGCGTCACCGGCCACCGCCACGGCTGACCAGCAGCATGGCCACGTCGTCAGCGAGGGGGCCACCGTTGATCTGCTCGGCCCGGCCGACCAGCCACGCCGGCAGTTCGGGCAGGGACACGTCACGGTTGGCCGGCTCGTCGAGCAGCCCGCTCAGGCCCGGCACGTCGAGCCGCTCGTTGCCCTCGCCCACCCGCCCCTCGATCAGGCCGTCGGTGTACATCAGCAGGGACCAGTCATCGGTGTCGAACTCCAGGTCATAGGCGATCGGGCGGCGCGGTCGTACGCCCAGCAGCAGGCCCCCGGGCGCGGGCACCGGGGCGACCCGCCCGTTCGCGAGCAGCAGCGGCGGCGGGTGCCCGGCGAGCCGGACGGTCGCCCGGTTGGCGTCCAGGTCGAGTCGGGTGGTGGCCACCGTCGCGAAGATCTCCTGGAGGCGGCGCTCGCTCATCAGCACCTGCTCCAGCGCCGGCAGCACCTCGTCGTCCGGCACCTTGGCCAGCACCAGGGCCCGCCAGGCCACCCGCAGCTCCACGCCGAGCGCGGCCTCGTCCACGCCGTGCCCGCAGACATCCCCGACGATCAGGTCGAGGCGGTCCGGACGGGTCTGCACCACGTCGAAGAAGTCCCCGCCGATCAGCGCGGCGTGCCGGCCCGGCCGGTAGAAGGTGTGCACAGCCACCTCGTCGGTGGACATCAGTGGCTGGGGCAGCAGGCCGCGTTCGAGCCGAGCCGACTCGGCCTGACGCAGCTCGACCTCGCGCAGCCGGCGGGCGTTCACGTCGGCGCGCTTGCGCTCCACCGCGTAGCGCAGCGCCCGGGTCAGCAGCACCCCGTCCACCTGGCCCTTGACCAGGTAGTCCTGCGCACCCTCGGCGACCGCCACGATGCCCAGGTGCTCGTCTGAGCGGCCTGTCAGCACACAGACCGCGGCGCCACTGGACATCTCCAGCACCTGACGCAGGCCGTCCAGGCCCTGCGCGTCCGGCAGGCCCAGGTCGAGCAGGACACAGTCGACGCCGATCATCCGCTGCCGCGCCTCACTGAGGCTGCTGGCGACCAGCAGGTCGATCATCGAGTTCGTTTCGGCCAGCAGCTCGCCGACCAGGAAGGCGTCGCCCTCGTCGTCCTCCACCAGCAGCACCCGCAACCGCTCACCGGGCGGTAGGTTGGCGTGCCGCGCCAAGCCGCCGTGCGGGTACGGCACAACGGGGGAACCGGCCATGCCGCCTCCCCGGTGCGGCCGGGTCACCGCCGCGAGACGCGGGAGATCGCTGGTGATGTCGGGCTCCTTCCGAGTGCCCTGCTGATCCTGTATTAGACAACGGTCGCACACAACACGACGGCCTCGGCGCGGCCGGGGATGGGCCGCCTCACTGCCCCGCCGAAGGACAAACCGGGCACGGTGGACACTCGAGCGTCCGGCCGTCCCACCCGACGACTACCCGACCGGCCGTCCCACCCGGGGCTGCCGGAGGGCAGGATGGTGCCACCCCAGGCACCACCACCCCGAGGAGTTCCCGTGGGCGCACCCCCCACCCCCGCCACGACGGGCATGCCGGTTCGCCCGGGTCCGGGCGTACCGGCCGCCGACCGCGCGCTGGCCCGGCCCCGCCGGCGGCTCACGGCCGTCGCGGCCGCCCTCGTCGCGCTGGTCGCCGTCGGCGCCGGCAGCCTGCTCGACCTGCGCACCCCGGCCCCGACGCCGGCCGACGCGCCCTCCGACGAGTTCAGCGCCACCCGGGCGTACGAGGACGTCCAGGTCATCGCAGCCCGGTCGCACGTCGCCGGCAGCCCGGCCAACGACCAGGTTCGCGCGCACATCGAGCAGCAGCTACGCGGTCTGGGCCTGGAGACCGGGGTGCAGGACACGGTCGCACCGGAAGCCGGCCAGCTCAGCGGGGCCGCGGGCGGGGCCACCCTGGCCCGGGTCCGCAACGTGGTGGCCCGAATGCCCGGCACCGACCCGACCGGCCGGGTCTTCCTCGTCGCCCACTACGACTCGGTGCAGACGGGCCCGGGCGGCAACGACGACGCCGCCGGCACCTCGGCGATCCTGGAGGTGGCCCGGGCGCTGGCTGCCGGCCCCCGGCCGCGCAACGACATCGTCTTCGTGCTGACCGACGCCGAGGAGGCCTGCCTCTGCGGCGCGTCCGCGTTCGCCGCCAGCCACCCGCTGGCGGCCGACGGTGGGGTGGTGCTCAACCTGGAGGCGCGTGGCTCCACCGGGCCGGTGATCATGTTCGAGACGTCCCGGAACAACGCGAAGCTGGTGGACGTCTTCGGCCGGGCCGCCCCGCACCCGGTCGGCACCTCCTTCGCCGTGGAGATCTACCGCGCGCTGCCCAACGACACCGACTTCACCGCCTTCCTGGACCGGAAGTTCGTCGGGCTGAATTCGGCGTACATCGACGGCGGCGCGATCTACCACACACCGCTGGACACCCCGGCGGCCATGGACCGCGGCAGTCTCCAGCAGCACGGGGACAACGCGCTGGGCCTGGCCCGGGAGTTCGGTCGCACCGACCTGACCGACCTGCGCTCCGGGCACGACGCCACCTACTTCCCGGTCCCCGGCGGGCTGGTCCGCTACCCCGGCTGGCTCACCCTGCCGCTGGCACTGCTCGCGGTGCTCGCGGTGGCCGCGCTGGGCTGGCTGACCCGGCGACGGGGCCGGGCCACCACCGGTCGGCTCGCCGCCGGCTTCGGGCTGGCCCTGGTGCCGATCGTGGCCGCGCCGGTGGCCGCGCAACTGCTCTGGATGGCGATCACCGCGATCCGACCGGGGTACGCCGAACTGCTCGACCCCTACCGGCCGACCTGGTACCGGCTGGCCGTGCTGGCCCTCGCCGCCGCCATCCTGTTCACCTGGTACGCGCTGACCCGCCGCCGGATCGGACCGGCCGCGCTCGCCGTCGGCGGGCTGGCCTGGCTGGCCCTGCTCGGGGTGCTGCTCGCCGTGGCGGTGCCCGGCGGGGCGTACCTCACCACCCTGCCGGCGCTCGCCGGCGCCCTCGGCGGCCTGCTCGCGCTGCGCACCCGGCAGACCGGGCCGTGGCCGGTGGTGGCGGTGACCGCCGCCGCGGCGGTCGGCGTGGTCATCCTGCTGCCCACCGTGGTGCTGCTCTTTCCCGCGCTGGGAATGGCGATGGGTGGGGTGGCCGCGCTGGTCGCGGTGCTGCTCGGCCTGACCGCGCTTCCGGTGGTCGACCTGCTGCACCCGCAGGCCGGCGGCCAGCGCGGGCTGGTCGCGCTGCGGGCCCGGCGGCTCGCGATCCTGCCGGCCGGAGCCGCCGCCCTGGCGGCCGTGGTGCTCGCCGGGGTCGGGCTGGCCGTCGACCGGTTCGACGCCGCCCACCCCGCGCCCACCCACCTGATGTACGCAATGGACGCCGGCACCGGCCAGGCCCGCTGGCTGAGCCATGAGACCGACCCGCAGCCGTGGACGGATGGCTACGTGGACGGGGTGACCGACGTCGGCGACGACTTCCCCGGCCTCGGCGACGGTGAGCTACGGACCGGCCCGGCGCAGCCGGCGAACCTGCCGGCGCCGAAGCTGGAGGTGCTCGCCGACTCCGGCTCGGGTGGGGAACGCACGCTCCGGCTGCGGCTCACCCCGCAGCGGGAGGTCCGGCTCGCCACCCTGCACGTCGACACGTCGACCGCCACCGTGCTGCGGGCCGAGGTGGCCGGCCGGTCGGTGCCGGTGGAGCCCCGGGACGGCCGATGGGGCTTCGGGCTGGTCTTCCACGCCCCACCGGCGGAAGGGATCGAGGTCACGCTGACCCTGCGACCGATCGCCGGGCAGGTTGCGGTGCGGGCGATGGACGCCAGTGACGGGCTGGACGCGCTGCCCGGCTTCCGCCCCCGGCCACCGGCCGTCGGCATCGTCGGCTCGCACAGCTCCGAGATGCTGGCGGTCGCCCGCACCTATCCCATCTGACGGGCGGTCCGGTGGTCCGCTGGAGCATTCTCCGCCGGACCATCGGCCCCGCGGTCAATCATCGATCGCCTGGTAGACAGCGGTCCCCCGACGGCCCGGAAACGGCATGATCTTGGTGGATTCGATTTTCTCGGTGTGAACTGCCGGCAAGGCGGGCCGCTTGAGGTCCGGTGCGCGGTCGGCGGGCCGAGCCACGTCCCTACCGGCTCGGCCCGCTTCCGTCGGCTGCTGCACTTCCCTGCTGTACTCCTACGGCGGCTTGGTCGGGCCGTTAGCTGTCGCCACCAAAGAGGGAGAGATACCGGCCGAGGTAAAGGGGCCACCCGGTGTCGCTGTCGACCCCATCTCGGACCGACTCCCAGCCAGGGCCGTGCCGGTCAAGGTGCCGGTGTTCCAGCTCGATCCGGGTCTGAGCTGGCGTCTCGACGACGAATATGACTTCGACCTCGCTGGTGAGGTCCGGATCGGTTTCGACCTGCCAGGTCGGTCCGATGTCCCAGCTGAAGACGACCCGGGTCGGCGGCTCGTACGCGAGAATGCGCGCCCACCGGCATTCGCTTCCGTCGGCACCCCGGTCGTAGATGTGCCCGCCAACCCGGGGCTCGAACACGGTCTCGGCGATCGGGACCTGGAGCAGATTGTGTTCGCGCGGCTTGAAGTCGCCGAACCGCTCGGTGAATACGGTGAAGGCCTGCTCGATCGGCGCGTTGACGACGATCTGTCGGCGGACCACCGCCGTAGCTGCTTGCGTCATGAACTCTCCTCGGTCTCTTCAACGACGTCCTGATACCCGTCCAGCGCCCGTCGCCAGAATGTGTCGAGCTGGTCCCGTAGAGCGACCAACCCAACCGGACTGAGCCGGTAGACGCGGCGGGTGCCCACCGCCTGGTCAACGACCAGGCCCGCGCTCTTGAGCACCTTGAGGTGCTGCGACACGGCTGGCCGACTGATCGGCAGCTCATCTGCCAACTCCCCCACGGCGCGTGGTCGCTCGGCTAGGCGCTGAACGATGGCGAGCCTGCTGGGATCACCCAGCGCCTCCCAGCCCGGGTGCATTCCGTAAGTGGCCACGAACGAAAGCTACGACTTACCGTTGCCGTCGTCAAGGCAAACCACGAAACGGCTCGCCGCTCAGGCCGGTCGCTCCCGTCCGGCCATCTCGTCAACTGCCGGCCAGCGAAGATCGCACCCGGCGGGCCATCGATATGGCACTCGGCGGGGACCAGGCCGGCCCCGCCGCCTCTACTTCCAGCGGTATTGATCGCGGGCCGAGGCGTAGTCGATCAAACCGGACGAGACGTCCTGTGACCTGGGCCGGGACGCGTCATCGAGGGTCATCGGTGGGCACTGCTGGTTCACCTCAGACGGCCTGGAGACGGCCTGATCTTGAGGGCTCACGCGTAGTTGTCCCGGAAGGTGAGCCGAACGCGGGTGTGCAACGATGATCGGCATGTCGACTCCACGAAAGGGCAATGCCGCGTAGGCGCCCCGCACAACTGCGTGCCGACTCCATCTACCGGCGACCGCTTGACGAGTCAACCTCCGTCATCCCCGGGCTCTCGGCCCGCGGCTTGAAAGCCATCGCCTACCTCGAACGCACCCGCCTCTGGAACCAGGCCGTGTCTGATGCACTGCGGACCTGGTCATGGTTCATGCGCCACCCCTGGCATCGCTTGTGGGACCCGAATGCCGGCTGCGGAGTGATGGAGTGCTGTCCGAACCCGCCCGAGTTGCGCTGGATCCTGGACGTCGCCGTTGCCGTCCTGCCGCCGCAGGACGCCCGAACCCTCCGCAAGCAGATCGCGGCCCTCGATGAGCTGTGGTGACCCGCCGCAACGGCATCTAGTCGGCTCGGGCGTCTCCGACCCGTCGTTCATGACCCCCGTCGGGGGGAGCCTGGTTGGCATTGTCGTTCAGTGTCGGCTGGTGTCGTTCCCTGTGGTCCTGCTCTCGGCGTCTCGCCGGCTGTGATCTTTGGTGTCGGCCGGAATCGCACCGTTCGCTGACTCCCTGCTGACTCGTGCGCCGTGGGGATGACTGCTGAGCTGTACGGTCGCGGAGTGGAACGCGGACAGCTGATCTCCCTGCTCGGCGGCCAGACAGCATCCTTCGCGGCCTGCCGGCAGGCACTAGAGCGTGGGGCATCCTTCACATTGTGGGACGGGCTTCTGCCTGCGCGTCACTTCGCAGGGATCTACAAGAGGCGCGAGCGACACACCCGGGAAGCTGGCATCCCCACCGTGGGTTTCGCTGAGGCCGTCATGACCCTCGGCGCCCTAGAGGACGAGCTGTTGCAGATCGCAGGCGTCAGGCAGACCGATCCTCCGTACTACTTCCAACTGTTCCTGACTGCTGACCCGTTCGCGGTGGTGGCGTGCATCGGGGTCGATCAACAGCACCATGCCGGGGGTCCGGCTAGACAGCCCGGTCGAGGCCGCTAACCGCGCACGCCGTTGCACACTTCGTCCCGAACGCCGTTGCGGCGCACCTTCTCCTGCCATTGGCTGTCGTCCCGTGCCCCTCGGCTTGGCCACCACCCCGCCTGCTGTCGTTAGGCGTCGATGGCAGGCGGGCCGTTCGCTGCCTCCTTGCTGCTTCGTGAGCATCGAGCAACCGCGGCAGCTGGGCTCCGAAGCTAGCGCCGGGTGGCGTCGGTTGGCTGCGGCAGAGCACGACGCACGGAGAGCCCACCGCTACCGACTCGCGCGGCGCAGGCGCTTCTCGACCACAACGGGCGGCAACGGGCCACCGTGCCGGCGCCAGCTAGCTCGCGGCCTCCGGTAGATGTTGACGCGCACAGCGAGACTGACGACGTGGATGCGTGGGTGACGCTAGTCGCGGCCGTTGCAGGTGCTGGGATTGCGATCTTTGGGCAACACATAACTAAGCGAGGTGAGAGCAACGCTCGGCTGGCCGAACTCCTCCTCGAGCAGTGCTCTCAGGTCCTGGCACTGTCCGAGGATTTTCGGAACCGGTTGTGGGAGGAACGAGAGCTAGGACTTCCCGGACGCGTGGACGGCTGGGACCTCGGCCAGTTCCGGCTAGCCGCAGCACGCCTGCGCATCCTGTGCGGTGATCAGCATGTACTTCGGGCTCTAGACGAGCTGAACTCGTCTGGCAAGGCTCTCGGCGCGTATTGGAGGCGAAAAAATATCGACGCCGGCGAGCTCGACGCCCTCTACGAACGAGCGAAGCTGGCCGCCGAGGCCTTCGCCACCGCCAGCGCAAACCTCTTCCGTCAGCGCATCCGCGAAGGATAAAAGAGGGCACGGCCTGAGCGGTGACCGTGCCCGCGCCACCTCTGCCTTGACGGTCGGCTCCTGACTGTGGTCATTGGGGTTCGGCTCGTTGCTGTCATCTCGACCCACGCATTACGAGTCCGCCGCGGCCTGCTTGTCGGCGTGGCCCCGGTCCTTGTCGAGCTTCTTCTGACGTCCGCCAGTGCCCGCCACGACTTGCAGGCTTGGCTGCTCGGTTGGCTGCTTCGAGCCCACGCGTTCTGGCTGTCCGACATATGTTGGGTGCATGAAGGGCGTCAATGCCGATGGACCAACCAGACCGGAGGTCGGTGCCATCACTAGCGGATCGCAATCTCGCAACAACGAGATGGACGTCATCGAGATCGGGCCTCGTAGGCCACCCCTGCCATGGTGGCGGGGACGGGGAATCGCCGGCCCCATCGCTGTCGCGCTC
>NZ_JBEXHU010000009.1:0-73492 GCF_040608175.1 Micromonospora sp. NPDC005206
GCGTCCACGCTGATGTCCTTGCCCTGCACGGACAGGGCGTTACGCGTGGCGGCGGGGCCGCAGTAGTAGAAGTTCGGCTGCGCCTCGTACCGCACGCCGAGCTGACGCTCACCGGCGGGCTTACGGTCGGTCTGCGTCTGGGTGGTGGGCTTGGCGTCCGACGCGGCGTACGCGGCGGTCACCGGTCCGGCGATGGCGCCGCCGGTGAACGCGAGCCCAGCAGCGGTCAGAGCGGTCTTACGAATCAGATCGGTACGCATGATGGCGTGCTCCTCTGCATCGGGGGTCCGCGCGACACACAACCGGGGGGCGTGCGCCGCACGAGAAGTTCACGGGGGACGACCCGGCGATCGGAGGGGACCTGCTCGGGTGTCCGGGGGATGTAACCGTGCCGGCCCGGCGGGTGTTCTCGGCGGTCGGCGGCTACGGGGGACGTAACCGTGGCGGCCTAGCGGGTGTTCCCGGCGGCCTGCGGCTACGGGGGATGTAACCGTGGCGGCCTGGCGGGTGTTCCCGGCGGCCTGCGGCTACCGGGCCCGGGGGCCGCGGTGATCTGCCAGGTATAACCACCCCGACCGGCCCCCGATTCCAACACACGGGTGCCCCCGACCACAGGACGCCCACGGCAAAACCGGACACCCACCCCAGCCGCGCCGATCACGAACCGGACATTAGACCCTCGGGGGTCTCACCCCGGCCGGGCCCACGGTCCGCGCGATCCCCGGGGCACTGCCGCCTGCCAACCCGTCGAGGCCACAACCTTTCCGAGATCGCGGACTCGACCACCCCGGCCAGGCACACGAACCGTGCCAGGGGCAGGCGGGCGCCAAGCGAGGGGGCAGGCCCGCCGGGCGGGCCGGACAGTCGGCATCGAGCCCGATACCTGTGAGGCATAAGTATGACTCTGAGGTATCACGCTCTTTGGCCGGTGTGGCTCTCGGGCACCTCGGCGACCTCCTCCGGGGGTGCCGGTGGGTGCGGATGCCGCCCGCGCCGCCCGTCCCGGTCACCGGCAGGGTGATCGACTCGATTTCACTGACATCGGGGTATCCCCGATGCCGAGACACCGCGATATCAAGGAGACGGAGTCGATCAAATGGCCTCAACCCGCTGTGGCGGTCGGACGGCGACCAGGTCGTCGCCAGCCCACGGTCTGGCGGCGACGCGCCCCACATCTGGGGCAGCTCGACAGGGAGCGCCGGGAGGTGCGACCGGCCGGCTCACGAACTCGGGGTGGCCTCGGCCCCCTCGTCGGCCCTCGTGGTTCCCTTGGTGAGGGCGGCCAGGATCGACTCGGCCGTGCGCCGGCCCACCCCGGGCACCTCGGTGATCTCCTCGACGGTGGCGGCGGAGAGCCGCTTGAGCGAGCCGAAATGCCTCATCAGCGCCTTGCGCCGCACCTCGCCCAGGCCGGGCACATTGTCCAGCGCCGACTCGGTCATCCGCTTGGAGCGGCGCTGCCGGTGGAAGGTGATGGCGAACCGGTGCGCCTCGTCGCGAACCCGTTGCAGCAGGTAGAGCCCTTCCGAGGTGCGCGGCAGGATGACCGGGAACTCGTCGTCGGGGAGCCAGACCTCCTCCAGCCGCTTGGCCAGCCCGCACAGGGCCACGTCGTCAATGCCGAGTTCGGCAAGGGCCTGGGCGGCCGCGGCGACCTGCGGCGCGCCGCCGTCGACGACCACCAGCTGCGGCGGGTACGCGAACTTGCGCGGCCGGCCGGTGGTCGGGTCGACCAGGACGCCGACCTGCGGCTCGTCGATTTCACCAAGGCCACCCGGGGCGGCGGGATCGTCGGCCGGCTCGACCCCCGCCTCGCCCGTCTCCGCCCGCGCGTCAAGGTAGCGGGCAAAGCGGCGGCGCAGCACCTCGGACATCGCGGAGAGGTCGTCGGTCGCGCCCCGCACGATGAACCGCCGGTACTCACTCTTGCGGGGCAGCCCGTCCTCGAAGACCACCATGCTGGCCACCACATCGGTGCCCTGGATCTGCGAGATGTCGAAGCACTCGATGCGCAGAGGCGAGGTGCGCATGTCCAGCGCCTCGCTGATCTCGTCCAGCGCCTTGCCCCGGGTGGTCAGGTCACCCGACCGCTTGAGCTTGTGCCGGGCAAGCGCGTCCTTGGCGTTGCGCTCCACCGTCTCCATCAGTGAGCGCTTGTCGCCACGCTGCGGCACCCGCAGCGAGACGCGGCTGCCACGGTGGGTGGAGAGCCAGTCGGCCAGCGCGTCCGCGTCCGCGGGCAGCTCGGGCACCAGCAGCTCGCGGGGCACGTCGGCCTCGCCGTGCTCGCCGCCGTACACCTGGGTGCAGAAGTGGTGCACCAGGTCGCCGGTGGTCAGCTCCTCGGTCTTCTCCACCACCCAACCGCGCTGGCCCCGGACCCGGCCGTCGCGGACATGGAAGACCTGCACGGCCGCCTCGAGGGGGTCGTCGGCGAACGCGACCACGTCGGCGTCGGTGCCGTCGCCCAACACCACGGTCTGCTTCTCCATCGCCCGGCGCAGGGCGGCCACGTCGTCGCGCAGCCGGGCGGCCCGCTCGAACTCCAGCTGCTCGCTCGCCTCGGTCATCTCGCGTTCGATCTTGCGGACCATGGTGTCGGTGCGCCCGGCCATGAAGTCGCAGAAGCCGTCGACGATGGCCCGGTGCTCGTCGGCGGAGACGCTGCCGACGCAGGGCGCCGAGCACTTGCCGATGTAGCCGAGCAGGCAGGGCCGGCCGACCTGGCCGGCCCGCTTGAACACCCCGGCGGAGCACGTCCGGGCCGGGAACACCCGTAGCAGCAGGTCGAGGGTCTCCCGGATCGCCCAGGCGTGCGAGTACGGCCCGAAGTAGCGCACGCCCTTGCGCTTGGCGCCGCGCATCACCTGGAGCCGCGGGTATTCCTCATCGAGGGTGACGGCCAGATAGGGGTACGACTTGTCGTCGCGGTAGCGGACGTTGAACCGGGGGTCGTACTGCTTGATCCAGGTGAACTCCTGCTGGAGCGCCTCGACCTCGGTGCCGACGGTGATCCAGTCCACCGACTCGGCGGTGGTGACCATCTGCCGGGTGCGCTCGTGCAGGTTCCAGATGTCGCCGAAGTAGGAGTTGAGCCGGCTGCGCAGGTTCTTCGCCTTGCCGACGTAGATCACCCGACCGGTGCCGTCGCGGAAGCGGTAGACCCCCGGGGACTCCGGGATGGTGCCGGGTGCGGGACGGTAGGTCGAGGGGTCAGCCACGCCAGCAAGCCTAGTCCGCGGCACCGACACGCCGCCGAAAGCGCTAGATCGACTCGGGCTCCGCGGAAGTCGGGGCATCGGCGGGTGCCGGACACCCCGACTTCCCGAAAGGCGAGTCGATCAAGCGTCGGTCGGGGCGCGGATGTCAGGCCAGCGAGATCTGGTCGCCGGTGACCTTGATGTCCTTCGCCGGCAACGGCCGGGTGGCCGGACCGGCCTTCACCGAGCCGTCCTCGATCGAGAACTTGCTGCCGTGGCAGGTGCAGTTGATGGTGCCGCCGTCGACGTTCGTCACCGGGCAGTTCTGGTGCGTGCAGATCGGGCTGAAGCCCTTGAACTGGCCGGCGGTGGGCTGGGTGATGACCACGCCCTCGGCGGCGAGGACCTTGCCGCCGCCGACCGGGATGTCGGCGGTGGTGGCCAGCGACTGGGCGCCCTGCCGATCGCCGCCGCCGGCGTCACCGGTGCTGGGCACCGCCGGGCCGCCGCTGGTCGGGGCGGCTCCGCCGCCGGTGTCGTCACTGCCGCAGGCAGCCAGGACGACGGCCGCGCCCACCGCCCCGACGCCGGTGAGCAGAGCCCGACGGGTCTGCGTACCCGGACCGGTCAGCGCCTGATCGTCACTCATGCCTCGCCTCTCTCTCGGCTGCTGCGCCGGTCCCGATCTCCCGGCCACACAGGTCAACACGGGCAACTGTGCCGGATGGTTCACGGTGACACGGCCTCGACCCAGGAAATGGGAACGCCGGCGATGCCCGATGGGCACCGCCGGCGTCGGGTCGACTCAGCGCGCGGCGGCGGTCGCCTTACGCGGGGCCCGGGTCTTGGCGGTGCCGTTGGCCTTGGCGGCCCGGGTGGTGGCGGCCGCCGCGCCCTTGGCCTCGCCGTCGAGCTTGAGCACCTGACGCAGGAACTGGCCGGTGTGGCTCTCGGGCACCTCGGCGACCTCCTCCGGGGTGCCGGTGGCGAGCACGCTGCCGCCCCGGTGCCCGCCCTCCGGGCCCATGTCGATCAGCCAGTCGGCCGTCTTGATCACGTCGAGGTTGTGCTCGATGGTGATCACCGTGTTGCCCTTGTCGACCAGCCCTTCCAGCACCATCAGCAGCTTGCGGATGTCCTCGAAGTGCAGGCCGGTGGTCGGCTCGTCGAGCACGTAGACCGTCCGCCCCGTGGAGCGCTTCTGCAGCTCGGAGGCGAGCTTGACCCGCTGGGCCTCGCCACCGGAGAGGGTCGGCGCGGGCTGGCCGAGGCGGACGTAACCGAGGCCCACGTCGACCAGCGTCTTGAGGTGACGGTGGATGGCCGGGATGGCGGAGAAGAACTCCGCGGCCTCCTCGATCGGCATCTCCAGCACGTCCGAGACGGTCTTGCCCTTGTAGTGCACCTCGAGGGTCTCCCGGTTGTACCGGGCGCCCTTGCAGACCTCGCAGGGGACGTACACGTCGGGCAGGAAGTTCATCTCGATCTTGATGGTGCCGTCGCCGGAGCACGCCTCGCAGCGCCCGCCCTTGACGTTGAACGAGAACCGGCCCGGACCGTAGCCGCGCACCTTGGCTTCCGTGGTCTCGGCGAAGAGCTTGCGGACGTGGTCCCAGACCCCGGTGTAGGTGGCCGGGTTGGAGCGCGGCGTCCGGCCGATCGGCGACTGGTCCACGCCGACGACCTTGTCCACGTGCTCCAGGCCGCCGACCCGGGTGTGCCGGCCGGGCACCAGCCGGGCGCCGTTGATCTGGTTGGCGAGCACCGCGTACAGGATGTCGTTGACCAGCGTCGACTTGCCCGAGCCGCTGACCCCGGTGACCGCGATCAGCTGGCCCAGCGGGAAGGAGACGGTCAGGTTGCGCAGGTTGTGCTCGCGCGCGCCGTGCACCACCAGCTCCCGGTCCCGGTCCTGCGGACGGCGCTTCGTCGGTGTCGGGATCGACCGGCGGCCGGACAGGTACGCCCCGGTGACCGAGTCCGGGTTCTCCAGCAGCGCCGGCACCGAACCGCTGTGCACGATCTTGCCGCCGTGCTCACCGGCGCCGGGCCCGATGTCGACGATCCAGTCCGCGGTGCGGATGGTGTCCTCGTCGTGCTCCACCACGATCAGCGTGTTGCCCAGGCCACGCAGCCGGATCAGGGTCTCGATCAGCCGGTGGTTGTCGCGCTGGTGCAGCCCGATCGACGGCTCGTCGAGCACGTACAGCACGCCCACGAGCCCGGAGCCGATCTGGGTGGCCAGCCGGATGCGCTGCGCCTCGCCGCCCGAGAGGGTGCCGGCCGGCCGGTCCAGGGAGAGGTAGTCCAGGCCGACGTCGAGCAGGAACCGCAGCCGGGCGTTGATCTCCTTGAGCACCCGCTCGGCGATCATCTTCTGCCGGTCGGTGAGCTCGATGCCCACGAGCAGGTCGGCGCACTCCCCCACGGACAGGTTGCACACCTCGGCGATGCTCTTGCCGGCCAGCGTGACCGCGAGCACCTCGGGCTTGAGCCGGGCGCCGCCGCACGCCGCGCACGGCACATCGCGCATGTAGCCCTCGTACTTGTCGCGGGACCACTCGGACTCGGTGTCGGAGTGCCGGCGCTCGATCCACTGCACCACGCCTTCGAAGCCGGTGTAGTAGGAGCGCTCGCGGCCGTACTTGTTGCGGTAGCGCACGTGCACCTGGTCGTCGGAGCCGTGCAGGATCGTCTTCTGCGCCCGCGCCGGCAGCGCCCGCCACGGGGTGTCGACGTCGAAGTGCTGGGCCTCGCCGAGCGCCTCCAGCAGGCGCAGGAAGTATTCCAGGTTGTGGCCGGTGGACCAGGGCTGGATGGCGCCCTCGCGCAGGGTGCGCTCCGGGTCGGGCACCAGCAGCTCCGGGTCGACCTCCTTCTTGGTGCCCAGGCCGGTGCACTCCGGGCAGGCGCCGTACGGCGCGTTGAAGGAGAAGACCCGGGGCTCGAGGTCCTCGATGGCGAGCGGGTGGTCGTTGGGGCAGGCCAGGTGCTCGGAGTAGCGACGCTCCCGGTCCGGGTCGTCCTCGGGCAGGTCGACGAAGTCGAGCAGCACCAGGCCGCTGGAGAGGCCCAGGGCGGCCTCGATCGAGTCGGTCAGCCGCTGCTTGGCGCTCGGCTTGACGGTGAGCCGGTCGATCACCACCTCGATGGTGTGCTTCTCCTGCTTCTTGAGCTTCGGCGGCTCGGTCAGCGGGTGCACCACGCCGTCGACGCGGGCCCGGGCGTAGCCCTTGGCCTGCAGCTCGGCGAAGAGGTCGACGTACTCGCCCTTGCGGCCGCGGATGACCGGGGCGAGCACCATGAACTTGGTGCCCTCGGCCATGGCGAGGACCCGGTCGACGATCTGCTGCGGGCTCTGGCGGGAGATCCGCTCGCCGCAGACCGGGCAGTGCGGCTCGCCGATGCGGGCGTACAGCAGCCGCAGGTAGTCGTAGACCTCGGTGATGGTGCCGACGGTCGAGCGCGGGTTGCGCGAGGTCGACTTCTGGTCGATCGAGACGGCGGGGCTCAACCCCTCGATGAAGTCGACGTCGGGCTTGTCCATCTGGCCGAGGAACTGCCGGGCGTACGACGAGAGCGACTCGACGTAGCGCCGCTGCCCCTCGGCGAAGATCGTGTCGAAGGCCAGGCTCGACTTGCCCGACCCGGACAGCCCGGTGAACACGATGAGTGCGTCCCGGGGCAGGTCGAGACTGACGTCACGCAGGTTGTGCTCGCGCGCGCCACGGATGATCAGTCGGTCGGCCACGGTCCGTGTACTCCCGGGTGAAGACGAAGTGAAGGATGTGTCCCGCTCTGGCATGTTCTGAGCGGTCGTGCGGGCGCGGAAAAGACGCCTCGGCAACTCTAGCCCCGAGGTATGACAGTTTCCCCCGCCCGCACATTCCCCCAGCTCAGCCCGGTCGGCCGGGCCGGTCAGTAGCCCCCGGGCGACGGCGGTCGGGCCGCCCGGCGCCGGCCGGAACGCCACCCGCCACGCCGCTCCGCGGCCAGCCGCGCCTCGCGCCGCCGGCTCTCCTGGGCCACCTCCCCCTGCAGCCGCCGCCAGCTCTCCCAGCGGCGGGTGGAGAGTTCCCCGGTGTGCAGCGCGTCGCGGACCGCGCAGGCGGGCTCGCCGTCGTGCCCGCAGTCGGCGTACCGGCAACCCTCGGCCAGCCCGGCGATGTCGGCGAACGCCCGGTCGAGCCCGGCCGCACCGTCCAGCAGGCCGACCGCCCGCACGCCAGGCGTGTCGATCACCGCGCCGCCGCCGGGGATCGGCACCAGTGCCCGCCAGGTGGTGGTGTGCCGGCCCTTGCCGTCGACCCGCCGGATCGCCTGGGTCGGCATCAGCACCGCGCCGGCCAGCGCGTTGACCAGGCTCGACTTGCCGGCGCCAGAGGGCCCGAGCAGGCCGAGCGTGCGGCCCGGCGCCACCTCGGCGCGCAGTGGTTCCAGGCCCAGGCCACCCTCGGCGCTGACCGGCAGCACCGGCACACCGGGGGCGACCGCGGCCAGCTGGCGGGCCAGCGCGTCCGGGTCGGCCGCGAGGTCGGCCTTGGTCAGCACGACCAGCGGCCGGGCACCGGACTCGTGGGCCAGGGAGAGCAACCGCTCGATCCGACCGACGTCCGGCTCCGGGTGCACCGGCTCCACCACGGCGGCGGCGTCGAGGTTGGCGGCCAGCACCTGGCCGCTGGCGTCCTTGCCCGCGGTAC
Source organism: Micromonospora sp. NPDC005206 (assembly GCF_040608175.1). Taxonomy (NCBI): domain Bacteria; kingdom Bacillati; phylum Actinomycetota; class Actinomycetes; order Micromonosporales; family Micromonosporaceae; genus Micromonospora; species Micromonospora sp. NPDC005206. Next base: position 7,901 of record NZ_JBEXHU010000009.1, read on the forward strand.
GGCGGATCAGCGCGGCCCGCCGGGGCAGCACCGCCTCCACGGTGGTGCGGCGGTCCGGCCAGTGCGCGAGCAGCACCCAGTCGCCCGCACAGGGCAGCGCGGAGGGGTCCCGAACGGCGCCGGCCAGCACCGCCCCACCCAGACTGGCCCGCACCGGGCCGGCCTCGGTGAGCACGGTGCAGACCCCCCGGTCCACCCGGGCCACGCGGCCCGGGTGCTGATCGCCGCGTCGCCCGGCGTACGCCGCCCGCTCGGCGTCCCAGCCGAGGGCGGTCAGATCGATCGTCATGGCATCCTCATCGGTGTCGAAGCTGGTGATGGCGGAACACTCGTGCCACGTCCGGCATGGTCATCACCTCCGTCCGACGTCCCGGTGCCGCGTATGCCGCTGACGGTAGGGCGCGCGCCGACGCGCCGAAAGCGATTTCCCCGGCGACGCCGCGACGGCGGACCGCTAGGGTCGACGCGTGACCACCGATCCGCTGCTGCTGATGGGCGAGGTGGACGACGCCACGAGTCGACTCCTGCGTACCGCGGCCTCCTTCGACGGCGCGGGCCTAGCGGCCGCGTCGCTACTGCCGGGCTGGACGCGCGGCCACGTGCTGGCGCACCTGGCGCGCAACGCCGACGGCTTCGTCAACCTGCTCACCGCGGCCCGCACCGGCGAGCCGCTGCCGATGTACGCCTCGCCGGAGGCCCGCACGATGGACATCGAGGCCGGCGCGGGCCGCCCACCGGTCGAGCATCTGGACGACCTGCGGCGTACCGCGGACCGATTCACCGAGGCGGTCGCGGCCATGCCGGTCGAGGCGTGGGCGGCGACGGTGCAGACCCGCCGTGGCCCATGGCCCGCGGCGCTGCTCGTCTGGGGCCGGTTGCGCGAGATCGAGGTGCACCACCTCGACCTGGCCGCCGACTACCGGCCCGCCGACTGGTCGGAGGCGTTCGCCCACCGGCTGCTGCACGAGGTGGCCGCGCACCACGGCGACCGGCCGGCGCCGCCGTCGATGGTGCTGCGCTTCGACGGCAGCCGACACGAACTGGTGATCGGGGAACGCGCGGGCGCACCGATCATCGCCGGTCCCGCCCCCGACCTCGCCGCCTGGCTGATCGGCCGTGACGGCGGCGGCGCGCTCGCCGTCACTCCCGACGGCCCCCTGCCCACTCCACCGGAATGGATATAGACACCTCATGACCTACAGCGGAGACGTCACCCCCGGCGAGGCGCCGGCGGTGCGGGAGCTGAGCGGGCTCACCATCAGCAAGTTGTCGGTGGGCCCGATGGACAACAACGCCTACCTGCTGCGCTGCACGGCCACCGGCGAGCAGGTGCTGATCGACGCCGCCAACGAGGCGCCCCGCCTGCTGGACCTGATCGGCGACGGTGGGCTGACCGCCGTGGTGATCACCCACCAGCACATGGACCACTGGGTGGCGCTGGAGGAGGTGGTCGCCAAGACCGGCGCCCGCCCGCTGGTGCACGCCGACGACGCGGCCGGGCTGCCGATCGAGGCGGAGCGGCTCGCGGACGGCGACACCGTGCCGGTCGGCGACTGCGCGCTGGAGGTCATCCACATCAAGGGGCACACCCCGGGCTCGATCGCGCTGCTCTACAGCGACCCGGCCGGCACCCCGCACCTCTTCACCGGTGACAGCCTTTTTCCCGGCGGCGTGGGCAACACGGACAAGGACCCGGCGCGCTTCGCCGCGCTGATCGACGACGTCGAGCACAAGCTGTTCGACCGGCTCCCGGACGAGACCTGGTTCTATCCCGGTCACGGCAAGGACAGCACGCTCGGCGCGGAACGACCGGCCCTGCCGCAGTGGCGTGCCCGCGGCTGGTGACCCGCGCGGGGCCGGCCCCCCGGCCGGCCCCGCACCACCTACCCGACCGCGTGGGCGCACCCCCGCACCCACCGCCGGGCCGAACCGGTCAGGGCGTCGGAGCCCCGGTCACCGCACGCAGCCGGCGCCGGGTGCCCAGCAGCACCACGGCGGCCAGCACCAGCCCGACACCCATGGTGACCAGCAGCGGGCTGGCCTCTCCCGGAAGCAACCCGGCCAGTGAGCGGGACGCCGTGCCCAGCGCGAGGTAGAGACCGGCCCAGGCCGCCGCGCCGAGCGCCGCGCAGCCGAGGAACCGCCGGTACGACATCCGCAGCCCACCGGCGGCCAGCGGCAGCAGCGCGTTGAACACCGGCAGGAATGGCGCGACGACCACCATCCGGCCCCCACCTCGACGCAGCAGCCCCTCCGCCGCCGTCCATCGCGCCTCGCCGATCCAGTCGCCGATCCGACTGCGCCGCAGCCGCTCCCCGTACCGACGGCCGACCAGGAAGCTCAACGACCAACCGGCCAGGCAGCCGACCAGCACGGCGGTGAAGGTGGCGAGCCCGGTGGCCGGGCGGCCCACCCCGACCGCGGCCAGGATCGCCACGTCGCCGGGGACCAGAACCCCCAGCAGCGGTACGGCGTCGAAGAGCATGACCAGCCCGAGCGTGCCCATCAGCAGCAGGATGGGTAGTTCCCCGACCTGAGCCAGCCATTGCGTCATGCCCCGTACGCTATGGCCGCGGCACCACCGTGGACATCCGGTCGCATCCCCCACCGACCCCTGGTATCCGCCTCGGGGTCGCCCCTGAGACGGTCCCCGGCCTCAGGCGGGTCGCAGCACCTGCACCCGGCGCAGCGACGAGTCGACCGAGGGTTCGGTGGTGGGCACCGGATAGTCGGCCAGCACCATCAACCGGTCCGCCGGCAGGTGCCCCCGGCCGGGATCGCCCACCAGCACCTCGGCGCCGCCAGCGGCGGCCCGCTGGAGGAACGGCAGCATCCGGTCGGCCATCGCCCTGCTGTAGAACACGTCGCCGGCGAGGACCAGGTCCGCCTCCGCGTCGACGCTGTCGAGCAGATCATCGCCCGTGGCGTCGACGGCGACCCGGTTGGCTCGCGCGTTGACGGTGACGGCGGCGACGGCGTACGGGTCGATGTCGTTCGCGACCACCGTCGACGCGCCGGCCAGCGCGGCGGCGATGGCCACCAGCCCCGATCCGGCTGCGAGGTCGAGCACCCGCTGGCCGGCGACCAGCTCCGGATGGTCCAGCAGGTGACGGGCGAGAGCCTGCCCCCCGGCCCAGGCGGAGGCCCAGTACGGCGGCGGCAGGGCGTGCCCGACGGCCGCCTCCATCCGGGCCCACCAGACGATCGCGTCCTCGGCCAGGTGCAGCCGCACCTCCGGCACGAACGGGGTGGGTACGAGTCGGAGCCGGTCCAGGCCGGCGCCGGGCGCGTCGATCTCGCGCTCCAGCTCGGACAGCGCGGCGGCTGCGGCACCCCTCATCGGCGCTAGCATGCCGCAGCGGGGGGCTGCCGGGGCGGGTTTCACGTGCCGGCGCGCAGAGTTCACCCGACTTCACTCGAAGACCTACGGCACTTCGGCCGGCGGATCGGCGTTTCGCCCGTTACTGTCGGACAGGTACGGGCGATCATCGGCCACAGGTCGAGGGTCAGCCGCTTTGAACAGGGAGAGATGCATGGCAACCGGCACGGTTAAGTGGTTCAACTCGGAAAAGGGCTTCGGTTTCATCGAGCAGGACGGTGGAGGGCCGGACGTGTTCGTCCACTACTCCGCCATTGCCTCGAGCGGCTACCGGGAGCTCAACGAGGGCCAGAAGGTCGAGTTCGAGGTGACCCAGGGGCAGAAGGGTCCGCAGGCGGACAACGTCCGCCCGATGTAGCTCCGTGCCGGTGACGGCGGCCGGTCTCCGGCCGCCGTCGCAGCGCACTCAAGACGCCGCCGGAGCGGCGGGCAGGTCCCGCCGCCTCCGGAGCGGCCCGATCAACAGAATCAACGGGGTGAGCGCCAACCAGGCGGTCATCACTCCGATCGCGGTCGCGACTCCGTAGCGCGCACCGAGGGCACCGGCCAGCACGGCCGCCAGCGGGATGGTGCCGTAGTTGAGCAGTTGCATGCTCACCGTCACCCGGCCGAGCAGGTGGTGCGGGGTGTACGTCTGCCGGAAGCTGCCCTTGAGCACGTTGCCGATCGCCACTCCGAGGCCGATCAGGATCCCGCCGAGGGCCGGCCAGATCAGTCCCACACCGGGCGTGGCCAGCGGGATGAGCAGGGCGGGCGGCCCGGTGAGGGCCGCACCGAGCAGCATGGCGCGCGCGGTGCCGCAGCGCCGGGCCAGCGCGGTGGCCAGCAGCGCGCCGATGATCCCCCCGGCGCTCATCACCGCGACCAGGACGCCCACCAGGCCGGGCGCGAGCCGTAGCTCGCGGACCAGGAACACCACAAGGACGGCCTGGTAGCCGATCAGCCCGATGTTGCTGGCGGCGCCGAAGAGCGTGAGCACCCGCAGGTACGGGTCACGGACGACGAAGCGCAGTCCCTCGGCGATGTCCCGGCGCAGCGACGGGGACCGGTCGGTCCGCGGGGTACGGGGTTCGGCGGTGCGGATCCGCAGCAGGCAGGCCGCGGAGAGCAGGAACGTGGCCGCGTCCAGCACCAGCGCGGCGACCGCCCCGGTGAGCTGGGCGATGAGGCCGGCGAGGCCGGGCCCGACGACGTAGCTCACGGTCTGGGTGGCCTGCAGCTTCGCGTTGCCCTCGGGCAGTTGCTCGGGGCGGAGCAGCACCGGCAGGTACACCTGGTCGGCGGTCTCGAAGAAGACCCGCGCGGTGCCGGCCCCGAGCGCGACCAGCAGCAGGTGCCAGACGGTGAGCCGGTCCAGTGCGGCGGCCAGCGGAACGGTGAGGAAGGCCACCGCGCAGAGCAGGTCGCAGGCGACCATCACCGGCCGGCGCGGCAGCCGGTCGACCCACGCGCCGGCCGGCAGGCCGATCAGCAGCCACGGCAGCCAGGCCGCGGCGGTGAGCACCGCCACCTGGAAGGTGCCGGCGTCGAGCACGGCCACCGCGACCAGTGGCAGCGCGACAGTGGTGACGTTGCTGCCGACGCTGCTGATCGCCTGGCCGGCCCAGAGCAGCCGGAAGTCCCGGTGCCGCAGCAGCCCGCCGGTCTCCCGGACCGGGCTCGGATCGGTGTGCGTGGCCACGGTCACGGACGGGCCGGGACGCCGTGGGCGAACACGAAGACCGGCTGGCGCTCGCGCCCGTCGTCGGGCGCCTTCCGGTCGGCCCAGCGGGCCAGCAGGTCGATCACCTCGCGGTTCAACTCGGCCAGTTCGTCGGGTGTGAGATGCAGCCAGCGGTCGGTGGAGAACGGCGCGTCGTTCCATGCTGCCTGCGCCGGCTCGTCGGCGGCGTGCCACGCCCGGGCCAGGGCGACGTGCCGGTCCAGGTTGAGTGAGGTGGCGGCGTCGGCGACCGCGCGGGCGGCCGGGTCGGCGTCGAAGTCGGTGTTGGACCAGCGCACCGACCGGGTGGCCAGCCGCCACCACCGCTCGCGCCGGTCCCGGGCGAGCTCGGGCGCCTCGGCGACCAGTTCACCGGCGGCGAGCACCTTGAGGTGGTGGCTGACGTTCGCTGGCGCCTGGTCGGTGTGCTCGGCGAGCATGCCGACGGTCGAGGGGCCGTGCACCTTGAGCACGTCCATCAGTCGGCGGCGCAGCGGGTGGGCCATGGCGGCCAGCACCCGTGAGTCGGTGACCTGACGTACGTCGGGGTTCTCCATGCCGCCCAACCTGCCATCCGCAACAGTGGTTGCGCAACACCTATTACGTAACCACTGTTGTGGAGCAGGGGCGGTCGGCCCGGAGGCTCAGGCGACCAGCCGGCGGGCCAACTCGTCGGCGACCTGCTTGGCCACGCTGGGCGGGATGGCCGCGGCGATCTTCTCCGGGGTCAGCCCGGCCAGCACGCCCTGGATGATCGCGGGCTCGTCGGTGAAGTCCCGCCCGGCGAGCGCCTGCAACTGGGCGGGCAACCCGTTCAGCACGATGGCGTGCGCGGACGTCTTCCCGCCGTGGTCGGCGGGTAGGAACTCCCACGGCGCCCGCCGCAGGACCTCGCGGATGACCGGGTCGCTGGTGACGCCCTTCCGCAGCGCGGCGATGATTTCGGCTTCGGTCATGTCGTTCTCCTCCAGGAGTCCGATGGAGCTGAGATAGCGGCGGAACATCGGCCGCTGGTCGCGGCCCGCCTTGATGGCGTCACGAAAGAAGCTGAAGTGGCTGTGCCAGCGGTGCGAGCTGTCGCCGCTGCTGCGCTTGCCCAGCCGGTCCCACCGCCGCACCGTGCTTCCGTCGGGGCTGTAGATGATCTCGCGGATGTCCCGGGTGTCGGCCGCGTTCGCGACGCACTGCCCGACGCACCAGAGCGAGAAGCTGGGCAGCGTGTGCGTTCGGCCACCGGCACGGACCTCGAAGCCGCCGACGTCCAACGCGGCCGCGTCCAGGGTCAGGCCGGCCCGGTCCCGAGGTGACTCCACCACCGAGTAGTCGTTGGTGACCACCCGGTCCGATCCACAGTGGTAGCCGCCGCGGTGCGCCGGATCGCCGACGATGCCGACCTCCGCCGGCTCCAGATCGTCCGGCCCGGGGGCGTTGTCGAGGTGGGTCAGCAGCAGGGTGCGCACGGCCAACAGGTTCGCCGGGGCCCGGGTCATTTGGTCCCCCTTCCGATGAGCGGGGGCCGGGCACGACGTCACACCGCGTACGCGGTGCGGGGCTACGGACGAGCCCGGCCTACTCGTGCACAGCGCCGGGCGTTGACCAAACGATAGCCCGCATCAACCGCAAAAGCCCAGCTCAGAGGCGATCTGCTCACCTTGGAGATCGTTAGGAGCCAGAGTGGACGATCGGTAGACGCAGCGCCGAGGGGTACCCGGGGTCGTGCAGAACCTGCCGCCATCCGGCACGCAGAGTCACCGCCGTACCGAGTGGTTCGCAGGTGCCCGGGTTGCGCGCCCAGCGGGGATGGGCGCCACCGGCGACCTGCAACCGCAGCCGGTGCCCGGCGGCGAACCGGTACGCCGTCGGCCAGAGCGGCACCGCGACCCGGCGCACCCCGGACGGGTCGGCCGGGAAGCGCCCGGGTGCCACCCGGACCAGACCGTCGCACACGTTCCACGAACGACCACGACGGTCCACGTCACACAGTCGGACGAAGACGTCCAGGTACGCGAGTTCACTGCGGACGTGGATCTCGGCCCGCACCGGGCCGATCACCTCGATCGGCCCGCTCAGCGCGGCGCTGGTGTACGTCAGCACGTCGGGGCGGGCCTCGACGCTCCGGTTGTCCACCGGGCCGGCCCGCTGCGCCACCAGCAGTGGCCCGCCGAGCGACGGGGTGGGGTCGGCCGGGTCGTACCGGAACTCGTCCGCCGGCGAGGGGACCGGCGGGCGCACCGCCAGCTCGCCACCGGGGTGCAGGTGCCAGGCGGTGTCGACGGCCGGCGGCGGCCAGTCCGGCAGGTCCCGCCAGCCACCGCCGGCGCCCCCCACGGACAGCCGCACCGGGACCGGCGTGGACCGCCCGGCGCGGCGAGGCCGCTCGCCCGCCGGAGCCAGCCCGGTCAGGTGCTCGTCGAGCCAGGCCAACCCCTCCCGCAGGGAGGCCACGAACAGGCCGGGGCTGCCGTGCGTCCAGGGGCCGATCACCAGGCGCGGACGGGCACCGTCGGCGCGCAGGGTGGCGTAGTCGTCGAGCTGAGCGGGCAGGAAGATGTCGTGCCAGCCACTGACCATGATCACCGGCGCCCGCACCCGGGCCACCCGGTCGGCGAAGACCCGGGTCCGCCAGTACTCGGCGTCCGGGGTGTGGTGGCGCAGCCACTCCTGGAAGAACGGGATCGTCACACCGGTGGCCACCAGGTCCGCCCCGGCCAGTGGCAGGTGCTCCAGCGCGGCGGCCAACCGGGGCTGCCCGCGCTTGAGCTCCCGCTGCCGGGCCAGCCACGGCACGGTCTGCGCGTGCAGCAGCTCCGCCCAGGTCAGCACGGTGTCCAGGGCGAACGACTCCCCCGCGTACGTCGAGTCCCGGGTCGCCGAGGCGGTCACCACGGCGACCATCGCGCGCAGCTCGTCGCCGGCGTCGGCGGCCAGCGCCCACTGCGCGAAGCCCTGGTAGCTGACCCCGAACATGCCGAGCGCCCCGGACCACCAGGGCTGGCGCCGCAGCCAGTCCAGGGTGTCCACTCCGTCGTCCCGCTCGTGCACCAGCGGAGCGAACGTCCCGCCGGAGCCGCCGGTGCCCCGGCAGGACTGGATCACGGCGTGCCGCCCGCGGGCGGCGAGCAGCCGGCCGAGCAGCCGCAGCGGTCCACCCCGCCCGTACGGGGTGCGGATCAGGACGGTGGGCGCGTCCCGGACGCCCGGGGCGTAGTGGTCGGTGCGCAGCACCACGCCGTCGCGGACCCGGACCGGGATGTCGCGGGTGACCCGCACCGGGCCGGGGCGGGTCGTCGCGGGAAGCCGCAGCGCGGCACCGGCGAGGCGGGCGAGGAGCCGGTCCGGCACCGGTCAGCCTGTCGGGCGGCGGGTCGGCTCGGGCCGGGCGGCGCGCACGGCGTCGCGGTGCGCTCGCAGCGAGTCGCTCATCCGCGCCATGAACCGGTGCACCACCTCCAGCTCGTCCTCGTCGAACTCGGCCATCACCGAGTCGGTGCGGGCGCCCAGCGGCTGGAAGAACTCCATGGCCAGCGCGGCCCCCTGGTCGGCGTAGTGCAGCAGCACCTTGCGCCGGTCGACGGTGTCCCGGTCCCGGCGGATGTGGCCGGCTCGTTCCAGCCGGTCGATCAGGGCGGTGACCGAGCCGGAGGAGAGGTTGAGCTGCTCACCGAGGCGGCCGGGGGTGATCGGGTCGCCGAGGATCTCGGCGTCCATCACCGCGAGCAGCGCGTTCAGGTCGGTCGGGTTGAGCCCGTGCAGGTTGGCGAAGGCGTGGCCGACCTGCTGGGCGTCCGCCGCGTACCGCCGCAGGTTGTTGGTGATCTCCGCGACCAGCTGCTCCCGGCGCGTGTCGCGCCGCCGGTACATGCCGTGAGTCACCACGTCGCGCCGCTTCTTCCCGTCGTCGGTCCCTCGGGTTGCAGCATAGAACAGCCGTCGATAATCTCGGTAATCAAGATACTCTCCGATCGAGATGCTCCGAGGTCACCCTGATGTCTGCCTTCACCAGAGTCGCCCGCGGCCGTTTGGCCGCCTGGCTCACCGTGGCCGCCGCGATCGTCGTCGGCGCGGCCGTCTTCGGGCTGCCCCAGCCGGACAACCCGGCGCCGGTCTCCGCCACCGGCCTGTCCGCGCAGTGGCAGTCGACTCAGGTGCAGCGCTTGCAGGACCAGCTGCCCGCCAGCGAGGTCCAGCCGGCCATCGTGGTGGTCAGCCGCGGTGACGGCGGCGCGCTGAGCGAAGCCGACCGGGCCGCCGTCGCCGGCCGCTCCGCAGACCTGGGCCGCTTCGCGGTGGGCGGGCGGGTCAGCCCCCCGCAGCTCTCCCCGGACGGGACGGTTGCGCTGGTCGCCGTGCCGCTCAGCACCGTCGGCGGACAGGACGAGGTCACCGAGACGATCGCCCAGCTCCGCGCCGCGCTGACCAACCTGCCCGACGGGCTCGCCGTCGAGGTCACCGGCGCACCCGCCTTCACCGCCGATCTCGCCTCGGTCTTCGAGGGCGCCGACGTCACCCTGCTCGCGGTGACCGCCGCCGTGGTCGCGCTGCTGCTGCTGATCACCTACCGCAGCCCGTTCCTGTGGATCGTGCCGCTGGTCGTCGTCGCGGCGACCGAGCAGCTCACCCTGCGCGCGGTGGACACGATCGTGCCGGCCGTCGGCATCAACCTCCAGCAGGGCCAGGTCACCGGCATCGCCAGCGTGCTGGTCTTCGGCGCCGCCACCGACTACGCGCTGCTGCTCATCGCCCGCTACCGGGAGGAGCTGCGCCGCGAGGAGGACCGGTACGCGGCGATGCGCGCCGCGCTGCGCCGTACGGCCGAGCCCATCCTGGCCAGCGGCGGCACGGTGGTGCTCGGCGTCCTCACCCTGCTCCTCAGCGAGCAGGAGACCAACCGGGCACTGGCCGTGGCCTGCGCCACCGGGGTGGTTTTCGCGGTGCTCTCGGCGCTGTTCGTGCTCCCCGCCGTGCTGGTGCTCTTCGGCCGCGGCCTGTTCTGGCCGTTCGTACCCCGGGTCGGCGGCGCGATCCGCGAGGGCCGGCTCTGGGGCCGGCTCGGCGCCGCCGTGCAACGCCGTCCGGTACCGGTCGCGGTGCTGGCCACGCTGCTGCTCGCCGCCCTGGCGCTGGGCGGGCTCGGGATCCGCACCGGCCTGTCCGAGACCGAGCAGTTCCGGGCCCAGCCCGAGGCGGTGACCGGCGCGCAGACCCTGGCCCGGGCCTTCCCCGCCGGGACCACGCAGCCGGTCGCCGTGCTCACCACCCCGGCGGCGGTGCGGACGGTCACCGACGTCGCCGCCGCCGTTCCCGGGGTCGCCTCGGCCCGCCCCGGGGAGGCGGGCCAGGGCATCGCACAGGTCGACGTGGTGCTGGAGGCCGAACCGGGGACGACCGCGTCCGACCGCACGATCGAGGCGCTGCGCGACGCGGTCGCCGCGGTCCCCGACTCCGCTCCGCCCGCGGTCGACGGCGCCGACGCGCCGTCCGGGGCGATCGTCGGCGGCACGGTGGCCGGCACCTACGACTCGGAGGAGGCCAACGACCGGGATCTGCGGCTGATCCTGCCGATCATCCTGTTGCTGGTCGGCGCGGTGCTCGTCCTGCTGCTGCGGGGTCTGGTCGCGCCGGTGCTGCTGGTGCTCACCGTGATCGCGTCGTTCTTCGCCAGCCTCGGTGCGGCGTGGCTGCTCTTCGACCACGTGCTGGGTTTCCCGGCACTGGACAGCGGTGTGCTGCTGCTCGCCTTCGTGTTCCTGGTGGCGCTGGGTGTGGACTACAACATCTTCCTGGTCACCCGTGCCCGCGAGGACGCCCGCAGCGCCGGCACCCGGGAGGGGATGCTCTCCGCGCTCCGGGTCACCGGCGGCGTGATCACGAGCGCCGGCGTGCTGCTCGCCGCGGTCTTCGCCGTGCTCGGGGTGCTGCCCCTGATCACGCTGACCCAGATCGGCATCATCGTGTCCATCGGCGTCCTGCTGGACACATTGCTGGTCCGCACGGTCCTGGTGCCGGCGCTGGCGTTCATGCTCGGCGACCGCTTCTGGTGGCCCGGCCGGATAGCCCGCGAGAGCGCGGCGGACACGCCCGTGCCGCCCGAGCCGGTGGCCGCCCGCGGCTGACCGATCGGCTCGCTCAGTACCCCAGGCAGACGCATTCGGTCATCAGCGCGCGCACGTTGCGCACGTAGGACGGGTTGGGGATGGCCAGCGGCTCCCCCTCCTGCGCCACCGCCCCGTGCCCGAAGTTGTACGCGGCGATCACCGCGTTGAGCAGGCAGGAGTTCAGCTCGGAGGTGCACAGGCCGGCGTCGAGCCGGAAGTCGGACTCGAAGTACATGTCGCCGATGTACTTGGTCAGCCAGGCCAGGTAGTTGGCGCCCAGGAACGCGTTGTCCCGGTAGTCGTCGATCTTGTAGCTCTGCTCGAACCGCTGGTTCATCCAGGTCGCGGTGCCCGGCATCACCTGCATCAGCCCGACGCCGCCATCGCAGGCATAGATGTTGGACTGCCAACCGCTCTCCTGCCAGGCGGTGGCCTTGACCAGGTCGAGTGGGATCTTGATGTCCGGTGCGGAGGTCGGCCAGTAGACGCGGGCGGCCGCGTCGGCCAGCGCCGCCTTCGTCTCGGCCCGGGTCGCCTGGGTGCCCTTGTAGCTGGGCTTACAGGAGGTCGGTGCCGGCTTCGGGGGCGCCGGCGGGACCTTGGTCTCGGTGGGCGGCTTCGCCACCGGGCGCGGCTTCGTCGCCGGGCCGGACGGTCGGGTCGGCTTCTTCGTCGGCTTCGGGGTCGGGGTCGGGGTCGCGCTGCGACTCGGCGCGGCACCCATCGCCGCCACCCCGCTCGCCGACGGGCTCGGCTCTGCGGCGGCCTCGTCGACCGGGGCGTCCGTCGGCGCATCGGTGACCGCGACCGGCTCGGCCTGGCCCTGCGGGCGCTCACCGCGGTCGGCGCAGCCGACCATCGTGCCCGTCAGCAGAAGCCCGGCGAGCACCACGGCACCCACCCGACCGGTCCGTCCACGCATGCCGTTCCTCCCCCGTGTGACCGTCGCCGCACCCTAGCAAGGTTCGACCGGGCGGCGAGGCCCCTGCGAGCGCGGCAGGACCGGGTCCTCCGGCTGCTCCCGCTCCCCCATCGCGCGGTCCCGGGTGGCCCAGGCGACCATGAACACGACCGTCCAGAGCACCCCGAGCAGCACGGCCGCCGCGGTCCCGCTCGCCGTGTCCAACCCGAGGTAGAGCCGGGCGCCGCCGACCCCGAGCACCCCTGCCGCGGCGGCCGTCCAGGCGGCCACCGCCACCGGCCAGCGGGCGCCCCGGGACACCAGCCAGGCCAGGGTGCAGAAGCTCGCCGCGACCACCGCGTTCTGCGTCGGGAACGGGACCCCCTCGCCGCCGCCCGGCCCCGCTCCCGGCGACCCGGTCAGCTCGGCCACCACGGCCAGCACCAGCAGCGGCACGAACGCGCCCACCGTGCCGACCACGCTGAGCAGGTCCGCCCGCCACGGCCGATTCCGCCAGGCCAGCACCGCGGCCACCAGGGCCACCAGAACGATCAGCACCCACCCCCGCACCACCGACACCAGTGCCAGGGTGGCATCGGCGGCGTCCGGGGTCCGCCGGGCGGCGAACCAGCCCCCGATCGCCCCGTCCAGCGCGGACAGCCCGCTGTTGCGCACCACCACGGCGAGCAGGCCGGCGATGGCGAGCCCGGCGGCGAAGAGCAGCAACAGCCCGGCGGCGAGGTTGAGCAGCAGCGTCCACGCCGGCCCGATCCGTATCGCCACCAGGAAGAACAGCACCCCGTAGCGGGCGCTGAGCCAGCGCACCGGCGGAAGCGCGCCGGCCCGCGAGAGCAGAGCCCGGACCGGGTCGGGGTTACGGCCCAACCACCGGCCGGTGAGCACCACCCCCAGCAGGCCGGCCAGCAGCACCAGCGCCGCCCCGGTGGCCCGGCCGAGCAGCCGGGAGACCGTGTCGTACGACTCACCGGCGACGTGACCGAGCAGCACCGAACCGCCCACCCAGGTCACCACGCCGGCCAGGTTCCACGGCGCGAACCGCCGGTACGGCATGCCTGCCGCGCCGGCCAGCCGGGGCACCAGAGTGCGGGCGAAGGCCACCCAGCGCGCGGCGAACACACCCCGCCCGCCCAGCCGGGCAAGCATCGCGTCGGCCCGACCCCACCGCTCGGGCCCGACCCGGTGGCCCAGCCGGGTACGCAGCCGCGAGCCGTACCGCCGCCCGGCGCGGAACGCCAGGGCGTCACCGGCGACCGCGGCGACGATCATCGCCAGCAACGACGGGCCCAGCCGCAAGGTACCGTTGTAGGTGAGGAAGCCGACGAGCAGCAGGGTAGCCTCACCCGGCACGAGCAGGCCGAAGATCACCGCGGTCTCGCCCGCCACAATCAGCGCGGCGACCAGGTAGATCCACAGGGTGGGCAGACCCTGCACCAAGGTCAGCAGGTCATGCACTCAGGCCCCCGGGACACGGGAGCCAGCATGCCAGCCGGGAGAACCACCCGGACAGCAGTTTCACCAGAGATCAGGGGCACCTGGGGGTGACCCCGACGCGGCCTGCGCGAGCGCAGGCGGAAGGATAGAGGGTATGCAGCTTCGCACCGACCTCCGCAACGTCGCCATCATCGCTCACGTCGACCATGGCAAAACCACCCTGGTCGACGCCATGTTGCGGCAGGCCGGCGCGTACGGCGCCCGCGGTGAGACGACCGAGCGGGTGATGGACTCGGGGGACCTTGAGCGGGAGAAGGGCATCACCATCCTGGCCAAGAACACCGGCGTGCGTTACCTGCCGGCGGATGGCTCCGACCCGGTCACCATCAACATCATCGACACCCCCGGCCACGCCGACTTCGGTGGTGAGGTGGAGCGCGGCCTGACCATGGTCGACGGGGTGGTGCTGCTGGTCGACGCCAGCGAGGGCCCCCTGCCGCAGACCCGCTTCGTGCTGCGCAAGGCGCTGCGCGCCCGGATGCCGATCATCCTGGTGATCAACAAGGTGGACCGCCCCGACGCCCGGATCAAGGAGGTCGTGGACGACACCTACGAGCTCTTCCTCGACCTGGACGCCGACGAGGAGCAGATCGACTTCCCGATCGTCTACGCCTGCGCCCGCGACGGCATCGCCTCGCTGACGCAGCCCGCCGACGGCTCGGTGCCCGACGACAGCACCTCCCTGGAGCCGCTGTTCCGCGCCCTGCTGGACACCATCCCGCCGCCCGCGTACGACGAGGACGCGCCGCTGCAGGCGCACGTCACCAACCTCGACGCCTCGCCGTTCCTGGGCCGGCTGGCGCTGTGCCGGGTCCGGCAGGGCACCATCAACAAGGGTCAGACGGTGACCTGGTGCCGCACCGACGGCAGCACCCAGCGGGTCCGCATCTCCGAGATGCTGATGACCGAGGGCCTGGAGCGCAAGCCGGCCGAGTCCGCCGGCCCGGGCGACATCATCGCGGTCGCCGGCATCTCCGAGATCATGATCGGTGAGACCCTCGCGGACGCGGAGAACCCCGTGCCGCTGCCGCTGATCACCGTCGACGAGCCGGCCATCTCGATGACCATCGGCACCAACACCTCGCCGCACGTCGGCCGGGTCAAGGGTTCCAAGGTCACCGCACGGATGGTCAAGGACCGGCTCGACAAGGAGCTGGTCGGCAACGTGTCGCTGCGGGTGCTGCCCACCGAGCGGCCGGACGCCTGGGAGGTGCAGGGGCGTGGTGAGCTGGCGCTGGCCATCCTCGTCGAGCAGATGCGCCGGGAGAGCTACGAGCTGACCGTCGGCAAGCCGCAGGTCGTCACCCGCGAGATCGACGGCAAGACCTGCGAGCCGGTCGAGCGGCTGACCATCGACGCGCCCGAGGAGTACCTGGGCGCGATCACCCAGCTGCTGGCCACCCGCAAGGGCCGGATGGAGCAGCTGGTCAACCACGGCACCGGCTGGATCCGGATGGAGTGGCTGGTCCCGGCGCGCGGCCTGATCGGCTTCCGCACCGAGTTCCTCACCGACACCCGGGGCACCGGCATCCTGCACCACGTCTTCGAGTCGTACGAGCCGTGGTTCGGCGAGCTGCGGACCCGCAACAACGGCTCCCTGGTCGCCGACCGGGCCGGCGCGGTCACCGCCTTCGCGATGATCAACCTGCAGGAGCGTGGCCAGCTCTTCGTCGACCCGACCACCGAGGTGTACGAGGGCATGATCGTCGGGGAGAACTCCCGCTCCGACGACATGGACGTCAACATCACCAAGGAGAAGAAGCTCACCAACATGCGGGCGTCGACCTCCGACGAGACCGAGAAGCTGATCCCGCCGCGCAAGCTGTCGCTGGAGCAGGCCCTCGAGTTCTGCCGCGAGGACGAGTGCGTCGAGGTCACCCCGACCGCGGTGCGCATCCGCAAGGTCGTGCTCGACCAGCAGCTGCGTGGCCGGGCCGCCGCCCGCCGCAAGCACGCCGGCTGACCCCACCAGCACCCGGCACCGGGCGCGTCGACCGCTTGCGGTCGGCGCGCCCGTCCGCGTTCCGGCGGGGTACGCGGGCCCGCCCGGCCGACCCGCCGGTGATCCGCTACGGTCACCGGCATGACCTGGGATGATCTCGACGCCCACCTGGACAAGGTGCCCGGCACCGTCTCGGCGTACGTGGGCCGCCTCGACGCGCCGCCCACCTGGACCCGCCATGCCGACGCCGCCCACTACGCCGCCAGCACCATGAAGGCGGCGGTGCTCGCCGCGCTGCACCGCGCCGCCGAGGCCGGCACGCTGGAGCTGGACGCCCCCGTCCCGGTGATCAACGAGTTCGGCTCGGCCCAGCCCGGCGCACCCCGGTTCTCCTGCGCGCAGCACTACGACAACGACGACGCGGTCTGGGACCGGGTGGGCGGCACCGCGCCGCTGCGCTGGCTCGCCGACCGGATGATCGTGCGGTCCAGCAACCTGGCCACCAACCTGATCATCGGCCACGTTGGCCTGCCCGCGGTGGCCGAGGTGTGGGCGCTGGCCGGAGCCCGGCACAGCGTCACCGGCCGCGGCATCGAGGACTTCGCCGCCCGCGAGGCCGGCATCACCAACCTGGTCACCGCCCACGACCTGGCCGCCCTGCTCGGCGCGGTCGCCACCGGGGCCACCAGCCCCGGCCGGCTCGCCTCGCCGGCCGGCTGCGCGGCCATGCTGGACGTGCTGCTCGCCCAGGAGCACCGCGAGGACCTGGCCGCCGGCCTGCCCGAGGGCACCCGGATCGCGCACAAGAACGGCTGGGTACGCGGCGTCCGGCACGGCGCCGGGGTGGTCCTGCCCGACGACGCCCCGCCGTACGTGATCACCGTCTGCACGACGACCGACCTGGCCGACGGCGGCCCCAGCGGCGACGAGGTCGAGGATGACGCCTGCCGGCTGATCGCCCACGTCTCGGCGCAGGTCTGGGCGGCCCGCCACCAGCTCTGACCCCGACACCCGCGGGCCGGCCGGCGCACCGGTCACTCCAGCAGGTTCTCCCGCAGCGCCGTCAGGACCTCGTCGGGCAGCCCGAGGCCGTCGCGGAGGTAGCCGTCGAACGAGCCGTGCACCCGGCGTACCTCCTGGTAGCCGGCGTCGAGGTACTCGGGGCGAACCTCCAGCACCGGCAGCACCGCCTCGACGTCCAGCTCGGGCTGGCGGCGCCGCATCGCCTCGACGATCACCGCGCGCAGGCTGTCGGTCAGCGCGTTGTTGCGCAAGTATTCGGCGCGGACCGTCGCCTCGTCCACCCCGAGGGCGGTCAGCAGGATGACGGTGAGCCAGCCGGTGCGGTCCTTGCCGGCCGAGCAGTGGTAGATCAGCGGCAGGTTCTCCGACTGGGTGGCCAGCCGCACGGCCTCGGCGAAGCCGACCCGCGCCGACTCGCCGGTGACGAACCACCGGTAGATCGCGGCCATCGCCGCCGCCGTGCCCTGCCGGGCCAGCTCCGCGTACGCGTCGAGGTCGTGGCCGAGCAGCACCGCCGAGACGTACGTGAAGACCGGGTGCTCCGGGTCGTGCACGGGCAGGTGCACCACCTGCGGCTCGCCCACCAGCCGGTCCGTCGGGGCCACCGCGATCTCCGAGCCGTCACGCAGGTCGACCACGCAGGCCGGGCCGAGTTTCGCGAGCACCGGCAGGTCCTCGTCGGTGAGCCGGCCGAGCGCCGGAGTCCGGATCAACCGCCCGGGGCGCACCCGCCGGCCGTCGGCGCCGACGATGCCGCCCAGGTCACGCGCGTTCGGTGCGCCCACCATCTCCCAGTCCCGCCCGGTCATCCGGTCTCCCCTCCCGCCGCGCGCCTGCGTATAGGGTGCCCCACATGACGATCTCGGCGGTACGCACCCACCGGGTTTCCGCCCCCTTACACACCCCGTTCGTCACCGCGCTGCGCCGTACCACCACTGTGGAAACGCTGGTCGTCGAACTGGTCGACGCCGACGGCCGCTCCGGTTTCGGCGAGGCGCCGCAGGTCTGGCAGGTCACCGGCGCGTCGGTCGCTGGCGCCGAGGCGTGCGTACGGGAGCTGCTCGGACCCCTGCTCACCGGGCGCGACCCGGACGACCTGGTGGCCCGCTGCGCCGAGGTGCAGCGCGCGGTGGTCGGCAACGAGGCGGCCAAGGCAGCGGTCGACGTCGCCCTGCACGACCTGGCCGCCCGACGGTTGGGCGTACCCCTGGTGCGGTTGCTCGGCGGCACCACGCTGCGGGTGCCCACGGACGTCACGCTGGCCGCGGGCGACGCGGCGGACCTGGCGTCGGCCGCGCGACAGCGACGGGCCGACGGCTTCGGCGTGCTCAAGCTCAAGGTCGGCACCGACGCGGCCGGCGACCTGGACCGGGTCCGGGCGGTCCGCTCGGCGGTCGGCGCCGGGGTCCGGATCCGGCTCGACGCCAACCAGGGCTGGACGCCCCGGGAGGCGGTGCGGGTCATCCGCGGCATCGAGGACGCCGGGCTCGACGTGGAGCTGGTGGAGCAGCCGGTGGCCCGCTGGGACCTGGACGGGCTCGCGTGGGTCAGCGACCGGGTGTCCGTGCCGATCCTGGCCGACGAGGCGGTCTTCGGGGTCCGTGACCTGGTGGAGGTGATCCGTCGACGGGCCGCCGACCTGGTCAACGTCAAGCTGGCCAAGGCCGGCGGGCTGCAACCGGCGCGCACCCTGCTGGAGCTGGCCGCCGCGCACGGGCTCGGCACGGTGGTCGGGTCGATGATGGAGACCCAGGTCGGCATCGGGGCGGCCGCGAGCCTGGTCGGCGCGTACGGCACCACCGCCGTCGCCGACCTGGACGCCGCCTGGTGGCTGGCCTGGTCACCGGTGCATGGCGGCCTCCGCTACGAGGGCGCCACGGTGGTGCTGCCGGACGCTCCCGGCCTGGGCATCTCGGGCCTGGCTGAAGTAAAGATGCAGCCCCGCAGTTGATGATCGTTGGTTTCTTTCATAGGGTTCCAGAGACAGCGGACACGAGCTGGGGGTTGACGTGGAGCTGCAGCCGGGCCGCGAGGCCGTCGTCCGGGTCGCGGTGGCGACGATGTGGACCTCCCCCGAGGCGGTCCGCCCGGTGGATCAGCCGGCGCTGACCGCGCGCGCCGACATCCCGACCTGGGTCTCCGGCCTGGACACCGACCAACAGGTCGGCGACTGCGTGCTGAGCCAGCTGCTGCTGGGCGAGCGGGTGCACATCAGCGAGCTGCGCCCGGACGGCTGGGCGCGGGTGGTCGCCGTCGAGCAACCCGCCGCGAAGCTGGACCCGCGCGGCTACCCGGGCTGGTTGCCCGTCGATCAACTGGCCCCCGTCGACCCGACCGTCACCGGCCGCCCCCTGGTGGTGGACGCCACGGTCACCGGGCTGCGCGCCGCGCCGAACGGGCCGGTGGTGCTGCCCGGCGTGGTCGTCGGCACCCGCCTCGTCCCGGCCGGCCCGGTGCGCGACGGCTGGCAGCCGGTGCACGTCCCCGGCCAGGCCGCGCCCCTCTGGCTGCCCGACGGTCAGCTCACCTGCGCGCCGGCCACGCCGCCCAACGCCGCCGACGCGCTCGCGGTGGCGCAGCGGCTGCTGCACGTCGTCTACGTCTGGGGTGGGCTCTCCGCGTACGGCATCGACTGCTCAGGGCTGGTGCACCTGGCCTGGCGCCGCTTCGGGGTACTGCTGCCCCGCGACGCCGACGACCAGGCCCAGGCGACCACACCACTGCCGCTGGGCGAGGAGCGCCCAGGCGACCTCTACTTCTTCGCCCGACCCGGCCGCAAGATCCATCACATCGGCATCGTCACCGCCGTCCCCGGCGACCACGAGAACCGGCGGATGCTGCACGCCTGCTACCGGCGGCGGCGAGTGGTGGAGGAGCCGCTGCCGGCCGATCGGACCGCCACCCTGGTCGGCGCGCACCGGGTCTGACCGGCCGGGCGCGTCCCCGCACCCGGCCGGCGCGGGTCAGCGTCGAGCCTCGGCCAGTTCGCGGCGTCGGTCCCGGGCGGACTTCATCAGGCTGGCGATCGTGGCGACCAGCAGGGTGCCGAGGATGACCAGCAGGGAGAGCCAGATCGGGATGTGCGGCGCCCACCCCACGTGCTCCCCGCCGTTGATGAACGGCAGGTTGTTGTCGGCCAGCGCCTCCAGCACCAGCTTGACCCCGATGAAGCCGAGCACCACGGCCAGCCCGTAGCTCAGGTAGATCAGCCGGTCGAGCAGGCCGCCGAGCAGGAAGTAGAGCTGACGCAGGCCCATCAGCGCGAAGACGTTCGCGGTGAAGACCAGGTACGGCTCCTGGGTGATGCCGAAGATCGCCGGGATGGAGTCCAGCGCGAAAATCAGGTCGGTGGTACCGATCGCGATCATGACGATCAGCATCGGCGTGAAGAGCCGCCGGCCGTTCTCGTGGGTGGTCAGCTTCGCGTCGTCGTAGCTCTTGGAGATCGGCAGCGCCCGACGGCTCCACCGGATCAGCAGGTTCTCCGAGAACTCGTCCTCGTCCGGCTCGCCCTGCCGGGCCAGGTTGACCGCCGTGTAGATCAGGAAGGCGCCGAAGATGTAGAAGACCCAGGAGAACTGCGAGATCAGGGCGGCGCCGGCGGCGATGAACCCACCGCGCATCACCAGCGCCAGCACGATGCCGACCAGCAGCACCTTCTGCTGGTACTGCCGGGGCACCCCGAAGCGGGCCATGATGATCACGAAGACGAAGAGATTGTCCACCGAGAGGCTGTATTCGGTGAGCCAGCCGGTGTAGAACTGCCCGGCCGCGCTCGCCCCGGAGGTCAGCCAGAGACCGGCGCCGAAGAGCAGGGCCAGGCCGACGTAGAAGGCGACCCAGAGGCTCGACTCGCGCACACTCGGCTCGTGTGGACGCCGACCGATGATCAACAGGTCGACGAGTAGAACCGCAGTCAGTGCGACGAGAGTCCCCGCCCACACCAATCCGGACACGTCCAACTTCATTCCTCCGGCAGACACGCGGCGTCGGGCACACCGTACGCCCCCGAAAGGGCCGGTGTGCCGCTGACGCTCACTCTGGTGACTGTCGGAGGTCTCTTCCGCCGCCTCCCGCGAGCGGGCGGCGACCGACGGGGCCGGGTCGGGGGCCGCCGACGTTCCGGCGATCGACCGTGCTGACGACTCCGTCGCGAGGGAATACTCCCCTCCTCGATGGCCATTCTCCCCCACCACGCGGTGTGATCGCACCCCGGGCATTCGGTGTCACCGCCCACTCGCCGAACGGGAATAGCGTCCGACACGTCCCCTCGGGCGTCCTAGGAGGCTAGTGCGTGTCAGGTGCGACAAGGGGGTCGGTGAGCGACCAGCCGGTGGCGAGCAGGGCGTCGCAGGCCGCCACCGCACGGGCCAGCCGCTCGGCGTGCGGTCCGGTCAGCTCCACCACCGGCACGCCGCACCCCACCAGCTCGGTGCGGAACCGCTCGGTCATCCAGCCCCGCAGGTGTTCCCCGTCGCGCAGACCGTCGTCGGCGAACGGCACGTCCCGGTGGTCGGTCAGCAGATACAGCGCCGGCCGGCGTGCCGCGGCCCGGACCTGCGGGGACGCGCTGCCGAGGTAGCGCTCCTCCCAGACGGCGGTGGCCCGCGCATCCGTGTCGCAGAACAACAGCGGCCCGGACGATCGGGCCGCCGCGTCCTCGGCCGCCTGCTGCTCGCGGACCACCGTGCGGAAGTCGCCCCGGTCCCAACGGACGTCGAACACACTCGCCCCGGGCGAGCGTTCGCGGAGCCGGGCCAGCTTGCGGGCGGTCAACTCCCGGCCGTACTCCGGCACCCAGTCGGTGCGGTAGTGCGCGGCCAGCGCCGCTGCCATCGTGGTGGTGCCCGTCGACTCGGCGCCGACCACCACGACCCGCCGGACGAACCAGGCGCGCACCGGCGGGCTCAGCCATCGCCAGTGACCCGCCGGGTCCGCGCGCACCGCGGTGCCGGAGACCGGCACGGTCCGCCGGTCCAGATCCACCGACACGGGTACGGCGTCGAAGCGCCGCGCCAGTTCCACGCCGTACGCCTCGGAGGAGAAGACCGCGTCCACCGCCTCCGGTCCGACCGCCGCACGGAACACCGCGCAGTGCGCGTCCCAGACCGCCGGGTCGGCGTAGTCCACCGGGTGGTCGTCGTACCGACCCACGAACCGGACCCACGGGGTGTGGGCGTGCGCCTCCCGCAGCCATTCCAGCCGCGCCTCGAGCGGGATGGACTCGCGGCGCGATGGCGCCACCACCACGGTGACCGCGGCACAGCGGGCGGCGGCGGCCTCGATCAGCGCGTGGTGCCCGGCGTGCGGCGGATAGAACTTCCCCACCACCATCCCGTGCCCGAACTCCGGGTTCGACGCCCGTCCGGGCGACCTCGGCGTCGGTGCCGACGGGTGGCCCGGTGCCCGCCCGGTCACGCGCTGACCGGCGCCGGCCCGGACGGCACCGCGGTCGGCCCGGCGGCCCGGCGCAGGTCGGCCCGCCAGGCGCGCAGCCCGAGCACGCAGAGGGCCAGGAAGACCAGGTACAGGACGGCGGTCAGGTGCAGGCCCTTGTACGCGTAGAGCGGGATGTAGATCAGGTCGGCGGCGATCCACAGCCACCAACTCTCCACCCGCTTGCGGGTCTGGCCGTACGTCGCCAGCAGGGACAGGGCCGTGGTCAGCGCGTCCGGCAGCGGCACGGTGGAGTCGGTGGCCCGGTCCAGCAGCGCCCAGAGCGCCCCGGTGAGCAGCACCCCGACGACGGCCAGCGCCAGCCACTCCCGCCGCCCGGTCCGGCTCACCGTGAGCCGGGTCCGCCGCTCGCCACCGAACAGCCACTGCCACCAGCCGTAGCAGCCGAGCGCGACGTAGACGACCTGGAGCCCGGCGTCGGCGTACAGGCCGGCAGTCCAGAACAGCAGCATGAGCAGCAGCACGTTGGCGATGCCGATCGGCCAGTTCGAGATCCGCTGCCGGGCCACCAACCAGACGTTCAGCACGCCGGTGGCGAACCCCAACAGCTCCGCCCAGGTGGTGCCGGTGCCGGCCACCCGGAACGCGGTGCCGGTCAGCCAGTCGATCATCACAGTGCCACCCTAGGGTCTGTGTCGACACCGGAACAGACCCCACGACACCACTCGGCCGACCCGTCGTGGGAGGCTCTCCACCATGGTGCTTGAGGTCGCGCTGATCGACGTACTGCCCGGAAACGAGGACGCGTTCGCCGCCGCGTACGCCCAGGGTCACCCGGTGCTCGCCGGGACGCCCGGCTGCCGGTCGGTGCGGATGAACCGGGGGATCGAGTCCCCGACGCGATTCGTGCTACTGGTCGAATGGGACTCGGTCGAGGCGCACGAGGAGAGCTTCCGGGCCACCGAGCGGTTCGAGCGGTGGCGCGAGCTGATCGGGCCGTACTTCGCCGGGCCGCCCCTGGTCGAGCACTTCATCGACGTGCCGGCCTGAGCGGAGCTGTCGTACCGCGCGGCTATCGTGCCCACCGCACGCGCCGGCCGCCGGTCCCGACGGGCTCGGGGGCGCCGGGCCCGGTGGTCGCGCCGTGCCCTCACTCGCCGACGCGGCGGGCCAGCGCGGTGACCGTCTCCTCCGGTGACAGCGCGGCGGTCAGCAGAGCCTCGGTCATCCGCTCGTACCGGTCGACGTCGAGCGGGGTGGTCAACCGGACGTCGGTGGTCAACGCCTCCAGCATCACCGTCCGCGGATCCGCCGGGTCGGGAAAGGCATAGCAGGAGTACGGGGTGAGCGGGTGCAGCCCGTCGCCGGCCACGCTGCGGGGCAGCAGCCGCACCGTCACGTGCGCCAGCCCGCTCACGGCGACCAGGTGCCGCAGCTGCTCGCGCCAGACCGGAACCGCCAGCTCAGCCGGGTCGCAGACGGCCTCGGCCAGCACCGCCGTGTAGCGCGGCGGGTCCGCTCGGCGCAGCACCTCCTGTCGCAGCGCCCGGGCGCGCACCTCGGCCTCCACGTCGATCTCCGGTGTGAGCATGGCACCGGCGGCGACCCGCAACCGGGCGTACGCCGGCGTCTGGAGCAGCCCCGGCACGACCGCCGGCTGGTACTCGACGATGTGGGCGGCACCCGCCTCCAGCTCGGCGTAGGTGCGCTGCCGCTCGCTCATCTCGCCGAGCGTCTTCCACCAGCCGTGGCTGGTGGCCGCGTCCCGGGCGATCACGATCAGCGCGTCCCGGGCGGGCGCCGGCACCTGGTAGACGTCGAGCAGGTCCAGGACGTCGGCGAGGTCCGGGCGGCTCTGGCCCAGCTCGATGCGGGACAGTTTCGACGTCGACGCCCAGCCCAGCCGGTCGCAGACCTGCTCCAGGGTCAGCGCCTCGCGCCGGCGTAACTGGCGCAGCTCGGCGCCGAGCCGCACACGTCGAATGACAGGACTTGTTGGCACCGGCATCCCCGCCTCCCCACCGAGGGAGAGTACGCAGGACGATCACCCAGTGCAATACCACGCTCGCGTAGCGCAACCGCCGAATCGCCCACGGTGGACCGGTCGGACCGGCCCGTACCTGCCGTTTCGGCCCGCTGGCGTGGTCGTCACTTCACGCCGGCGGCGTCCATGCCGCGCAGCTCCTTCTTCAGGTCGGCGACCTCGTCGCGGATCCGGGCCGCCAGCTCGAACTGCAGCTCGCGTGCGGCGGCCAGCATCTGGTCGTTGAGCTCCTGAATGAGTTGGGCGAGGTCGGCACGGGCCATCCCCTCCCGGGACGGGGTGGTGGCGGCGGCCCGACTGCGGCTGCGGGTCTCCTTGACCGGCGCCTTGCCCCGGGAGAGCTGGCGCACCGCGCCCCCGACCCGGGAGTTCTCGGTGTCCTCCGCCTCGCGGTAGATGTCGTCCAGAATGTCGTGGATCTTCTTGCGCAGGGGCTCCGGGCTGATCCCGTGCGCCTCGTTGTGCGCGATCTGCTTGGCCCGACGCCGATCGGTCTCGTCGATCGCGGCCGCCATCGACGGGGTGATCTTGTCGGCGTACATGTGCACCTGGCCGGAGACGTTACGGGCGGCCCGGCCGATGGTCTGGATGAGTGACCGACCGCTGCGCAGGAAGCCCTCCTTGTCGGCGTCGAGGATCGCCACCAGCGACACCTCGGGCAGGTCCAGCCCCTCGCGGAGCAGGTTGATGCCGACCAGCACGTCGTACTCGCCCTTGCGCAGCTCGCGCAGCAGCTCCACCCGGCGCAGGGTGTCGACCTCCGAGTGCAGGTAGCGCACCCGGATGCCGTTCTCCAGCAGGTAGTCCGACAGATCCTCGGCCATCTTCTTGGTCAGCGTGGTGACCAGCACCCGCTCATCCCGCTCGGTGCGCAGCTTGATCTCGTGCATCAGGTCGTCGATCTGGCCCTTGGTCGGCTTGATCACGACCTCCGGGTCGATCAGCCCGGTGGGGCGGATGACCTGTTCGACGAACTCGCCCTGGGCCTGCTCCAACTCCCACGGGCCCGGAGTCGCCGAGAGGTAGACCGTCTGGCCGACCCGCTCCAGGAACTCGTCGAAACGCAGCGGCCGGTTGTCGGCCGCGCTGGGCAGCCGGAAACCGTGGTCGATGAGCATCCGCTTACGCGAGGCGTCGCCCTCGTACATGCTGCCGATCTGCGGGATCGTCACGTGCGACTCGTCGATGACGGTGAGGAAGTCGTCCGGGAAGTAGTCGAGCAGGCAGTGCGGCGGGCTGCCGGGCAGCCGCCCGTCCATGTGCATCGAGTAGTTCTCGATGCCGGAGCAGAAGCCCACCTGCCGCATCATCTCGATGTCGTAGGTGGTGCGCATCCGCAGTCGCTGCGCCTCCAGCAGCTTGCCCTGCCGCTCCAGCTCGGCCAGCCGCTCGGCCAGCTCCACCTCGATGTCGCGGATGGCCCGCTCCATCCGCTCCGGGCCGGCCGCGTAGTGCGTCGCCGGGAAGATCACCAGCTGGTCGACCTCCCGGACCACGTCACCGGTCAACGGGTTGAGGTAGTAGAGCTTCTCCACCTCGTCGCCGAACATCTCGACGCGGACAGCCAGCTCCTCGTACGCCGGGATGATCTCCAACGTGTCGCCGCGGACCCGGAAGGTGCCGCGGTTGAAGGCCATGTCGTTGCGGGTGTACTGGATGTCGACCAGCCGGCGCAGCAGCTTGTCGCGGTCGAGCTCCTGGCCCACCTCGACCCGGACCGCCCGGTCGAGGTATTCCTCCGGGGTGCCCAGGCCGTAGATCGCCGACACGGTCGCCACCACGATCACGTCGCGGCGGGTCAGCAGCGACATCGTCGCCGAGTGCCGCAGCCGCTCGACCTCCTCGTTGATCGAGGAGTCCTTCTCGATGTAGGTGTCGGTCTGCGGAATGTACGCCTCGGGCTGGTAGTAGTCGTAGTAGGAGACGAAGTATTCGACCGCGTTGTGCGGCAGCAGCTCGCTGAACTCCTTGGCCAGCTGCGCGCAGAGCGTCTTGTTCGGGGCGAGCACCAGCGTCGGGCGCTGCAGCCGCTCGATGAGCCACGCGGTGGTGGCGCTCTTGCCGGTGCCGGTCGCGCCGAGCAGCACCGTGTTGCGGTCGCCACGCCGAACGCGACGCTCAAGGTCGTCGATGGCGGCGGGCTGGTCGCCGGCCGGCTGGAAGTCACTGACGACCTGGAAGCGGCTGTCCAGCCGGGGAATGTCGAGCGCCATGACCTCAACGGTACGCCGGAGGTCCGACAGGAACGGCCGTCACGGCGGTTACGTGATCAGCTTCAATATTCCCATTGTGTGGCACATGTCACCGGCGCTAGGCTCTCGCTGTAGGCCGCTCGCGGCGGCCGACCGGGCCGGTGGCCCAGGCCGTCATCTCGGCCGGCCACCCCCGGCACAGCGGTCGCAGCACCCGGCGCGTCCGGCGTGCGCACCGGTGTGGTCGCGCTCGAGGCGCTGACCGGCCGCCGCGAGCGCCCCTGCTCGTTCCGGCGACGCCACCCGACCGTGCTCGTCACCCCGCCGCCGCCCGGCCCGTTTCACATCCGTGGACACCTCTCCGAACCCGACGCGCGACACCAGCAGCACGCCCCGCCCCGCCGGCGCCACCGACCCGGCCGCCGACACCACCGGCCCGGCCCGAGCCGGCCGCCGCCGCCGGACGGTGCTCCTGCTGCTCGGCCTGACCGCGCTCACGTCCGCGACCGCGCTGGTGATCGGGTTGTTGAGCTGGGCGCCCGACCCACCCGAGCCCGCCCGGCCGCTGACCGTGGCCGAGGGCGAGCGACTGGCCGCGATGCGGGTCACCAACCTGCGGGACCTGCGCGCCGGGGTCCGCGTCACGGTCGGCACCGGTGCCGCCCGTACCGAACTCGTGGGGTGGGTGGACTGGTCGCGGCCGCTGCTCTACCTCGACGTGGGTGGGCCGGGCGCGGGCGTCGAGCGGGGCCTGTTGCAGAGCGTCGGCCCGTTGCTGGTGATCCGGCCGGACCCGTCGGCGGTGCCCACCCCCGCCGCGCCCCCACTGGTGCCGCCGGCGGACCACTGGCGGCTGCACCACCTGGCACCCGGCGCGGGCCTGGCTCCCGTGCTCGACCTGCTCCTCGGCCTCGCCGCCGACCGCCCGGACCCGGCTCAGGCACTGCGCGACGGCGGTGCCCGCTGGGTGGCCCGGGACACCGTCGCCGCCGGCCCGGTGGACATCCTGCAGGCGCCGCTGCCGGGCGGCGCACCCGCCAGCGGCAACCCGGCACCGGGCAGCGCGGCGGCCGGCCCGCCGGGCGTCGAGGCCGACCCGGACGGGCAGACCCGCTACTGGCTCGACCAGGACAGCCGGTTGCACAAGCTGGTCGCCCAGCTGCCCGGCGTCGGGCCGGTCACCGTGATCCTCAACCGGGCGGACCGGCCGACGCTGCGGCCGGTGGACGCGCTCGGTGGCCGGCCGGGGCTGCCCCGCGCGCTGACCGACGCCGAACGGGACCGGCTCAGCCGCCTGCCGGCCCGGCTGCGCGCGCAGGGCGGGGCCACGCTGACGCTGACCGCCCCGGTGGGCACGGACACCAACCTGCGGGGCGCCGGCTGGTTGAGCTGGACCGCGCGCACCGCGTACCTGGCGGTGGCCGATCTGGGCGTACCGGATCGCCGGACCCTGCTCCGCCGGGACACCGCCGGCCTGGCCCGGGCGGACGTACCGGCCGCGGCCGGTGGCGGTGGCACTGCGGAGACGCCGGGTCGGCCGCCGCTGCCGCCCCCGGCCGGGGCGTGGCGGTTCACCCGGTCCGGTACGGACGACCTCAGCCTGCTGGTTGGCGCGGCGGTGGCCGCCGCCGGGTCGGCCGGGCAGCGCGGCGCGGCCGTGCGGGTACGCGAGGACGTCGCCGCCGGGCGGACCGTGGACGTCGTCGAGCTGCGCACGGCGGACGCGCTCCTGCGCTACTGGATCGACCGGAACGGGTCGCTGCGCCGGCTGGAGCTGCGCACCGCCCCCGGCACGTGGGCACAACTCGACCTCAATCCCGCTTCGGTACCCCGGCTCGCGCCGGTGCCCCGCTCCGCGGCCACCACCTGACCGAAACAGTCCCTACGGCCGCCAGCCGGTCTGCGCGGCCCACTGCTCGGCGCGCAGGTACTCCTCGTCGAACCGGGGGTCGCCGGCCGTACCGGGACCGCCGACAACCGGCGCCGCGTCGACCAATTCCCGCTTGAGCAGCAGGTACACGGCCCGCTGGCCCGGATCGGCGCGCAGGTGGTCGCGCATCAGCAGCGCGTACCGCCAGCCCGGCGATCCGGCCACCCGCACGTGCAGGCGCACCGGGCGGGCCGGGTCGGCGCTGCCGTGCAGCCGCTTCTCCCACCGGCCGCTGCCGGCCGGGCGCGGATCGTCCCACCACTGCCCCGGGACCCGCGGGAACCCGGCGTTCGCCAACCGGTCAGCCAGCGTCCCGTCGGCGTCGGCGAGACTGGGCACGGCCACCTGCACGTCCATGACGTCCTCGGTGGCGACGCCGGGCACCGCGGTCGCGCCGACGTGGTCGATCCGCAGGTCGGCCGGGGCGAGCGCGTGCCGGATCCGCGCGGCCAGCCGCTCGTACTGCTCGGGCCAGGTCGGGTCGGCCTCGGCCCGGTCGACCCGGCCCGGCGGGACCACCCGCCGCTCACGCAGGTTGCGCTCGTAGGGCAGCAGCCGCTGGTGCCATAGCCTGTCCACCTCGGCGTGCAGCGCCGCGGGGCTGCCGTCATTGGTCAGCACCACGTCCGCCACCGTGCGGCGACGGGCGTCGTCGGCCTGCGCGGCGATCCGCCGCTCGGCCTCCGCGCGGTCCATCCCCCGGTCGCGCGCCAGCCGTTCCAGTCGGGACGGCACGGCCGTCTGCACCACGACCACCAGGTGGTACGTGGGCGCCAGACCGACCTCCACCAGCAGCGGTACGTCGTTGACGACGATCGCGTCGGGTGCGGCCGCGGCGACCAGCTCGGCGGTGCGGGCCCGGACCCGGGGATGGGTGATCGCCTCCAACCGGCGGCGGGCGGTCTCGTCGGCGAACACCACCGCGCCCAGTGCGGCGCGGTCCAGCGCGCCCTCAGCGTCCAGCACCCGCTCGGAGAAGGCGGCGACGATCTCGGCCAGCCCCTCGGTGCCCGGCGCGACGACCTCCCGGGCCACCCGGTCGGCGTCGACGAGCACGGCGCCCCGCTCGACCAGCCGCGCGGCCACCGCGCTCTTGCCCGACCCGATCCCGCCGGTCAATCCCACTCTCAGCACCGGACCAGTCAACCGGATCTCGGTCCCCGCCGCCAAACCCACCCGCGCACGGCGGGCGGTGGCGAGATCATGCTCGATCCTGGATGTAGTGGTCACCTGGCCAGCGGGAGGCCCCTCTTTCCACGATCTTGCGGGCCGGGCGCGGGACCAGCGGCACGGTGGCCCGGCCGGGGTGCCCTTCGCTCAGCGCGACCCGATCGTGTACCGGACCGGCGGGCGGGATACGGCGAAGGCCCCGCCCCCGACGATCCGAAGATCGCGGGGACGGGGCCCGTCGTCGTTCAGCGGGTCACTTACCGCCGGCGAGCTTCTCCCGCAGAGCGGCGAGCGCCTCGTCGGTGGCCAGCGTGCCGGCCGGCTCCTCGGCCTGCCGGCTCGGGGCCGGGCTGGACGTGGAGGTGGTGCCGCCAGCGGCCGGGACGGCCGGAGTCGGGTTGGCAGCGGCCTCGGCGTCGGCGGCCCGGGAGGTCTGCACCTGCTTGGTGTGGGCCTCCCAGCGCAGACGGGCCTCGGCGTACTGGCTCTCCCAGGTCTCGCGCTGCTTGTCGTACCCCTCGAGCCACTCGCCCGTCTCCGGGTCGAAGCCCTCCGGGTAGATGTAGTTGCCCTCGGCGTCGTACGTCGCGGCCATGCCGTAGAGGGTCGGGTCGAAGTGCTCCTCGCCCTCGACGAAGCCCTCGTTGGCCTGCTTGAGCGACAGCGAGATCCGGCGGCGCTCCAGGTCGATGTCGATGACCTTGACCATGACCTCGGAGCCGACCTGGACGACCTGCTCCGGGATCTCCACGTGGCGCTCGGCCAGCTCGGAGATGTGGACCAGGCCCTCGATGCCGTCGTCCACCCGGACGAACGCACCGAACGGCACCAGCTTGGTGACCTTACCCGGCACGATCTGCTGGATCGCGTGGGTGCGGGCGAACTGCCGCCACGGGTCCTCCTGCGTCGCCTTCAGCGACAGCGAGACCCGCTCGCGGTCCAGGTCGACGTCCAGGACCTCGACCTCGACCTCCTGGCCCACCTCGACGACCTCGGACGGGTGGTCGATGTGCTTCCAGGACAGCTCGGAGACGTGCACCAGACCGTCGACGCCGCCAAGGTCCACGAACGCGCCGAAGTTGACGATCGAGGACACGACGCCCTTGCGGACCTGGCCCTTCTGCAACTTGTTGAGGAACTCGGTGCGCACCTCGGACTGCGTCTGCTCCAGCCAGGCCCGGCGGGACAGAACCACGTTGTTGCGGTTCTTGTCCAGCTCGATGATCTTGGCCTCGAGCTCCCGCCCGACGTACGGCTGCAGGTCGCGCACGCGCCGCATCTCGACCAGGGACGCGGGCAGGAAGCCGCGCAGCCCGATGTCGAGGATGAGGCCACCCTTGACCACCTCGATGACCGAACCGCGGACGACGCCGTCCTCGTCCTTGATCTTCTCGATCGTGCCCCAGGCCCGCTCGTACTGCGCCCGCTTCTTGGAGAGGATCAGACGACCCTCCTTGTCCTCCTTCTGGAGGACAAGGGCCTCGATGTGGTCACCAACCGTCACAACCTCGGCGGGGTCCACGTCGTGCTTGATCGACAACTCCCGAGAGGGGATGACACCCTCGGTCTTGTAGCCGATGTCGAGCAGGACCTCGTCCCGATCGACCTTGACGACGGTGCCTTCGACAATGTCGCCGTCGTTGAAGTACTTGATGGTCTCGTCGATCGCGGCGAGGAAAGCCTCCTCGGAACCGAGATCGTCGTGGGTGACCCGGGTGGCGCTCGAGGGGGCCTCGATGCTGCTCGTCATGTGGGCGGTTGCTCCGGTCGGATGGGTTGTCACAGCAGGCTGGTGTCGCGGTGACCTGTTCGCGCCAGCGGATCCGTCGCCGGGCACACCGAACGATCGCCTAGTGAGATCATGATGTGGCTCCGTCGACCGCGCACCTGCTCCCTGCCGAGGCAACGCGATCCGCGAGCGCATCGTCTAGCCTACCGTGCGCATTACCACAGCGTGCAAGCCCTCCCGGCTTCTCGCCCTGCGATGACCTGCGAAAGCCGAACAATCGCCCGGAAACCGCCCCTGCTGTCTCGTCCGTCACACCTGACCCGACAGCACCACCGAACGGGCGTCCGGTCGGCGACGCCGCCGCGTCGGCGGGTCGGCCGGCCCATCGCCCTCCACAGCCGCGACGGGGCCTAGCGTGAGCGGGTGGATGACGACAGCCGGGTGACCCGGCGCCGGGTGGGTGACGCCGAGGCCCGGCGGGCCAACCGCGGCTGGTGGGACACCGACGCCGACGACTACCAGGCCGAGCACGGCGCGTTCCTCGGCGACGTGGACTTCGTCTGGTGCCCCGAGGGGCTGCGCGAGGCCGACGCCCGGCTGCTCGGTGACCTGCCCGGGCGCCGGGTGCTGGAGGTGGGCTGCGGCGCCGCGGCCGCCGCCCGCTGGCTGGCCACCCAGGGCGCCCGGCCGGTCGCCTTCGACCTGTCCGCCGGCATGTTGCGGCACGCCGCGGAAGCCGCCGACCGCACCGGGGTACGCGTACCGCTGGTGCAGGCCGACGCGCTCGCCCTGCCGTTCGCCGACCGGTCGTTCGACGTCGCCTGCACCGCGTTCGGCGCGATCCCGTTCGTGGACGACTCGGCGACCCTGCTCGCCGAGGTGCACCGGGTGCTGCGCCCCGGCGGCCGGTGGGTCTTCTCGGTCACCCACCCGATGCGCTGGATCTTCCTCGACGACCCGGGTGAGGGTGGGCTGACCGCCGTGCACTCGTACTTCGACCGCTCCCCCTATGTGGAGCAGGACGAATCCGGTGTGGCCACCTACGTCGAGCAGCACCGCACCCTCGGCGACCGGATCCGGGAGCTGGTCGGCGCCGGGTTCCGGCTGCTGGACCTGGTGGAGCCGGAGTGGCCGGCGGGGCACGAGGGGATCTGGGGGCAGTGGAGCCCGCTGCGCGGGCGGCTCTTCCCCGGCACCGCCATCTTCGTCACCGAGAAGCCCACCGCATGACCGCGTCGCACGCGCGGTGCGACCCCCACCCCGTGGAGATCGTCTCGCCGGGCACCCGGCGGATCGACCTGTTCGCCAAGCCGGGTGAGTACGCCGCCGCCGGCATCCCCTTCTACTGGCGGATCGAGCAGAACCCGGTGCACGTCTACGCGTACCGGATCGGCGACCGGGTGGGGCCCGGCGGTGAGCGGCAGTACGAGCTGGTCGCCGACGGCGCCGACGTGATCGAGTTGACCGAGCCGTTCGACATCAAGCTGCCGATCGCCGAGATCACGCCGTAGTCGGCCGCTTCGGCTGGCCGTTTCGCCCCGTCGGTGCCGGGTAGCCGGAGCGTATGGCCGAGCAGAGGGAATTCCGCGAGGGCGACCACGTCTCCTGGGCCAGTCACAGCGGCCGGGCGCGCGGCGTGGTCAAGGAGAAGCTGACCGACCGGACGCACGTACGCGGCCACGCCGTGAACGCGACCGAGGACGAGCCGCAGTACCGGATCCGCAACGACGACTCGGGCCGCGACGTCGCCCACCGACCGGAGGTGCTGCGCCGTGAGCGGGAGTGACGATGCCGGCGACACCTACCGCGAGTTCACCGACGCGGTGAACATGAAGCCGGGCGAGCTGTCGAAGTGGCTGGAGAGCGGCGAGTCGAAGCAGGTCGGCTGGCACAAGGGCGGCCGCTCCGGCGGCGGTGAGTCGGTGGGGCACGAGTCCGGTCGGAAGATCATCGACCTGTTGCGGCGCAAGCGCGGCGACCTGTCGGAGGGCGACTACAAGCACATGCGCAAGGTGGTCGGCTACGTCCGCCGGCACATGGCCCAGCGCCCCTCCGGCAATGTCCGCGACACCAAGTGGCGTTGGTCGCTCATGAACTGGGGTCACGACCCCCTCAAGGGTCCTCTTCCGTCCCCGGGCGGCCCGTCCCGGCGGGCCCTCGATCGGCACGGCACACCCCCGAAGGAGCGCCGAGGACCCGGCCGCTGACCCACCACTCCGACGCCACCACTCTGACGCACCACTTTGATTCACAACGCAGAACAGCACCGACCACCGGAACCCCCACCACCGCAACGACAGAGATCAGTGGTCAGCGCTGTTCCAGTCCCGGCCTTCGCCGACCGACACCTCCAGCGGCACCGACAGCGGGTACGCCTCGCCCATCTCCCGCCGGACCAGCGCCTCCAACGCCTCGCGCTCACCCGGCGCGACCTCGAAGACCAACTCGTCGTGCACCTGCAACAGCATCCGGGAGCGCAGCCCGGCCTCGCTCAGCGCGGTGTCGACGTGCAACATCGCCAGCTTGATGATGTCGGCCGCCGAGCCCTGGATCGGGGCGTTGAGCGCCATCCGCTCGGCGATGTCGCGGCGCTGCCGGTTGTCACTGCCCAGGTCCGGCAGGTAGCGGCGGCGACCCAGAATGGTCGAGGTGTAGCCGTCCTGCCGGGCCCGGGCGACCACCTGGTACAGGTAGTCACGCACCCCGCCGAAACCGGCGAAGTAGTTCTCCATCAGCCCGCGCGCCTCTTCGGTGCCGATGTTGAGCTGCTGGGACAGCCCGAACGCGCTCAGCCCGTACGCCAGGCCGTAGTTCATCGCCTTGATCTTGCGGCGCTGGTCCGGGGTGACCTCGTCGACCGGCGTTCCGAAGACCGACGAGGCGGTGGCCGCGTGGAAGTCGGCGCCGGAGTTGAACGCCTCGATCAGCGCGTCGTCCGACGACAGGTGCGCCATGATGCGCATCTCGATCTGGCTGTAGTCGGCGGTCAGCAGGCAGTCGTAGCCCTCGCCCACCACGAACGCCCGGCGGATCCGCCGGCCCTCCTCGGTGCGGATCGGGATGTTCTGCAGGTTGGGCTCGGTGGAGGAGAGCCGACCGGTCGCCGCCACCGTCTGGTTGAAGGTGGTGTGGATCCGGCCGTCGTCGGAGACCGACTTGAGCAGACCGTCGACGGTGGACTTGAGCTTGGCCACGTCCCGGTGGCGCAGCAGGTGGGCCAGCACCGGGTGCGGGTTCTGCGCGTAGAGCCACTGCAGGGCGTCCGCGTCGGTGGTGTATCCGGTCTTGATCTTCTTGGTCTTGGGCAGGCCCAGCTCGGTGAAGAGGATCTCCTGCAACTGCTTGGGCGAGCCGAGGTTGAACTCCCGGCCCACCGCCTCGTACGCGCCCTGCGCGGCGGCCTTCACCTCGGCGGCGAAATGCGCCTCCAGCTCGGACAGGTAGTGCGTGTCGGCGGCGATGCCGGTGCTCTCCATGTCGGCCAGCACCCGCATCAGCGGCAGCTCCACCCCGGCCATCAGCCGGGCGGACTGCTCACCGTCGCGGGACAGCTCGGCGTCGATCGCGTCGGCCAGGTCGAGGGTGGCCCGGGCCTGGAGCATGAGGTTCTGCTCGGCCACGCCCTCGTCGCCCAGCCCGTCGAGGGTGAGCTGGCCGGTCTCCGGCGCGTCCACCCGCAGCTCGCGGTGCAGGTAACGCAGCGCCAGGTCGCTCAGGTCGTACGACCGCTGGTCGGGGCGGGCCAGGTATGCGGCGATCTGGGTGTCCCGGACGACGCCGGCCAGCTCCCAGCCGTGCGCGGCGCAGGCCAGCACGGCCGGCTTGCTGTCGTGCAGGACCTTGGGCCGCTGCGCGTCGGCCAGCCAGCCGGCCAGTGCGCCCTCGTCGGCCGGGTCGAGGCCCGCCGGGTCGACCCAGGCCGCCGCGCCGCCGGCGGTGGCCAGCGCCAAACCGACGATGGAGGCGGTGTGCCGGCGGTTGGGGCCGGTGTCGAGCTTGACCGCCATCCCGACCGGAGTGCCGGTCGGGACGTGCGCGGCCAGCCAGCCGGACAGCGCGCCGGGCGCGGTGAGCACCTCGCCGGTCAGGTCGAAGCCGGACTCAGCCTCCGGCTCGACGGCCTCCAGGTACTGGTAGAGCCGGTCACGCAGGATGCGGAACTCCAGGGTGTCGAAGACCTGGTGCACCGCCTCCCGGTCCCAGCCGGCCCAGCGGGTGTCCTCCGGGCGCAGCGGCAGCTCCAGATCGGAGACGAGGCGGTTGATCTCGTAGTTGCGGATCACGTCGGCGAGCCGCTCCCGCAGGCTGTCGCCGGCCTTGCCCTTGATCTCGTCGGCGCGGGCGATCACGCCCTCCACCCCGCCGTACGTGGTGATCCACTTGGCGGCGGTCTTCGGGCCGACGCCCGGGACGCCGGGCAGGTTGTCACTGGTCTCGCCGACCAGCGCGGCCAGGTCCCGGTACTGCTGCGGCCCGACGCCGTACTTCGCCTCGATCGCCGCCGGGTCCATCCGGGCCAGGTCGGAGACGCCCTTGCGCGGGTAGAGCACGGTGACCTGGTCGTCGACCAGCTGGAACGCGTCCCGGTCACCGCTGCTGATCAGCACCGTCATGCCCTGGTCGCGGGCCTGGCAGGCGAGCGTGGCAATGACGTCGTCGGCCTCGAAGCCCTCCATCTCGACCACCGGGATCTGCAGCGCGGCCAGGACCTCCTTGACCAGGCTGACCTGGCCCTTGAAGTCGGTCGGGGTCTCGCTGCGGCCGGCCTTGTACTCCGCGTACTTGTCGGTGCGGAAGGAGCGGCGGGAGACGTCGAAGGCGACGACGATGTGCGTCGGCTGCTCGTCACGCAGCACGTTGATCAGCATCGAGGTGAAGCCGTAGACCGCGTTGGTCGGCTGACCCGTCGTGGTGGAGAAGTTTTCCACCGGCAGGGCGAAGAAGGCCCGGTATGCCAGGGAGTGTCCGTCGACGAGAAGCAGGCGCGGCGTCGTAGCTGTCACGGCAGCGACTCTAGTCCGTCGCACCGACATCGCCGGGTGGCGGCACCGCGCGTCCGACGGCGGGACCGACCGCCGGCCCGAAAGCCGGCGGCCGGCCACCCCGCGAGGGATGGCCGGCCGCCGGTCGGATGGCTCAGGCAACGCCGAGGTACGCCTCCTTGACCGACGGATCGTGCAGCAGGTCCTGACCGGACCCCTCCTTCACGATCTGACCGGTCTCCAGCACGTAGCCGCGGTGCGCCCGCGACAGCGCCTGCTGGGCGTTCTGCTCCACCAGCAGGATCGTGGTGCCCTGCTGGTTGATCTCCGTGATGATGTCGAAGATCTGCCGGATCACCAACGGGGCAAGACCCATCGACGGCTCGTCGAGCAGCAGCAGCTTCGGCCGGCTCATCAGCGCCCGGCCGACCGCGAGCATCTGCTGCTCGCCGCCGGAGAGCGTGCCACCGGCCTGCTTGCGCCGCTCGGCCAGCCGCGGGAACAGGGTCAGCACCCGGTCCAGGTCGGAGGCGATGCCGGCGGAGTCCCGCCGGGTGTACGCCCCCATGTCCAGGTTCTCCATCACCGTCATGCCGGGGAAGATCTGCCGGCCCTCGGGTGACTGGCACAGGCCCCGGACCACCCGCAGGTCGGCCCGGAGCTTGCTGATGTCCTCGCCGTTGAACGTGATCTTTCCGCTGGCGAGCGACCGGGTTCCGGAGATGGCCCGCATGGTGGTGGTCTTACCGGCGCCGTTCGCGCCGATCAGGGCCACCACCTCACCCTCGTTGACGCTCAGGCTGATGCCGTGCAGCGCCTCGATCCGGCCGTACGCGACGGCGACGTTCTCAAGCTCAAGCAGCGTCATCGGCGGGCTCCCCCAGGTACGCGGCGATCACCTTCGGATCGCGGCTGACCTCCGCGGGCGCACCCTCGGCGATCTTGCGGCCGAACTCCAGCACCACGATCCGGTCGGTGACCCCCATGACCAGCCGCATGTCGTGCTCGATGAGCAGGACGGTCAGGCCCATGTCACGGATCTTGCGAATCAGGGTGAGGAGCTCCTCCTTCTCCGCCGGGTTGAAGCCGGCGGCCGGCTCGTCCAGGCAGATCAGCTTCGGCTCGGTGGCCAGCGCCCGGGCGATCTCCAAGCGGCGCTGGTAGCCGTACGGCAGGTTGCGCGCCTCGTCGTTGGCCCGGTCGGCGATCCCGACGAACCGCAGCAGCTCGAGTGCCTTGGCCTCGGCGGCCCGCTCCTCCAGGACGTACCGGGACAGCCCGAACGTCCGGGCACACGTCCGGCGGATCTCCTGCCACGTCCGGGCGAACCCGGACGTGGCCGTGACCTGCGGCAACTCGTGCGGCTTGGCCTTCAACCGGGGCACTCGGAACAGCGCACCCGGCACGCTCGTCTTGTGCCGGGAGTCCGTGCCGACCATGACGTTCTCCATCGCCGTCATCTCCGGGAAGAGACGGATGTTCTGGAACGTCCGCGAGATGCCGAGCTGGCTGATCTGGTGCGGCTTGCGGCCGGTCACCTTCTGGCCGCGGAACCGGACCGCCCCGGAGGTCGGCTTGTAGACGCCGGTCATCACGTTGAAGCTGGTGGTCTTGCCGGCACCGTTCGGGCCGATCAGACCGAGGATCTCGCCCTCGTAGATCTGGAAATTGATCTTGTCGAGGGCGACCACGCCGCCGAAGCGGAGCGTGACGTCGTCGACCTCGAGCAGCACCGAGCGCGGGCCCGGCTGGGTCGGGATCTTCGGCGTCGCCGTGCTGGTGGTCTGGTCAGACATGAGCGGGCACCTCCTCTGCCTCCGCCGCGCGGTCCTTCAACTCGCGGGCCCGTCGCCGGCTGGGGATCAGGCCCTGCGGACGCAGGATCATCACCAGCACCATGGCCAGACCGAACACCAGCCACCGGTAGTCGGCGAAGTCGCGGAACCGCTCCGGCAGATACGCGAGCAGCACCGCGCCGAGCGAGACGCCGATCATGTTGCCGGAACCGCCGACCACGACCATCGCCACGAAGAGGATGGACAGGTTCGCGTTGAACTGGGTCGGGTCGATGAACGCGTTCCGGCTGCCGAAGAGGAAGCCCGACAGGCCGCCGAGCGCCGCACCGATGGCGAACGCCCAGAGCTTGAACTTGAACGGGTACACACCCATCACCGCGGCGGCGTCCTCGTCCTCCCGAACTGCGAGCCACGCCCGGCCGACCCGGCTGCGCTCCAACCGGCGGACCAGGAACACCATGACCAGCACGAAGGTGATCGCCAGCCAGTACCAGGGCTTCGCGTCGATCAGACCGAAGTACTTGTTGTCCGCCGACGGCGCACCCTCCGGACCGGGGATGGCCGAGATGCCCACCGGGCCGTTGGTCAGCCCGGTGGCGTTGCGGGCCACGATCCGGATGATCTCGCCGAAGCCCAGCGTCACGATGGCCAGGTAGTCACCGCGCAGCCGCAGCGTCGGCCAGCCCAGCAAAACCCCGGAGATCATCGTCAGCACGATCGCGATGAACAGGCAGATCGCCCAGGTCACCGCCCAGGTCGCCGGCAGGTTGAACTCCTGCTGGATCCACTTCACCACCGGCGAGTTCACCGAACCGAACAGCGCCACGCTGTACGCCCCGATGGCGAAGAAGCCGATGTAGCCCAGGTCGAGCAGGCCGGCGAGACCGACCACCACGTTCAGGCCGATCGCGACCAGCACGTAGATGGCGCAGATGAAGAGCACACCCGCCCAGTTGTTGCCGCCCTCGATCGAGTCGGTACGCAACCAGGTCAGGCCCGGAATGCCGAGCAACGGCAGGTAGTAGAGGATCGCCACGAAGGCGGCCAGCCCGAGGGCCTGCTGCCACTTCGTCAGCGCCCGCCAGCGGTCGCCGACCGTGGTCAGCATGTTCACCCGGCGGCGGTCAGCGGAGCGGATTTTGTCGATCATGCGCGGGCCCTCCCGAGCGACTCGCCCAACAGACCGGTCGGCCGGAACATCAGCACCACGATCAGCACCACGAAGGCGATGACGTCCTCCCAGTTGGACGCGAAGAGCGTGGCGCCGTAGACCTCGACGATGCCGAGGAAGAGGCCACCCAGCAGCGCGCCGCGCAGGTTACCGATGCCGCCCAGGACCGCGGCGGTGAACGCCTTGAGGCCGAGCACGAAGCCGATGCTGTTCTGGGTGAAGCCGAACCGCATGCTCCACAACAGAGCGGCGGCGCCGGCCATGATCCCACCGAGCACGAAGATCAGCATGATCACGCGCTCCTGGTTGACGCCCATCAGCGCGGCGGTCTCCGGGTTCTGGGCCACCGCCCGCACACCCCGGCCGTACCGGGTGCGGTTGATGAACCAGTCCAGCATCGCCATCATCACCACGGCCGCGACGAAGACGATCAGCTGGATGTTCGTGATCGCGGTGTTGCCGATGGTGAACAGGGTCTCCTGCTGGATGATCGTCGGCATACCGACGATCTGCCGGGGCCGGCCGAACGCCGCCGGCAGCACGCCACCGAGCAGCTTGGGCAGCACCTGCCCGAAGAGCTCCACGAAGACCAGCGACAGACCGATCGCGGTGATCAGGAAGATCAGCGGCGGCGCGTTCTTGCGCCGCAACGGCCGGTACGCGATCCGCTCAAGGGCCAGAGCCGTACCGCCCGAGGCGGCCGCCGCGACGAGCAGGCCGAGCACCAGGAACAGGATCGCCTGGCCGACCGGCGGGTTATTTTCCACCCCGAGCTGGTTCCAGAGGATCAGCACCGCGAAGGTACCGACCATGAACACCTCGGAGTGCGCAAAGTTGATCAGGCGAAGGACGCCGTAGACGAGGGTGTAGCCGAGGGCGATCAGGGCGTAGATGGCGCCCTTGGACAGGCCGTCGACCGTGTGCTGGCCGAGATGGCCGATCAGTTCATCGAAATGCACCGGGGGTCTCCTTGAATCGAGTGCGGCCGGGGTGAAACACCCCGGCCGCACTCCAATGCCTGCGGCGTCAGCTGAGCTTGAGCTCCTGCAGCGCCTCGATAGCCGTGCCCTTGATCTGGTAGGCCCAGATGACGACCTTCGACGGGTCGACGTCACCCTTGGCATCGAACTTGATGTACTTCGACACGCCCTGCTTGTCGTACGCCTTCACGTACGCCAGGATGTCCGCCCGGCTCTTCTTGCCGTCCTTGAAGGCGTCCAGGTAGATCTTGGCGCCGTCGAAGCCCTCAGCACCGTAGGAGCCCGGCGGGATGCCGTACTCCTTCTGGTAGTCGGCGGAGAAGGTGCCGCCGGCCTTGTCAGCCGGGAGGCAGGGGCAGGTGATGATCGCGCCCTCGGCACCGCCGGAGGCACCCGCCGGGAACGCCGGGTCGTAGAGACCGTCCGGGCCGACGAACTTGGCCTGGACACCGGCGGCACGCATCTGCTTCACCAGCGGAGCGGCCTCACGGGTGTAACCGCCGTAGAAGACGAAGTCCGCCTGCGCGGACTTGATCTTGGAGATGGTGGCGTCGAACTGCGCCTGCCGCTCCTGGATCTTGTCCTTGTTCACGATCAGCGGGCCGAGCTGCTTGCCCAGCTCCTCGGTGATGCCCGCGCCGTACGCGCTGGCGTCATCGACCAGGAAGACCTTCTTCGCGTTCTGGGTCTTCAGGTAGCTCGCCACCGCGCCGGCCTGCGTGCCGTCGTTGCCGACCACCCGGTAGAAGGACGTGTTGCCCTTCTGGGTCAGGTCCGTCCGGGTCGCCGACGGGCTGACCATCGCCAGGCCAGCGGCCTGGTAGATCGGCATCGTGGCGTCCGACTCACCGGAGAAGTGACCACCGATGACACCGAGGAACGAGTTGTCCCCGGCGATCTGGTTCGCGAACGGGGTCGCCACCGCGGGGTCACCCTGGGTGTCGAACTCCTGCATGGTGACCTTGCAGTCCGGGTTCGCCGCGTTGAACTGCTTCACCGCGAGCTTCGCGCCGTTCAGCGACGGGATCACCAGACCCGCGTTGTCACCCGTGAACGCGCCGAAGATCGCAATCTTGCCACCGCAGTCACCGGACGCGGTCCCACCATCGCCGCCACCGGAATCCTGGCAACCAGCCGCGACCACCAGGGTCGCGGCGAGCGCAACGGTGCCCAGCGCCCGTACATAGCTTCGCCTCACGGCTTCCTGACCTCCTCCAGATGCGGACGCGGCTGACCCGAAGCGACGGCGACAGCAGCAAACCCGCAATTCCACCCACCCCGCAGGGACTCCCCCTGCGTTACGGCTCGTGATGGCGGAGCGTACCGACACCGCACACCCTCCCGGAAGGCCTGAACGGGGGGTCTGCGAAACCGTTACGAAGACGTGGGCAATCCTGTCGATGTCCGTAACAGGTGAATCCGTCGGTCGGTCCTTAACCGCGCGGCCGGTCGGAGCTCACCCGCATCGACCCGGACCATCCGCACCTGGACGAAAGGCCCCTTGACCTGCGAAAACAGCTCGGCACGCCGCAACCCGAGGCCGAGGCGCTGCGCAACCCCCGGCACTCAGGCAACCAGGCCGCCCGCCCACCACAGCGCGGACCGCGAACCGTCGTCCGCCGCCAACCACCACCTGTCACCCACCGCCACAAGTGCCACGTCCCGGTCGACCCCCGCGGGCACATCGAGCGGCATCGCGACCTCCCGCCACGACCCACCCCGATCCGCCGAGGCCCACACCGAGTACCGCTCACCGTCGGCGACCGCGGCGACCAGCCGGTCCCCGGCGACGACCAGCGAAGCCACCGCCGGCACCCCGGCCCCGGCCCGCCGACCGAACGCCCCGGCGGCCACCCAGCCCGTCCCCTCCTGCCGCCACGCGCCGAACGTCGACCCGCGCAACCCGACCGCCACCGGCACCCCACCGACGATTGCCACGCGCTGCAACTCCTCGTACTCCGGGCCGCCCGGCAGCACGGTGCGCCGCCACGACCGCCCGTCCGGCGACGACCACACCGCCGGGTCCCGGTCGATCCGGCCGGCCGGCAGCAGGCCACCCACCGCCAGCCAGCCCGGCGGCGCCGCCACCGCATCGAACGCCCAGGTCACCCCGACCGCATCGCTGGCCAGCTCCGGCGCGCCCTCCACCAGCTCGAACTCCGCCGCCGCCGGCGACGACACCCAGGAGGCCGCGCCCGCCGAGCGGTTGCCGACGATCAGCCAGCCCGACGCGCCGGCCGCCAACCGGGACACGTTCACCGCCGTCGGCCCGCCGTACGTCTCGAACGACGCCTGCACCTCGCCCAGCGCGCCGTCCGGCAGCTGCCGCCAGGTGCTGATCCGCGGATAGCCGTGCGCCCCACCGGTCTTGGCGCCGATCACCGCCGCCTTCCCGTCGCGGCAGGCCACCGACGAGAGCACGTTCTGCCTGCCGTAGAAGGAATCCGCACGCACCGGTACGACCGTCCAGGCCGTACCGTCCACGCTGGTCCAGGCCGCCGGACGGGTGCCGCCACCGGCGTCGGCGACACCACCGACCACGAACCAGCGACCCGCGCAGGCCGCCGCGTCGCGGAGCAACAGACGGCCCGCACCACCGGGCGGCGCCGGCAACGTCAGCGGCTGCCACCCCGGCCGGAGCGCCGGCGCGGCGGCGGTCGTCGGCCCAGTGCCGGTCGAGGCGCCGCCGGACGGCTCGACCGGACCGTCGCAGCCGGAGACCAGCAGCGCGAAGAGGCCGAGCACCGCGATCACCCGTCGGACGGTCACGGGTCGATGCTATGCCCTGCCGGCCCTGCGCGGTGGTCCCCGATCGCGGACACCGAGGCGTCCGCCGCGACCAGGAGGCAGGCGGCGATCAGACGGTTGGCTGCGCCACTTCGCCGCCGGCGGTCTCGGCGAGGATCCGCTCGGCGACCTCCTTCATGGTCATCCGGTGGTCCATCGCCGTGCGCTGTATCCACTTGAACGCCTGCGGCTCGGTCATCCCGTACGTGGTCATCAGCGCGCCCTTGGCGCGCTCCACCGTCTTACGGATCTCCAGGCGGTCGGTCAGGCCGGCGACCTCCGCCTCCAGCGCGGCGACCTCGGAGTAGCGCGACAGCGCGATCTCCACCGCCGGGACCAGGTCGCTCTTCTGGAAGGGCTTCACCAGGTACGCCATGGCGCCGGCCGCCCGGGCCCGTTCCACCAGGTCACGCTGGCTGAACGCGGTCAGGATGATCACCGGGGCGATCCGGGCGCCGGCGATGCGCTCGGCGGCGGCCAACCCATCCATGATCGGCATCTTGATGTCGAGGATGACCAGGTCAGGCTTCAACTCCTCGGCGAGGCGGACGGCGGTCTCGCCGTCACCGGCCTCCCCCACCACCTCGTAGCCCTCTTCGACCAGCATCTCGGCCAGGTCCAGCCGGATCAGCGCCTCGTCCTCGGCGATCAGCACCCGCCTGCGCTCGGCATCCGTCGGCGTCTCGGCCACCAGCCCTACCCCCACCAGTCAGAACCCGACACCCGCCCAGCCGGGTGTCACCGCCCTCAGCGTAGTGGGTATCCTGTCAGGGCCGAATCAGGGAAGCGCCCTCGTAGCCCAACTGGCAGTAGGCAATGCACTCAAACTGCATACAGTGTGGGTTCGAATCCCACCGAGGGCACCAAAATCGTCGTACGGATGTTCGAAGCTGTTTTCGTGCATCCACCTCAGATCCGCTCCCGTGCACGCCGGCTCTTCCTTGCCGGCAGCACCGTTGCAGACACCGCTCGCGAAATGGGCCTGCCCTATCGGACTGTCTGGCACTGGTGCAACGACCGCCCCGAGGCGAAGCAGCAGGGCACGCAACTGCGGTGTTTTCGTTGCCGCGAGGGTGTCGACAGTCCGACGGACCCCGGGGCCTACGCCTACCTTCTCGGCCTCTACCTGGGCGACGGCCATCTGGTGACGTCGGCTCGGGTGCCGGTGCTCCGGATCTACT
The DNA here is from genome assembly GCF_040608175.1 of Micromonospora sp. NPDC005206. Classification (NCBI taxonomy): domain Bacteria; kingdom Bacillati; phylum Actinomycetota; class Actinomycetes; order Micromonosporales; family Micromonosporaceae; genus Micromonospora; species Micromonospora sp. NPDC005206. The sequence goes on from NZ_JBEXHU010000009.1 coordinate 51,814, forward strand.
GCTCAAACGCCTGGCCGAATCTCATCAAGCTGTGCGACCAGGCGATGCGCGACGTGCTTGCCAGTTCGGTGCAACTGGTGCAGAAGCAGGGCTGCGTCGGCGTACAGAGTTATGGCAGCCACTGGCCGTGCTTGCTGCCCCAGCACGGTCCCGGCAAGAAACACGAACGCCCGATCGTCCTCGCCGACTGGCAGCGGGCAATCATTGAACGCCATCCCGGCGACTTCGTGCGCGGTCTGTTCCACTCCGACGGCTGCCGGTTCGCCAACCGAGTCACCGTCCGCGGCAAGGAGTACGTCTACCCGCGGTACATGTTCACCAACGAGTCGACCGACATCATCGGCCTCTGCCAGTGGGCGCTCGATCTGCTCGGCATCGCCTGGCGGATGAATCGGCGCAACTCGCTGTCGGTGGCCCGGCGGGAGGCGGTCGCCGCGCTGGACCGGCACGTCGGCCCGAAGTCCTGACCTCCCTCAGCCCAGGCAACGGCCGGCGCCCGGTCGTCCCGGGCAAGGTGGCCCACCATCGCCGTCGCTGAGCGCGCCGGCCGGGTCAGCGACCGGTTACCCTGCCGACGAGCTGCTGTTACTGGCGGCCGATTCGGCCGCGCTGACACCCGCTCCGGGCACGAGGCGCTGACCAGCCGCCGACGCACGGCGACCGACACGGTGGCGAGGCTGACCCGCCGCGGCCCGGAGCGGACGGCCGGATGACGGGATCGACGACAGGGGTGGGAACTGATGCGGGTGGTCATTTTCGGCGCGACCGGCATGGTCGGCCAGGGCGTGCTGCGCGAGTGCCTGCTCGCCGAGGACGTGCGGGAGGTGTTGACCGTCGGCCGGAGGCCGACCGGGCAGCGGCATCCGAAGCTGCGCGAGGTCACCGTCGGGGATGTCGGTGAGCTGGAGGAGGTGCGCGCCGAGCTGGCCGGCGTCGACGCCTGCTTCTACTGCCTTGGTGTCTCCTCGCTGGGCCTCGACGAGGCTGCCTACACCCGGATCAGCTACGACTACCCCCTCGCGGCGGCGCGGCTGCTGGCCGAAGTGAACCCGAGCGTGACGTTCATCTACGTCTCCGGCGTGGGCACCGACTCCACCGGGCGGGGGCGGGTGATGTGGGCACGGGTCAAGGGTCGTACCGAGAACGCGGTCCTCGACCTGCTGCCCAACGGCTACGCGGCCCGGCCTGGCTTCATCCAGCCGACTCACGGGGCGGTGTCGAAGACCCGGGCGTACCGGATCGGGTACGCGGTCACCCGCCCACTCTTTCCGGTGTTGCGCCGGCTGCTGCCGAACCAGGTCACCACCACCGACGGGCTGGGCCGGGCGATGCTGCGGGTGGCCCGGCAGGGCTCCCCCCGCCGGGTGCTGGGGAACCGCGATCTGAGCTGAGGCGGCCGGGGCGGTCAGCCGAGGATGGCGAGCGCCTGGGCGAGGTCGACGCGCAGGTCCTCGGGGTCCTCCAGCCCGACCGAGAGGCGCAGCAGCGCGGCGGCGGGCTTCGCGTCGCCCTCGACCGGCCGGTGGGTGAGCGAGGCGGGGTGCTGGATGAGGGTGTCGACGCCCCCGAGGGACACCGCGTGGGTGATCAGCTGGCAGGCGCCGGCGACGGCGGCCGCGGCGGGTGCGCCGCCGCGTACCTCGAAGGCCAGCAGGCTGCCGGGCCCGGCCATCTGCCGACCGACCAGCGCCGCCGGGTCGTGCACCGACGGGTGGTGCACGCGGTGTACGGCCGGGTGGTCGGCGAGCCAGCCGGCGAGCTTCTCGGCGGTGGCCTGTTGGGCGCGGACGCGCAGCGGGAGGGTCTGCAGGCCACGGTGCAGCAGGTAGCCGCCGAGCGGGTGCAGGATCGCGCCGGTGACCGCGCGGACCTGGCGCAACCGGGCGGCCCAGTCGGCGTCGCAGGCGACGACGCCGGCGAGGACGTCGCCGTGCCCGCCGATGCTCTTGGTGGCGCTGTGCAGGACGAGTGCGGCGCCGTGCCGGGCCGGCTGTTGCAGCACGGGGGTGGCGACGGTGTTGTCGACCAGTAGTGGGACGTCGCCGGCGGCGGTGGCGAGGGCGGCGATGTCGACCAGGTCGAGGGTGGGGTTGGCCGGCGTCTCGATGATGACCAGCGCGGTGTCCGGGCGGATGGCGGCGGCGACCTCGTCGGGGCGGGCCCAGCTGACGGTGGTGCCGAGCAGCCCGGTGGCGAGCACGTGGTCGGTGCCGCCGTAGAGCGGACGGACGGCGACGATGTGCCGGTGGCCGTCCCGGGTGGCGGCGAGCAGGGTGGCGGTGAGCGCGGCCATGCCGCTGGCGAAGGCGACGGCCTGGGCGGTGCCTTCCAGTTCGGCGAGGGCGGTCTCGAAGCGGGCGACGGTCGGGTTCCACAGCCGTTGGTAGACGGCGCTGCCGTCGGCGGGAAGGAGGCCGCCGGTGGCGAGCTGCTCGTAGGCGTCCCCGCCGCCGTCCACGGAGGGCAGCGGGTTGGTGGTGGACAGGTCGATCGGCGGTACGTGGACGCCGAGCGCCCGCAGGTCGTCGCGGCCGGCGTGTACGGCTGTCGTGTCCACCATCGTCATGGCGGTAGCGTCGAACATCCTCCACCAACGGGGCAATGCCTTGGAAGATAATTCTGTCATTTGACCTAGCTTCGTTGAGGCATTCGGACGAGGATGGCGGGATGCCCCCTGAGCCGAACGATGTGCGGCCGTACCCGGCCCTGGACGAGGTGGACCGCGCGATCCTGACCGAGCTGGCCGCGGACGGCCGGTTACCGAACAACGCGCTCGCCGAGCGGGTGGGGGTGGCGCCCTCGACCTGCCTGACCCGCACCCGGGCGCTGCGCGAGCGGGGCGCGATCCGCGGGTTCCACGCCGAGGTCGACCCGGCCGCGCTCGGCCTGCCGTTGCAGGCGTTGGTGTCGGTGCGGCTCACGGCGCACGAGCGGGCGGCGGTGGACGCGTTCCGGGCCCGCTCGGTGCGGCTGCCCGGGGTGGTGTCGGTGTTCCACGTCGCCGGCGCGGAGGACTACGTGCTGCACGTACGGGCGGCGTCCGGGGACGCGCTTCGCGACTTCGTGCTGGACCACCTCGCCGTCGATCCGGTGGTGCAGCACACCCAGACCAGCCTGATCTTCGAACAGGCCCGCGGGATGGGCTGAGCGACGACGGGGTGGGCGGGCGGTCCGATCGAATGCCGGCCAAGCGGAACAAAAGCGTCCGGGAGCGGGTTGGCCAACCGTGTGATCACCGTACCGTTGTCTGTTCTTGATCTTGCTCCGGTCGCCAAGGGCACCACCGCCGGCGCGGCACTGCGGGCCACCACCGAGCTGGCCCGGCGCACCGAGGAGCTGGGCTATCACCGTTTCTGGGTGGCCGAGCACCACAACATGCCGGCGATCGCCAGCTCCGCTCCCGCCGTGCTGCTCGCCCACCTGGCCGCGAACACCTCGACGATCCGGCTCGGGTCGGGTGGGGTGATGCTGCCCAACCACGCGCCGCTGGTGGTGGCTGAGCAGTTCGGCACCCTGGAGGCGTTGCACCCCGGCCGGATCGACCTGGGCATCGGCCGCGCGCCGGGCACCGACCAGATGACCGCGCTGGCGTTGCGCCGCACGATGGAGGGGCTCTCGGCCGAGGGCTTCCCGAACGAGCTGGCCGACCTGATGAACTACTTCAGCGGCGAGCGGCCCGGGCAGATCATCGCCAGCCCGGGGCGGGGTGAGCAGCCGGCCGTGTGGCTGCTCGGCTCCAGCGGCTTCAGCGCCCAGCTGGCCGGTCTGCTCGGTCTGCCGTTCTCCTTCGCGCACCACTTCAGCTCGGCGAACACCCTGCCCGCGCTGGCGCTGTACCGGCAGAACTTCCGGCCGTCGCAGTGGCTGGACAAGCCGTACGCGATGGTCGCGGTCAACGCGGTCTGCGCGGAGACCGATGAGCGGGCCGAGTGGCTGGCCGGACCGAGCGGGCTGTCGTTCCTGAAGCTGCGCTCCGGCCGGCCGGAGCCCCTCTCCACGCCCGAGGAGGCGGCGGCGTACCCGTACACCGAGATCGAGCGGGAGTTCGTGGAGCAGCGCCGCGACGGTCAGGCGATGGGTTCGCCGGAGACGGTGCGTCGGCAGTTGACCGAGCTGGTGGAGCGCACCGGCGCGGACGAGCTGATGCTGACCACGCTGGTCTACGACGTGCGGGACCGGGTGCGCTCGTACGAGCTGATCGCCGAGCAGGTGGTGGGCGGCCTGCACCGGACGTGAAACACGATCTTCACGTCGGCGTCACCCGCGCGACCAGGACGGTGCCTAACGTAGGTGCCGGTGGTGGTACGGCATCCCCGGTCGGGACGGGTCGGGAATGCCGCGGTGTGGCGCACCGGGCCGTAGCTGAGCGGATTCCGCGGCTGCGGCCCGGTGCCTGCCGCCCCGGCGACCCCGCTCGGGGCCGTCAGGGGTCAGCGTAGGTAGATGTTCGGGGTGGGCGGGTTCGCCATCCCGTCGCCGATGAAGAACCCCGGGTGCGGGGGCTGGTTGTAGGCGGTGGATCGCCACCCGGTACTGCGGGTCGTGCATCAGGGTGTGGATCCGGGTGCCGGTCGGGGTGGGCGTGCTGTAGAGGCGCAGCGCCCGGCTGTCGGTGGTCCGCCAGATCACCTCCTCGCGCCAGTCGCCGAGGATGTCGCCGGAGAGCGCCGGTGTGGACTTCGTGCCGTTGTTGGCCGCCACCCCGCTGCCGGTGAGCAGCCGGGTGTCACCGCCGGTGCCGTACTTGTCGATCTTCGTCCCGTCGAGCAGCTCCCGCACCGGGTCGCCGTCCCACCAGGCGAGGAAGTTCGCCGACGACGGCTTGCGGCCGACGTTGCGCCCCCTGGTGTCGGCCAGCCCGGCGACCGCAGACGACCACGACTCCGCGCCGGGGCTGCCCGCCCAGATGTCCGCGGAGACGCCCCGGCCGTTGTCGCCGGAGGCCGGCGTGGACCAGAGGACCTGGCCGGTACGGGCGTCGGCGAACCAGGAGCTGGGCTTGCTGCCGTCCTCGTCGACCTTGAACACCTCCAGCCCGGAGCGGCTCGGGTCGAGGTCGCCGACGTGCAGGGCGTCGCCGTGGCCGTTGCCCGTCGAGTAGAGCAGGCGACCGTTGTCGTCGATGGTGGCGGCGCCGTAGACGATCTCCTGGCGGCCGTCGCCGTCGACGTCGGCGACCGAGAGCTGGTGGTTGCCCTGACCGGCGGCGGCGCCGTTGCCCGAGGCGTTGGAGTCGAACGTCCAGCGCCTGCGCAGCGTGCCGTCGCGGAAGTCCCAGGCGGCGATCACCGCGCGGGTGTAGTAGCCCCGAGCCATGATCAGCGAGGGGCGCTGCCCGTCCAGGTAGGCGGTGCCGGCGAGGAACCGGTCCACCCGATTGCCGTACGAGTCGCCCCAGGACGACACGGTGCCGCGCGGCGGGTCGTAGGTGACGGTGGAGAGGACCGCGCCGGTCTGTCCGTCGAACATGGTCAGGTACTCCGGGCCGGCCAGCACGTAGCCGCTGGAGTTGCGGTGGTCGGCCGACCCGGAGCCGATCACCTGGCCGGTGCCGGAGCGGGTGCCGTCGGCGGTCTTCATGGCCACCTCGGCGCGCCCGTCGCCGTCGTAGTCGTACACCTGGAACTGGGTGTAGTGGGCGCCGGCGCGGATGTTGCGGCCCAGGTCGACGCGCCACAACCGGACGCCGGCCAGGGTGTACGCGTCGACGTACACGCTGCCGGTGTAGCCGGACTGGGAGTTGTCCTTGGCGTTCGACGGCTCCCACTTGAGGACGATCTCGTAGCTGCCGTCACCGTCGAGGTCGCCGACGGAGGCGTCGCTGGCGCTGTAGGTGTAGGTCTCGCCGGTGGGGGTGCTGCCACCGGCCGGGACCTGCAACGGCACGTCCAGGTAGCCGTCGCGGAACTGCAGCGCTGGCGCCGAGGCCGCCTGCTCGGCGCCGCCCACGACCGCGCGCACGGTGTACGCCGAGCCGGCCGCCGCACCGCCGTCGAGGTAGGTGGTGGCGCCGGTGATCGGGCTGGCGTTGACCCTGGTGGAGCCTCGGTAGAGGTTGAACGCCACGCCGGAGGTCTCGGTGCCGAGCAACCGCCAGGAGACCAGGTTGCCGCTGCCGGAGCGGACGCTGACCAACCCCCGGTTCAGGTCCTCCATCTGCACCGCCCCGGCCGATGGCGGCGGCGCGGTGGTGGGGGGTGGGGTGCTCGGCGGTGTGGTGGTCGGGCCGGCGGTGGGTACGGCGCCGGTGCAGGTGGCGCCGTTGAGCGCGAAGCTGGCCGGCGCCGGATTGGCGCTCGTCCACGAGCCGTTGAAGCCGAAGGCGACGGTGCCGTTGGTGGCGATGGCGGCGTTGTGGTCGACGTTGCGCGCGGTGACCTGGGCGCCGGCCTGCGTGACGGCCGCGTTCCACGCCTGGGTGACCTGCTGGCCGGCGGCGTACGACCAGGTGAGGGTCCACCCGGTGACGGGGTCGCCGAGGTTGGTGACGGTGACGTTGGCGCCGAAGCCACCCTGCCACTGGTTGGTGACCTGGTAGTCGACCCGACAGCCGGCGGCGGTGGCCGAGGCGACGACCGTGCCGAGGGTGCCGGCCGCGACGACGGCGACGGTCGCGCCGGCGAGCAGGATCAGCCGATGTCTGGACGGGTGCATGAACTGCCTCCGGGGATCCGGTGATGACCGCTGCGGTCCACGGGCCTGCCCGAAAGGCGCGGTGGACGGTTCGCCACGACGGCGGCGGACAGCGATCTGATCGGGGGGTGAACGCCCTGGGTACGCACGGATCCGGCTCAAGACGCATCGTAAGGCAAGCGCGTTCCGAACCGCAATATCGATGCCTCTCGCTGAATCGACCATCCGGCGACCACGCCCGGCCCTTGCCCCGGCGAACGATGCCTGATCAACTCGTCCGGGTGAGCGCCCCACACATGGACCCCGACGAGTTCCGCCGCGCCGGCCACGCCGTCATCGACTGGATCGCCGACTACTGGGCCACGCTGGAGCAGCGTCCGGTCGCTCCGGCCGACCCGCCGGGCACCGTCGCGGCCGCCCTGCCGGCCACCCCGCCCACCGCCAGCGAGCCGGTCGGGGCGGTCCTCGCCGACCTGGACGCGATCGTCGTACCGGGGCTGACCCACTGGCAGCACCCAAGCTTCTTCGGCTACTTCCCGGCCAACACCTCCGGCCCGAGCCTGCTCGGCGACCTGGTCAGCTCCGGGCTCGGCGTGCAGGGCATGCTCTGGGCCAGCAGCCCGGCCTGCACCGAGCTGGAGACCGTGATGATGGACTGGCTGGCCCAGTTGCTGGACCTGCCGCAGCGGTTCCGCTCGACCGGCAGCGGCGGCGGGGTGATCCAGGACTCGGCCTCCTCGGCGACCCTGGTGGCCACCCTCGCCGCGTTGCACCGCGCCAGCGGCGGCCGCTGGCGCGACGCCGGCATCGACCGGCGCTACCGGGCGTACACCTCCGTCCACGGGCACTCCTCCATCGAGAAGGCGGCGCGGATCGCCGGGCTGGGCAGCGACGGGGTCCGCCCGATCGAGGCGGACCCGGAGGCCCTGGCGCTACGGCCGGCCGCGCTGCGCGCCGCGATCGAGGCCGACCTGGCCGCCGGGGACATCCCCGCCATCGTGGTCGCCACCATCGGCACCACCTCCACCACCGCCATCGACCCGCTGCCGGAGATCGGGGCGATCTGCGCCGAGTACGGGATCTGGTTGCACGTGGACGCCGCGTACGCGGGGGCCGCTGCCGTCTGCCCGGAGCTGCGCTGGTCGCACACCGGCCTGGAGTACGCCGACTCGTACTGCTTCGACCCGCACAAGTGGCTGCTCACCGGCTTCGACTGCGACGCGTTCTGGGTGGCCGACCGCGGCGAGCTGGTCGAGGCGCTGACCGTGCTGCCGGAGTTCCTGCGCAACGCGGCCAGCGAATCCGGTGCGGTGATCGACTATCGGGACTGGCAGGTGCCGTTGGGCCGCCGGTTCCGGGCCCTGAAGCTGTGGTTCGTGCTGCGCTGGTACGGCGTCGAGGGGCTGCGGGCGCACATCCGCTCCGGGGTGGCGCTGGCCGCCCGGTTCGCCGACCGGGTACGCGCCGACGACCGCTTCGAGCTGGCCGCGGCGCACCCGTTCTCGCTGGTCTGCTTCCGGCTGCACGCCGACGACGACACCAACGCCGAGTTGCTGGCCCGGCTGAACGCCACCGGGCGGGTGCACCTGACGCACACCCGGGTCGCCGGCCGGTACACGCTGCGGCTGGCGGTCGGCTCGCCGCAGACCACCGAACGGCACGTCGACGAGGCATGGGGCTTGCTGACCGCCACCGCCGACGACCTGCTCCGCCCGTGAAAGGAAGGGCCCCTTCTTAACGCCTCGTGTAGAGGAAGGGTCCCTTCCTAACCGCTTGCCGCGGTCAGCGGGCGGCTGGCGTACCCGTGCCGGCAAGCTCGGTCGGCACGGCGCCGGTGGCCGCCGGGACGGGAGGAGCGGTGGCGGCGCTCACGGCGGTGGCGGGCGCGGCGGCCATTGCGCGGGCTCGGCGGGTGCGGCGCAGGGTCCGCACGGCCAGCACCAGCGCGGCCAGCCAGCCCGCCGCCAGGAGGGCGTAGACCGCGGGGCGGACCGGACCGTCCAGCTCGGCGGACCGGAGCAGCGTGCGGGCGTTGGTCAGCACGATCACGCCACCGACCGCGGCGCCAAGCAGTTGGGCCGGCACGATGCGCACCAGCCACGCGGCCAGCGGGGCCGCGACGAGCCCACCGATGAGCAGCGCGGCGACCGTGGGCAGCAGGAACCCCTCGCTGCCCAGCGCGATCAGGAAGCCGACGCTGGCCGCGCCCGCCACCACGAGCTCGGCGGTGTCCACCGAGCCGATCACCTTGCGCGGCTCCATCCGGCCGGAGACCAGCAGCGCCGGAGTGGCCACCGGACCCCAGCCACCGCCGCCGGTGGCGTCGACGAAGCCGGCGACCAGGCCGAGCGGACCGAGGAAGCGACCGCGCAGCCGCCCGCCGACCCGGTCGGTACGCAGCGGCCGGGCGAAGCGGACCAGCAGGTACGCGCCGAGCGTGAAGAGGATGCCGGCCATCCACGGCGCGGCCGACTCGGTGGAGATCGAGCTGAGCAGGGTGGCGCCGGCGAACGCGCCGATCGCGCCGGGCAGCGCGATGCGGGTCACCACCCGCCAGTCCACGTTGCCGAACCGCCAGTGCGCCACCCCGGCGGCGAGCGTGGTGCCGATCTCGGCCAGGTGCACCGACGCCGACGCGGCGGCCGGGGCGACCCCGGCGACCAGCAGCAGGGTGGACGACGTCAGCCCGTACGCCATGCCGAGCGAGCCGTCGATCAGCTGCGCGGCGAGCCCGACCAGAGCGAGGACCAGCAGCTTGCGCACGAGCGCCCCCTGACTTTTCGGCATCTCCTATCGACTTAGTCGACAATGCGGCACGGGGCGACCCGGGTCAAGTGCCCGATCGGTGGATGAGACGCCGGCGGTCAGATCCAGGCGCGCGGGTCGGCGGCCAGCTCGGTGACCCGGGCGGGCAGCGTGTTCGCGGCCACGTCGCCGACGCTGACCAGCTCCAGGATCTCCCGCTCACTGGCCCGCAGCGCGATCCAGACCTCCTGGAGCGCGCTGGCCGGGCCGTGATAGCCGAGCGTTTCCGGGCGCTGTCCGCGTACGTGTGCGAGCGGCCCGTCGATCACCCGGATCACCTCCGCGAGGGAGATCTCCTCGGCCGGACGGGCCAGCCAGTAGCCGCCCTCCGGGCCACGCTGGGCGTGCACGATGCCGCCCCTGCGCAGCTGGAGCAGGATGCTCTCCAGAAACTTCGGCGGAATCTCCTGGGCCCGGGCGATCTGGTCGGCCGTGACCGGTCGGCCCCGCCCGGGGCCGCTGGCCGTCGCGGCGAGCTCGGCGGCCGCGCGGAGGGCGTAGTCGACCCGGGCGGAGAGGCGCATGTCGGCAAGGTTAGCCCTCGGGTCAGCCGGCCGGACGGGCGACCCTCGGCCGATCGGCCACGCATCGACGAAAAGCCGGCCCGCTCGGGTCGCTGACCCGAGGCATTCGAGGACGCGTGAAGTGCGTCATGATTCACCGTGCGGTGGGCCCCGAAAAGCTGCTCGGAAGCGTCCTTATGCTGGGCGGGGAGTACGACTGTCTGACCGTTTGCCTGGGCTCCATCAGCACATTGATAAACACCCGGGGTCCACCTCGGGGGGAAGGCACACGATGACCGATATCGCGACACGCACCTGGGATGGCATGACCATCCCGGTCGCCGGCACCTATCGTCTCGATCAGGCGCACAAGCGGATCGGTTTCCTGTCCCGGCACATGATGGTCAGCCCGGTGCGGGGTGAATTCGCCGAGGCGACCGCGCAGATCTTCGTGGCGGAGGACCCGCTGCTCTCCTCGGTCACCGCCACCATCGAGACGGCGAGCATCACCACCGGGAGCGTCGACCGGGACACACATTTGAAGAGTGCCGATTTCCTCGACGTGGATCGTTATCCCACTCTTGAATATCGAAGCACGGGTATCAGTTGGCAGGGCAACGAGGATCCCATCTTCTACTGGGCGCGTCTGCGAAGGAATCGACTCGGTGGACGAGGCAGAAGTCACAATCTCCCACCGCAGTCGGACCCGGCACCCGGACGATTCGTGCTGACCGGTGAGTTGACGGTGAAGGGGATCACCCGGGTGGTCGACCTGCAGGTGAATTTCGGCGGCGCCCGGCGCGATCCCTATGGGCAGAACATCTTCGGATTCAGCGCGACGGCGGAAATCAACCGCGAGGACTACGGCCTGCTCTGGAATGTCGCGCTCGAAAGTGGCGGAGTTCTGGTCGGCAAGACCGTGCAGATCGAGATCGCCGGCGAGGGCATCCACCAGCCCTGACCCGCGCCGCGCGCGTCAGTGGTGACGGCGCTCGGCCAGAGACAGTCGTCCCCGCCCGGACGCGACCTGTGAACAGGTGCGTGCCTGGCGGGGATGACGGCAGCCTCAGGCGCCGACGCGGCGCAGCAGGCCCTCCTGCACGGCGCTGGCGATCTGCCGGCCGTCGGTGGTGAACATCCGGCCGGTGGCCAGCCCGCGAGCGCCGGACGCCGACGGGCTCCAGCAGTCGTAGAGGAACCACTCGTCGGCCCGGAACGGCCGGTGGAACCAGAGCGCGTGATCGAGGCTCGCGCCGACCACCCCGCCCGGCCCCCACACCTCGCCGTGCACCGAGAGCACCGAATCCAGCAGGGTGAGGTCCGAGGCGTAGGTGAGCGCGCAGGCGTGCAGCAGCGGATCGTCCGGCAGCTTGCCGTCGATGCGCATCCAGACCCGCTGGTGCGGGTCGGCGGGCCGGTCGCCGGGACGAACCCAGCCGGGCTCGCCGACGTAGCGCACGTCGATCGGGCGCGGGATCTGACCCCAGATGCCCAGCCGCTCCGGGTAGCGGGAGAGCCGGTCCGTCATCGTCGGCACGTCCTGCGGGGCGGGCACGTCCGGCGGGGCCGGCGCCTGGTGGTCCAGCCCCTCCTCGGCCCGCTGGAAGGACGCCGACATGAAGAAGATCGGCTTGTCGTGCTGCAGAGCCACCGCCCGGCGGACCGAAAAGGACCGGCCGTCGCGGATGTTCTCCACCTGGTACTCGATCGGCTCGACCGGGTCGCCCGGGCGCACGAAGTAGCCGTGCAGGGAGTGCACGAACCGCTCCGGGTCGACCGTGCGGCCGGCCGCGACCAGCGCCTGGCCGGCGACCTGGCCGCCGTACACCCGCTGCGGGCCGACCGGGGGGCTCATCCCCCGGAAGGTCATCTCCCCGGCCGGTTCGAGGTCCAGGACCTCCAGCAGCTGGTCCACCGCGGCCTGGCCGACCGCGGCCCGGCCGTCGCTCACTGCAGCGCCCGCGCCGACGCCGCGTCGACGAGCGACCCGAGCTGGTGGACGCGAAGGGTGTTGGTCGAGCCGGGGGTGCCGGGCGGGCTGCCCGCCACGATCACCACGTAGTCGCCCGGGTTGGCCCGGTTGAGGCCGAGCAGCGCCTCGTCGACCTGGCGGAACATGTCGTCGGTGTGCTGCACGAACGGCATCAGGAAGGTCTCCACGCCCCAGCTCAGGGCGAGCTGGCTGCGCACCTCAGGGACCGGCGTGAAGGCCAGCAGCGGGAGGTCGCAGTGCAGCCGGGAGAGCCGCCGGACGGTGTCGCCGGTCTGCGAGAAGGCGACGAGCGCCTTGGCGTTGATGGCCCGGGCGATCGACGAGGCGGCCACGGTGAGCGCGCCGCCGTGCGTACGGGGGTCGTGCTGCAACCGGGGCACCCCGATCGAGCCGGCCTCGGTGGTCGTCACGATCTTGGCCATGGTGCTGACGGTCAGCACCGGGTACTTGCCGACGCTGGTCTCGCCGGAGAGCATCACCGCGTCCGCGCCGTCGAGCACCGCGTTGGCCACGTCGGAGGCCTCCGCCCGGGTGGGGCGGGAATTCTCGATCATGGAGTCGAGCATCTGGGTGGCCACGATGACCGGCTTGGCGTTCTCCCGGCACAGCTGCACGGCCCGCTTCTGCACCAGCGGGACCTCATCCAGCGGCATCTCCACGCCGAGGTCGCCGCGGGCCACCATGACACCGTCGAAGGCCAGCACGATGGCCTCCAGGTGGTCCACCGCCTCCGGCTTCTCGACCTTGGCCAGCACCGGGCGGAACACGCCCTCCTCGGCCATGATGCCGTGGACGAGCTTGATGTCCTCCGCCGAGCGGACGAACGAGAGTGCGACCAGGTCGACCCCAAGCCCCAGGGAGAAGCGCAGGTCCTCGGCGTCCTTGTCCGACATGGCGGGCACGCTGACCGCCACGTTGGGCAGCGAGACGCCCTTGTTGTTGGAGACCGGCCCGCCCTCGGTGACCAGGCAGCGGATGTCGTTGCCGGTGACGTCGGTGACCTCGACGGCGACGCGACCGTCGTCGATCAGCAGCCGGTCACCGGGCTTCACCTCCTGCGGCAGCTTGCGGTAGGTGCAGGAGACCCGGTCCTTGGTGCCGATGATGTCGTCGCCGGTGATCACGACCGAGTCGCCGGTGCGCCACTCGTGCGGGCCGTCGGCGAACCGGCCGAGCCGGATCTTGGGGCCCTGCAGGTCGGCGAGGACGGCCACCGGCTTGCCAGCCGCCTCGGACGCCTCCCGGACCAGTCGATAGACCGCCTCATGGTCGGCGTGGCTGCCGTGGCTGAAGTTGAGCCTCGCCACGTTCATGCCGGCCTCGACGAGACCCCGGATGCGCTCCGGGGACGAGGTGGCGGGTCCAAGAGTGCAGACGATCTTCGCGCGGCGTGTCACGCCCATCAGGCTAGTCTCTCCTTCAGGTCGGACTCGGGGCCGACCCCTTGCAGGCAGCGGAACAATTGTCCAACGACGCGCGGTGCGCGTCGGGCCGGCGGGCACCGGGAACGTTGTGGCGACGGGCAACGGCGACCGCGCGCCGGGAATCGTACGCCTCCGCTGGCAGGCGCCGTCCGGGTGCTCCCGGCGGCGGCTCACCCGGAGTGCTCCGGCGGCGGCAGGGTGGGCACGGCGGTGAGCAGGTCACGGGGGTCGTAGCGCCGCTTGGCCCGGAGCAGCCGCGCCCAGTTCGCGCCGTAGGCCAGCCGGAGGCGGTCGGTCTCCTCGGGGCGAGCAGGTTCGGGTAGCCACCGGGCAGGGCGTGCGCGAGCGCCGCCGAGGTGCGCTCGGCCCACTCCCGGTGCGGCTCGGACACCCCGCCCGGCGCCCAGACGGCGATCACCTCGGTCAACAGGTGATCGGCCCGCAGGCCGAACGCCGTGTCGTCGCGCCGCACCCGGCTGGCCGCGCCGTGGAAGTGGTGCAGGGCCAGCGCGGAGAACGGCGAGCTGACCTGCCGGGCGGCGTCGACCAGCGCGTCCACCGCGGCACCGGTGAGCGCGGGCAGCCAGCGGGTCCGCAGCAGGTAGTGGTTGCCGTCGACCATCCCGCCGTCGAACATCCGCAACGCGTCCGCGTACGGCAGCGGGCCGACCTGGTCGACCAGCGGGACGCCCAGCGCCCGCAGCCGGTCCACCCACGGCCACCCGGCGTCCAGGTCCGGGCCGCTGTAGAACGGGCAGACGAAGATCACCGGCTCGCCGGCGGGACCGGGCAGGAAGCCGGCCATCACGGTGAGCTCGTCCGGGGCCTCGGCGAGCACCGCCGCGTAGCCGCGCAGCACGGCCGGCGCCTCGGCCAGCGCGAACATGATCATGCCGGCGAGCACGGCGGGCAGCCGGTGCGCGCGGTACCGCAGCTCGGTGACCACGCCGAAATTGCCGCCGCCACCACGCAGCGCCCAGTACAGCTCGGCGTCGTGCCGGGGGTCGGCGGTGACCCGGCGACCGTCGGCCAGCACCACCTCCGCGCCGAGCAGGTTGTCCAGGGCCAGGCCGAACCGGCCGCAGAGCGGACCGTACCCGCCCGCGAGGGTGAGCCCGGCCATGCCCACGTCCCGGACCACGCCGGTGGGCACCACCAGGTCGTACGGGCGGGCGGCGGCGAGCAGGTCAGCGGCGGTGGCGCCGCCGGCCACGGTCACCGTGGCCGCGTCCGGGTCGACGCGGACCGCGCGCAAGCCGGTCAGGTCGAGCACCAGGCCGCCGTCGCGCAGCGCCCGACCGGCCCAGTCGTGCCCGCCGGAACGGACCGAGAGCGGCAGGTGGCACCGTGCGGCGATGCGGACCACGCCGGCCACCTCGTCGGCGTCCAGGCATCGGGCGACCAGCGCGGGCGCGCGGTCCACGGCGGCGTTCCACAGGCGGGTGGCGGTGACGAAAGCAGGATCGCCGGGCTCGTGGAGGCGGTCACCGAGCAGGGCGCGCAGCCGGGTGATGGCGGACGCGACATCGGGGGTGGCGGCGGAGCTCACGGCGACTCCTCGACCGGGGCCGGCCGCCGGCGCCGGGTGCGCCCCGAAGGCGGTCCTCGCTGGGCGCGACCGTAGCACCGGGGGGCGGCCGACCGCCGTCAACATCACGACAGCCGTCGATCCGGTCAGCTCTCGGTCTTGGCCAGCGGAAACTCCAACGACCCGGCCGGGCAGAGGAACGTCAGCACGTCCACCCGGTAGAGCCCGGCCTGCACCGCCGGGTCGGCCTCCAGCACGCTGCGCACGTCGTCGACGCTGCCGGTGCGGGCCAGCCCGAAGCCGATCGGCGGCTCCGGGTTGCGGGCCGGCCCGTCCACCGAGCCGGCGACCAGGATGATGCCGCGTTGCTGCAACGCCTGCATGTGCTCGGTGTGCTCGGCCTGCAACCGCTGCACGGTCTCGTTGGGCAGGGCCCGTCCGGCCGCGCCGGGATAGATCACGATGCACTCGTACGTGTCGAGCGCGAAGTCGACCTGCGGCACTCCCGCCATGGGTGCTCCCTCCGCCGTCGCGCCCGGGTACGGACCGGTCCGGCTGCCCGAGCCGGTGTCGCGGCACGCGCCCAGCGTCGCACGCCGACGGCGGTCGTACCGCTCGCTCCGGCCAACTGGCCCCGGTCCGGCCCGTCACGATCGCCGTACCGGCGGCGGTGCTGGTGGTCATCCGACACGTCGACCGGCCGGGCGCCGCGACCGGCTACGGTGGACGGTCCGGGTGGGCGGCGGGAGGTCGGGATGCGCGACGACGAACCGGCGGCCGGCCCGCTGCCGTACGTCGAGGTGACCGACGAGGCGTACGCGGCGCAGACCGCGGCGGGCTTCACGGTGCGGGAGTTCGAGTTCGCGGTGCTGCTCAGCGGACGATGCCCGCGGTGCGACCACTCGACCACCAGCACGGTGGTCGACGATCTGTACCGGCGGGAGGCCGCGCCGGCCGCCCCGGACCCGGGCTACCGGACGGTGCTCTGTGAGTGCGCGGCCGACCACCCGTCGCGCCCCGCCGGGCTGCGCGGCTGCGGCGCGTACTGGACGCTGCAGCTGGCGGTCGAGGCGTGATCCGGCTGCGCCCCGGGCCGCCCGCGACCGTCGCCGACCTGCACCGGGCGCAGCAGTTGGCCGGGCTGCTGCGCGGTGAGCTGGAGCGGGTCCGCGCGGCGGCGGTCGCGTGGCGCAACGGCCTCGGCGGTCTGCTGGTGGCACTGGTCGGGTTCAGCCTGATCCGGGGCCGCACCGACGTCAGCACGCTGGCGCCGCGCTGGGGGGCGCTGGTCGGCGTCCTGCTGCTCGCCGCGCTGACCGCGGGGGTGGGTGGGGCGCTGGCGCTGCTGCGCGCGGCGCACGGCAGGTTGGCGGTGACCCCGGTGGAGGCGCTCCCACCGGCCCCGCTCGGCGACCACCTGGAGGCGATGGCGGCGGTCCGGTCGCTGCGGACCGGGGTACGGCTGGTGCTGCTCTGCACCGCGCTGCTGGTCGCCGCGGTCGGGGTGACCTGGTACGCACCGGCCCGACCCGACCCGCCAGCCGCCGTCTCCGCCGCTGAGCGGTAAGGAAGGGCCCCTTGTTAACGCCTGATGTTGTACAAGGGGCCCTTCCTAACAGGTTCAGGGGCCGAGGTGGGCGTAGCCGGCCCAGGTGTCGGGGCGGTCGGGCAGGGCGGAGCGGAGCTGGCGGACCGACTGGTGCAGGGCGACCGCCGCCCGGTCCGGTGCGATCCCCCCGGGCACCGCCAGGCCGGCGTACAGGTCGGCGCAGAGCCGTACGGTCAGCGCATCCGAGATGGACCAGAGCGCGCCGATGACGTGCCGAAACCCGGCGAGCTGGAACGCGGTGCCGAGGGTGAGCGCCTCGTCGGGCAGGGCGGCCCCGCCGCGCACCGTCTCGCAGGCGGACAGAACGGCCAGCGCGGCCGGGCTGCCGGCGGGCCGCCACAGGTCCCGGACGTGCAGCGAGCCGCCGGCCAGGGTGAGGCGCCCCCAGGCCGGGGCGCGCAGGTCCTGGGTGCCGTGGCAGGACAGGTGGGCGACCGGCTGGGCGGGCAGCGCGGCGAGCACGGCCGCCGGGGTGGCCGCCGGGCCGAGGAGCGCACGGACCCGTGGCAGGTGCCGACGGACGATCTCCTCCTCCCGCGCGACACCGGGCAGGTCGGCCAGGCCGGGGGTCTGGGGCATGCCGACGACGAGCGCCGCGTCGACCGGCTCGGGCCGGGCCGGCACGCCGCGTCGGGCGTGCGCCAGCGCCCGCAGCGAGGCGGTGTACGACGGCACGACCCGGTCCAGCACCCCGTCGCCGCCGTCGAGCGGGCCGGCCGCGTGCAACGGCAGCAGGGTGAGCAGCCCGGTCGGGCACCACCACAGCCGTGGCCAGTCCGCCCCGGCGGCGGGTACGGCACCCGACGGCGCCGGGGCGGGCGCGGCCGCGTCGAGCACCGGTGCGGCGACGACCCGCCACAACCAGTCCAGCGTCTGACCGACCTCGGTCCGGGCCGTCAGCCGGCGGCGCTGCGCCGCCGGATCCGGGCCGTCCGGCGCCGCCGCCCCGGTGAGCACCGCGATCGCGGTCAGGAAGCTCGCCGTCCGGGTGACCAGCTCGGCCAGGGTAAGCCCGGGCAGCGGGACCACGGTGACCTGGTTGTCGGCGACGACCAGCGCGTCGCAGCGCCGCGCGGCCACGTTGACCAGCACCACCGGGCCACCGGCAGCCGCCCGGGCCAGGGTGGCGAACGGTGGCGGGCGGAGGAAGTCGGCGAACCCGGGCCGGGCGCGGATCTCCGCGAGCAGGTCGCGGCGCCGGACGGCGAGGTCGTACCGCTGCTCGACACGGCCGCTCGGATCGTCCGAGCCGGCGGGCGACAGCGCGGTGAAGCCGTCGAGAGCGGCCTGGAGGTCGGTGAGCCGGGCTGCCAGCCGAGGGGACCCCGCGCGTAGTGCGGCCAGGTCGGCGCCCGCGTCGTGGGCCCGGGTCAGCAGGACGCCGCGGCCGTACTCGAGCAGCTCGACGGCGCGTTCCGGGCGGTCGAGGGCGATGGCGACCGCGGCCGCGGCGCTGGCCAGCCCGGGGAACAGCCCGAGCAGGCGCGCCTGGTCGTCGGGGTCCATGCCGTGCCAGGCCACCAGGTCGATCAGCTCGATCGCGGTGGCGTACCCGTCGAGCGCGGCCGGCAGGTCGCCGGCCGCGGCGGCGTGGTCCGCGTACCGGTTCGCCGCCGACGCCCGGAGCAGCGATGGCGCGGACTCGACCGCGGCGGCGGCGCGCAGCGCGGCGGTCGCCTCGGCCAGCGCGGCGGGGGTGGCGACCGCTTCCAGGGCGGTGGCCAGGTTGCTCAGGCACATGGTGCGGGCGGGATGCTCGGCGGGCAGCGCGTCGACCGCGGCCCGGTTGGCCGCCAGCATGGCGGTGGCGTCCGCCTCGTCGCGGCCGGCCCGGTAGCGCAGCAGCAGCGCGTTGCCGAGGTTGGTGTGGATCCGGTGCCGCTCTGCGCCGGCCAACGGCTGGCGCTCGCTCAGCCGCTGGAGGAGCCGGACCGCCTCGTCCAGCCCCGCCGGGTCGTCGTGCAGACGGTGTCGCAGCAGGTGAGCCAGGGCGAGGGTGCCGTGCGTCTGCACGTACTCGGTGGGCTCGGCCTCCCGTTCGGCCAGTTCGACCGCCTCGCGCAGCGCGGTCACCGCGGCGTCGGCGTCCCGGGCGGCGCCGGCCCTGACGTGCTCGGCGGGCTGGCCGCCGGCGGGCAGCGCGCCGTCCAGGGCGAGCTCCACGCGACGGTTCAGCGCGGAGCCGTAGTTGGTGAGCGCCGACTGTCGGTCCGGGTGCCCGGGCGGCGTGGTCTCGGTCACCTGGGCCAGCACCTGAATCGCCTCGGTCAGGGTGGCCAGGTCCTGGGTCGAGGCGAACAGGGCCTGCAACACCAGGCCCAGGTTCGAGCGGTACGCGGGCAGCGCGGCGGCATCCGGTGCGGCGGCAATCGCGGCCCGCAGCGCCACGGCGGCCGGCTCCAGCAGCTCCGGCTCCCCCGCCTGGTCGGACAGTTCGCGCAGGATGTTACCCAGGTTGTTGAGCACCTGATGGCGCAGCGGGTCGGCGCGGGGAAGCAGCGACTCCGCCTCGGTCAGCGCGTCCCGGGCGGCCCGCAGGGCGCGCACCCCGCCCAGGTCGGCGTGCCCCCGGCCCAGCGCGTAGCCGAGCTCGGCGAGCCAGCGGGCCCGGTGGACCGGTTCGCCAGCGGCGTCGGCGCCCTCGCGCAGCAGCCGCACCGCCTCGGTGATGTCGTCGATCCGCCGCCGCCGCTCGTACCGGGTCACCAGCAGGCCGCCGACCACGTGTCGTATCTCGTCCGGGTCCAGCCCATCGTGCGCCGATCCGGACCCGGCCGCCGCCCGGTACGCCTCGATCGCCGCGTCGAGGTCGGCCGGGGCGGCGTCGGCCTGGTGCCGCTCGGCGAGCAGGGTCGCCAGACCGGCCTGTGCGATGCCGGCCAGCTCCGGGTCGAGACCGCCGAACCCGGTCAGCGCCGACCGGTACGCGTCGATCGCGGCATCCCGGTCGGCGGTCGCCCGGTCGCGCAGGAACCGTTCGGCGAGCGCCGTGCCGTGCAGGGCGGCGACCCGGGGGTCACCGCCGGCTCGGGCGGCGACGAAGGAGCCGATCGCCTCGTCGAGATCGGCCGGCCGGCCCCGCAGACGCCACCGGTCACGCAGCCGCTGCCCGAGGTTGGCCCGGGCCATGGCGCGCACCGAGGCGCTGGCGCCGGTGGCTCGGGCGGCGTCGCGCAGCAGCGTGATCGACTCGTCCAGGTCCGCCGGGGCGCCGTCTACCTCGTACCGGTCGCCGAGCACGTTGCCGAGGTTGAACAGCCGGGCCGGGCGTTCCGGGTCGCCGGCCGGGGTGGACTCCAGGCTCTCCCGGTGCGCCTCGATCGCCGACGGCAGGGCGCGGCGCCGCCCGAGGTACTGGAACTGGGCACGGTGCACCCTGCCGAGGGCGGACAGGTAGTGCAACCGCTCCGGCTCACCCGCGGGTGTGCCGTCCACCGCCTGTCGCAGCAGCGCCGCCGCCCGGTCGGCGCCCCGGTAGTCACGGTTGTTCTCCGCGGCGGCCATCAGCATGACGGCCTCGAGGAACAGCGCGCCGGCCTCGCCGTCGGGCAGGCCCGCCGTACGACCGTGGCGAGCCGAACCGGAGCCGGTGGGCGCGGACGCCGGACCACCGGGACCCCGTTGACCGGGGACCCGACCGGACTCCGGTGGCGGCCGGTGCGCGTGCAGCACGGCCAGCAGCGACGGTGGCACCCGTTCCGGGGCGAAGCGCAGCAGGAACTCGGTGAGCCTGACCGCCTGACCGAGGTCGTCGGCGTCCTCGCCCGGGGGCAGCAGCTGGTAGCGGTACCAGTGCAGGCAGGCGAGGAGGAAGAAGCCCTCGGCGACCGGCTCCGGCAGTGGCCCGTCCGTGGGCGTGGCGGTCACGAACTCGACGACCGCCTCGGCGTCGCGGATCGCGCCCGAGTCGAGCACCGCGCGAGGGTCCGTGGTGGCGGCGAAACCGTCCAGCCGCTCCCGCAGCCGGCGCACCGGATCGGACCTGAACCGCCGCCACATCGCGCCTCCCCCGACCGGCCGGACCGGCTGCGATCAGGCGTAGCAGACCGGACAGCGCGGGCGCCACCGGAAACGCGACCCGAATCCCGGCGCGGCCTGTGCGACCGTGTCGACCCCCACAGTCGGCACGCCGGGGATACGACGACCGGATTGGGGCATCATCAGCGGGGTGGCGAGCTGATCTCCTGCCCGCCACGACGACATGATTGGGGAACCGCGTATGGCGACCGACGTCAGCAAGCAACCCGCGAAGGCTTCCGGCAGCTACCGGATCGGCGGCGACCTCGCCGTCGACCGTCTCGGCTACGGGGCGATGCAGCTCACCGGGCCGGGCGTCTGGGGTGACCCGAAGGACCCCGCCGAGGCGGTCCGGGTGCTGCGCCGGGCGGTCGAGCTGGGCGTGACGTTCATCGACACCGCCGACTCGTACGGCCCGTTCGTCTCCGAGCTGCTGATCCGCGAGGCCCTGCACCCGTACGCCGACGACCTGGTCGTCGCGACGAAGGGTGGGTTCACCCGGGCCGGGCCGGGCGACTGGCGTGTGGTGGGCCGCCCGGAGTACCTGCGCCAGCAGTGTGAGCTGAGCCTGCGCCACCTCGGCCTGGACACGATTCCGCTCTACCAGCTGCACCGGATCGACCCGCAGGTGCCGCTCGCCGACCAGCTGGGCGAGCTGGCGCTGTTGCAGCAGGAGGGAAAGATCCGGCACATCGGGCTGTCCGAGGTGACCGTCTCGCAGATCGAGGAGTCCCGCGCGATCACCTCGATCGTCTCGGTGCAGAACCTGTACAACCTCGCCAACCGCAGCGCCGAGGACGTGCTGGAGTACTGCGAACGCAACGACCTCGCGTTCATCCCGTGGTTCCCGATCGCCACCGGTGAGCTGGCGCGCCCGGGCGGGCCGCTGGACACGATCGCCGCCGCGCACAGCGCGTCGCCCGCGCAGCTCGCGCTGGCCTGGCTGCTGCGCCGGTCGCCGGTGATGCTGCCGATCCCCGGTACGTCCTCGGTGGCGCACCTGGAGGAGAACGTGGCCGCCGCGGAGGTGCAGCTCACCGACGACGAGTTCGAGGCGCTGGCCAAGGCGACCTGACCCCGTCGACGGCGCGCCGCGGGGGGGGGGGGGGGGGCGGGCCCCCCCCCCCCCGCGCCCGGGGGGGGGGGGGGGGGGGGCCCCCCCCCCCC